>SKGS01000130.1 GCA_007117355.1 Lishizhenia sp. | reverse complement strand
TTAGTTCAAGGTTAATGTCGGTTAAATACTGATTCTGTGCATGAATTTTGCAAACAGAAAGCATTGTTAATAAAACTGCAACTAGAGCAGTACTCCCCCCCCTGTTAAATTTTTAACAACCGAAAAAGGGCGGAAAAAGTTTTCATTTTTCATTTGATTTGGTTTTTAAATTATACCGAAAGTTAAATCAAAATTTTTAAATAACGTAATTTCATCCAAAAAAATTATTGTTTTTTATTTCGCTGTTCGGTAAATATATCTCCTTTTTGATGTTGATTATTAGATGAATAAAAACATCAATGCGTTGATTTATAGCGCTTTTTTGAAGAGTGACTTTCTTAATAACAATGTAACTATTTAATCATTGCGAAAAACCCTTAATTCTCTTTACTTAATGGTTCAAATCAGGTGTTAAAAAAGAAAAAAACATTAAGTAGTTAAGGCTCATTAAGGGGGGAGGTTCTTAATTTCCTTCACTTAATGGTTCAAAAACTGAATGGTTCAAAAAAATATGTTGAAATTGTAGCCATTGAGTTAAAGTTCATTAGGATAAAAAAATAAAAATGCTTTTGTTTTATGTTTTTACTTTTATTTGAATCAATCTATTTTACCTTAGCCACGCTACAACAATAATTATTGACGATGTAATAACACCGCCTTAACATGCACTTAATACGTTGCCGTTACTTTTGTACCATAGCAAGTAAGTTTTTTCATAGTTGAAGCAACATGGATGATTAGGTGGAGGGAAGGAGACTTCCCTCTTTTTTCATGCAGTAAGTTTAGTTAAAAAATGTTAGACTAAAACAGATAAAACACTCAGTATTTCAAGAAAACAATTAGCTTTATATGCAAAAAATTGCACGGTTGATAAATAGAGAATTAAATTGGCTTTCCTTTAATGAAAGGGTATTACAAGAGAGTTTGGATCGCAAAAATCCATTGGTGGAGCGCTTGCGTTTTCTCGGAATATACTCCAATAACATGGATGAGTTTTTTCGGGTGCGTGTTGCGAATATCAATAGAATGATTAGCATGCGAAAATCCTTTTTGGAGGGTTTTGATGGAACTCCTAAGCAATTGATGTCACAAATTCAAGACACGGTTAGAAAACAGCGTAAAATCTATGATTTATCTTATCAAAGATTACTTAAAAACTTAGAAGCGCATAGAATTTATCATTTAAATGAACATACGGTTACACCGTCCATAAAAGCAAAATTGGAAACATATTATCACAATGATCTAAAACAAGATATTGTGCCTATTTTGTTGGACAAAAAGCGAAAATTCCCAAGGCTTCAGGATAAAGAAATCTACTTAGCTGTTACATTGGTTGGCGCAAAAAAGGATAAGCCTCTTTATGCATTAATTCAAATCCCTTCCAGTCATAATAGGTTTATCACTTTCAAAGAACCAGAAGGAAGTTTTGTTATTATTTTGGATGATGTAATACGTTTATATCTAAAACAAATTTTCACGATTTTTGAATTTGATGAAGCACATGCCTTTACTTTTAAGTTCACACGAGACGCTGAATTGAATATCGATGATGACTTTTCTGTTTCTATTTATGACAAAATGGAAGAAGGGATTAAACAGCGTAAAAAAGGTGAACCTGTCCGATTTGTATATGATGCTGAAATGGATAAGGAATTATTAAATTATTTGCTCAAAGCACTTGGTACATCCGAGTATGATCATATTGCGCCAAGTGGTCGTTATCATAATTTTAAGGATCTAATGCGCTTTCCTGATTTCGGGAATGGGGCTTTTGTTTTTAAACCTCGTCCACCACTTAATCACCCGCTCTTAACGGAAGAACGTTCGCTTTTAAAAACCATATTAAAACAGGATGTACTACTGCATTATCCTTACCAAAAATTTGACCATTTAGTAGATTTCTTGAGAGAAGCAGCTATTGACCCAAAAGTTAAGGAAATAAAAATCAATATTTACCGTGTTGCCAAGCGTTCACAAGTTATTAACGCTCTTATAAATGCCATTAAAAATGGAAAAGAAGTTACCGTTGTTGTAGAGTTACAGGCCCGATTCGACGAAGAAAATAATATGTATTGGTCAAACTTGTTAAGGGAACACGGTGCGAGAATTATTTTTGGTGTTCCAGGTTTGAAAGTACATTCAAAGATGATTCAAGTAACCAGAGTTTCAGGTAAAAAGGAACAACTATTAACACATGTTGGTACAGGAAATTTCCACGGTGGAACAGCAAAGGTATATACCGACTTTAGTTTATTTACATCCAATCCAGAGATAACACGTGAGGTAAAAAAAGTATTCAACCTGCTAGAAAACAATATCGAGCGTGGGATTTACAGGCAACTATTTGTTTCTCCATTCAACACACGAAGACGATTTCAGCAATTGATTAATCAAGAGATAAAAAATGCAAAAGCTGGCAAAAATGCAGAAATTCGAATAGTTTTGAACAACCTTGTTGACTCTAAACTAATTAATAAGTTGTATGCTGCTGGTAAGGTCGGTGTTAAGATTAGAATAATTGTAAGAGGAATTTGTTGTATAAATCCTGAACTCCCAGAGTTGAAAGGAAATGTGTTAGTGAAAAGTATTATTGGTCGCCACTTAGAACATACTCGGTATTTTATTTTTGAAAATGATAATAATCCACTTTATTTTATTTCTTCTGCCGATTGGATGACTAGAAATTTAGACAAGCGAATTGAGGTAACTGCACCTATTTTACAAGATAACATTAAGGAGCAACTTCGGGAAGTTTTTGAAATTCAGTGGTCGGATAATGTTAAAGCTCGTTGGATTGATGAAAAGCAAAATAATCGTTTTGTTAAGCCGGAAATAGATGGAGAATTAATTGAATCACAAGCAGCACTTTATGCATATTATGAATCCAAACTTCAATGATAAGCTATAGTTTCAGTTTAATGACTTGAAAAATTTCATAGGTTTCCATATCAAAAACGTAAGCCAAGAAATACAAGCTTTCTTTTGGTACTCCAACTGGAATAGTAAAAGAATAGTCTAAAGTTGTCAGTGTGCCATTTGCATCTTCAGGCGAAAAACAAGGTCTTCCCCAAGGTCTGGAATCAATGCTTCCAAGGTGCTTGTCTTTGTGTAAATAATTTGGATTATAACTATTATTAGGCATTAATTGCCAATCTGTTAAAGTGTCTTGCATCACATAAATTACAGCATTTACATTAGCTGATAATCCACCAGATTTTTCAGCACGCAAATGTAAAAAGCCTCCATTTGACTCTTCATAAAAATTCACTGCACCTTGTAGTTTTATTTTAGGATTTCCTGCATTTAAACTGGCATTAACTCGTGTTTGCCATGTACCAGAAAAATCAAACATTTTACCGTCAACAACTTTTCTGTT
The DNA here is from genome assembly GCA_007117355.1 of Lishizhenia sp. Lineage (GTDB taxonomy): Bacteria > Bacteroidota > Bacteroidia > Flavobacteriales_D > Crocinitomicaceae > CSBr16-161. The sequence continues at coordinate 24,209 of SKGS01000130.1, read as the reverse complement.
GACCGTACCTTGAGGATTCCCAAAGAAATTAAAACCACTAGCGAATCGTTGTCCATAAGCTAACCCATCTTGATTGGTGTGGTTGGTGTAAAATTTATAATCGTTTGGGTTGTACATTTGGAAAGAGGACATACCACCCGGAGCAGCATGAATTGACGCTACAAATATACGTTCTGGATTTCCTTCTTTGATTTCATGCGCTATTATAGCTGCATTTGGACAATTATTGCACAAATGCCCTGTATATTCTTCGAGTAATACATTCGGAAGTTGGTTGCCTATCGGTTCAAAAACAGGATATTCATTCTCTAAATAATCACTCCAAACACCAGGGAACAGCGTTGTATCAATCACTAAAGTTGGCGGGTATGGATTATCAATTTTATCACAACTAGTAAACAAAACACCTGTGGTGATACTAAAAATAATGACTAACGATTGGAATATAACTTTCATAATTCTAACATTTAAAAGCTATGAGAAAAAGTAACTGTTAAACCATTGGAGGCTGGTACAGGTCGGCATATCCCACCAACACAAAACAAACCTTCATTTTGACGACCATAAGAAGCTTGTAATCGAGTTGCTCCCCAAATTCTACCTGCAATCACTGTAGGATAGTCTATTCTTTCTTCTGGTCTTGGGTTTCCATAGTTGGACTGATATACTAAACCGAAAAACCAACTCGGAGAAATTGAATATTCTACAACAAGCGTTGCCCAATTACCTCTGTCTTTACGATTTACTGTCCATAAACCCTGAAGCTCTGCACGAATAGCGTTTTTCTTGTTGATCTTATATTGACCTTCGATAACCGCAATGTGTGATTCAATAAGTCCTTGTTCCTGAACCAATTTTATGACATCGTTGTTAAAAACAATATTAAAATAACTCGCTTTTAAGCGAAGGTTTTTATTGATTTTTCTTTCTATCATGACGTTGAAATCCCTCCAATATATAAGCGAAGATTTATCAAATAATCTTGAAACATATGTTACCCGAGTAGAATCATTCGGGTTGATATTAGAGGTTTTGCGTATCGGCTCAAAAGCAGTCGAAAAATTCAATGCTATATCAGTGCCATACTTTCCGCCAAGTTTGGTTTTCTTTGGTATTTTGTAGAATAAATCTGCTTGATAAGCTACTTCACCAACAGGTTGAGATGCATATGGGTAGAGCGTAGCAACTAAGTTGTATGTATGCGTTTTGGTAAGAGGGGGAATAAACCCTATTGTTAAGTCCTGAAGCGCAGCATTTCTATCGCTTCGATAGCTCATATTATCAATAGATTTAGCGGAAAAGAGAACTCCAAATCCTTTTTTAGAATAACCTGTATTAATTAAAATTCCGTTTCCTTCATTGTAGATGAAATCATTGTCTTGAGAAGGGTCTTGTCCTTTATGAATGTATTCTGCATTAATAAAAAATTTCTTATACCCAACTTCCATTCGTCCACCGTATGCAGCTACATTTTCTGGCAATATGTAAGAATCATTGTTATCTCTTTCATATTTCGAAACGAAGGACCCGGCAGCTGTCCAACGAATATTTTTGTCTTCTAATGAAGGAAAAGTCTGTACTAAATCGACCTCTGCATCAACACCCCTAACAATAGCAGGACTGTAAACATTTTGACCTTCTGTAAAAGCGTAACGTTGACGACCATAAACAGTTCTTATTGCAACACCTTTGGTAGGTTTAAGTTTCACTCTAAAGCCATTCATCATATTGTCAAAACCTAAGGGTCTATCTTCGTATGCTCGAAAGATTAAACCAGAACCGAATTGGTCGTAGAAATTTCCAAATGTTACATCAATAAAATCGTTTTCATAACCGAAGTACCTATACCCAAGTCCAGAACCATCAAATCTATCAGGGTAGCCCAAAATTCGTGGCATGTAAGCCTCCATTCTTACACCAGCCTTAAAACCTGCGTTTCGATAGTTAATATTTGCATAAGCGTTAACCAAAGATTGTTCATCTGGTTGAACGGAACCAATCAAAGAATCAGTAACTAAATACTGAAAAATGGATTCTACATTTCCAGATATATCACCTTGTGATTTAAGGTGAAAGCCATTTAAAATGAAAAAAAAGAGGAGGAAAACTAAACTGTTACGAAACATTTAAAAAAACTATTTTTGGGTCAAATGTAAAATGAATTCGTATAATTCATCCTCATCACCTGGAGCATAATTATTATGGGAATAAACTATTTTCCCTTCTCCATCAATGACAAAAGTATGAGGCACATTGTTAACACCCATTGCTCTTCTAAATTCACTATTTGGGTCAAGTAAAACTTCGTACTCCCAACCTTGTCCATCAACGTAAGGTGCTACTCTGCTTCTTGTTCTTTCATCATCTACAGAAACCGCAATAAGCTTAACACCTAGTTCTTCTTGCCAATCATCGTAAACGTCATTGATTGCGTTTAATTCTTTTTTACATGGACCACACCACGTTGCCCAAAACGAAATTATTATAGGATTTCCATCGTTGGATATTTTTCCAGTGCTGATAGTTTCTCCATCTGTATTTTTTAAATCAACAGCTGGAATCTTTTTTTCTAACAAGCCAGTATTTTCTTGCGCTGTAACTTTATAACTGCAAAAGATAAATAAACTGGCTAAAAATAAATACTTCATAAATCAATTTTTCTTTCATTAAACAAAAAAGACGCCAAAATATTATTCGGCGTCTTTTTATTTACTGAACTATTTACTTTACTACAGATAGTCTTTTTGTAACTATACCATTAGTAGTATGCAAATTCACTATATACATTCCGTTTTCTAAGCTGGTAGCTGGAATGGAAATTACTTGCTCTCCAGAAACATTATTTAACGTTTCAATCAATACTTGTTGACCTTGCATGTTGATTACTTCAATTGAATTCCCTCTTACATCGCCCAAATCAAGTGCTAAATTGAACATGTTTGTTGCTGGGTTTGGGTAAAGCTTAACTGCATTATTAAGGCCGGCATTATCAACACTTAAATCGTTTATGAATTCAACATCGAAAACTACAGTTACTGAGCTACCAAAACCTGGATCAACTGAGATTTGGCTACCTCCAGAACCGTTGATTTCGATTTTTGCGTCTGGTTTTTGCCAGTTAATACCATCACCGTAAGAATCAACAAACATAATCCAGTGACAGCCTTCATTGTTAACATCGTACCAAGCTTCCCAAGTACCTATATTATCTGCTAATGATCCTACTTGTAGGAATCCTAACACAGATGAAGGGTTATCAGCAGCATTATTGTGAACAGTAATATGGTCTTCAGACGGAGCTGATCCCTCATTAAATATAACACCTAATTCAGATGCATACGCATCAATAATTAAATCTAAGTGAATGTTTTTTTCATTTTCTCCAACTTCAAGAATTTGGGCTGGCGCTATTGAGGTGGAAATATCGTCATTAGAGCTATCATCATTAGCAGATGTAATACGAATAGTGTAAGTTGTCGCTGTTGAAGGATTGACACTTCCGATAACAACCTCCTCTGCTTCGAAAGGATTTAATGAACCAGTCCAGTTTTGAGATGCAACAGATGTTGCCCCATCAAATACCTCAATAGTCGCAGAAGTGATTGGTTCTGTACCATAATTTTGAAGAACAGCAATAATATTTGCGCTTTGCCCTTGACAGAAAAATTCGTCAGACAAACTAGCTAATAACCTTGGGTCATTGGTGTTAGTTGGAGCAGGGGCACATGTTTGTGTTGCTGCATATAGTGAAGCTGTATTTTGTTGACCAACTTCTGTAACACTTCTATCTGGGCAAATCATAACAATGGTAGGGTAGTACGCTTGATTGAATATCCCGCCAATGCTTTGTTTTGCAATAGGATAAGTAATTCCATTAAACCAATCCCAACCTTGTGTTCCTGCCCCACCATATAAATCAGAAACTGAAGTAGTAGGATCCGTTTCTACGGCCATAACAAGTAATTCGTCTGTTCCATCAGGCCCGTATGTGTCATACAAATTAGTAAGCTGTCCTGATGTGTGGTAGTTCCAACAAGGCCCACACCATTCTGCAAACAAATCAAGGATAACTGTTTTTCCTTGATCTAATATTTCATACAAATCATATTCTTCTCCATCAATATCTGTAATGACGATGTTTTGACTCAATACACCATAATCAGGAATTTGAGCATTTACATTATAAGTTCCAAATAATATGGAGGCAGCTAGTAATAATTTTTTCATATATTTTATTTTAGTAGATGTTCAAAAGTACAATATTAAATTGAATTACACTATTTGTTATTTCTTCGTATTATTGAAATCCTAAAAACTTTTTTTAACAATTAATCGTAAATCTGTTTGAAATTTTGGTTTGATTGTTGTAAATTCGAAATATAAAATATGAATATGATAAAATTTTTACTGAGTATTTTCGTTTTAATACCAATCGTTGTTTTTGGACAACTCAAAATAATTAGTATTGACAATCCTTCTGTTTCACTGAATGATGCGGAGATTGGGGTTATTGGAGATCCAAGTGACCTGCATGTATATAAAGACCTTCGTCTAGTGAACACCTCTGTTGAACCAATAGTTGTAAGGTTTCAGCGAAGACGGTTATTGGCAAGTGCTAGGTTGGATCAAATTTGTGATGATTTATTGTGTCATGATGCTTCGGACACGGAATTATATACAACTCCTATTGATATTACGATTGCACCTGGAGACTCTTCTATTTTTAAACCGCAGGTTGTGCCTGATGGTAATGAATTTTGTGCAATTCATGAATACAATATTGTAAACCCATTTGCGAATCGTTACACTGGTCTAACAATCAAGTTTGTTGCAGGAGAACAAAATTGTTCCTTAACAACAAAGCAGTTTGATATCAATAAGATTAGTGTTTATCCAAATCCCACAACTGATTACTTTATAGTTATGTTGGATGATCAAAGTTCAACTCTAGAAATGAAATTAACTGATGCGTTGGGCAAAGAGGTATTGCAACAAAGAATAAATTCATCTAGTAATAAAGTTTCTTTACAAGGTTTAAACAACGGTGTTTATTTTGTTCAGTTATATGCCCTAAACGGAGAATTGATTGGTGTTAAACGGCTGATTGTTAAACGATAGTTTGAGTTTATTATATTATTGACATATCAAAACAACAGATTGTTTGAAATAAACTTCAAATTTGAATAAATACAAAAAGGACTTCTAGTGTTAGGAGTCCTTTTTGTATAGTGTGCCGTATTTTAAAACTACTGTCCTTGTCCTAACGAGAATGCTTTGACCCCATCAAACTGATAAAGATTTTCTGTTTTAATAATATCAATGTTTGCAGTGTGCAAAGCGTTTAGTAATTCAATGACTTCAGACATAGTGATGATTTTGCCATTCGCTTCTTTGAATCTGCATCGCCAATGATTGGTGCAAAATGTTTCTTCAAAACCATCAGGAAAGACTTTTACACCTCGATTGGTAATCATTTCTAACTTTAATTGTGTATTTCCTGAAGCTTGGATTAATTTCTCTCCAATTTCGTTTGGTTTAACTTGAGCATCAACAAAAACATCAACGCCAAGAAGTTCTTTCTTCTTCGATGCTTTAAATCGAACTATTGGAACTTCAACAGAGGATAATTGACTTTCGTCTTTTGCTTTTAACTTGTTAGGTAGTTTACCTAAGTTGGCAATCACCGCCTCAGCAAATTCTTTTGTTCCTAATCTTTTTTTAGAAAGGTTTTCAGAATAAATATCTGCTGTATGTAAACCCTCCTCTAAGGTTTTTAGCCAGGCATTATGAATCATCGCAGCTGTTTTTGGCTCACCTACGTGATACAGCATCATTACAGCGGCATTAAGCAATCCTGATGGATTAGCAATGTTTTTCCCAGCAATGTCTGGAGCACTTCCATGAATAGCCTCAAACATGGCTACACTTTCGCCAATATTAGAAGAACCACCCAATCCAACCGAGCCTGATATTTCCGCAGCAATATCCGAAACTATGTCTCCGTATAAATTTTGCATCACAACAACGTCAAATTGCTCTGGTTTATTAGCAATCTTAGCCGAACCAATATCAATAATCCAATGTTCGTTTTCTAAATCTGGATATTCTTTTGCAACTTCATTAAATATTCTTCGAAACAAACCGTCTGTTTGTTTCAAAATGTTGTCTTTAGAGAAACAAGTCACTTTTTTACGATTATGGGCTCTTGCAAACTCAAAAGCATAACGAATGATACGTTCAGAACCTGAAACAGAAGTCAATTTTAAGCACTGAACCACATCTTCTGTTTGTTGATGCTCAATTCCTGCATATAAATCTTCTTCATTTTCACGGATAATAACCATATCCATAACTGGATGCTTGGTGTTCACAAAAGGATGGTAACTCACACAAGGTCTAACATTGGCGAATAAACCTAATGTTTTACGCATGGTTACATTTAAACTTTTGTAACCTCCACCTTGTGGGGTAGTAATTGGAGCTTTAAGAAAAATCTTGTTCGTTTTAATTGCATCCCAAGCCTCTTTTGGAATCCCAGAGGTATTACCTGAAAGATATACCTTCTCTCCAACTTGAATTTCCTCGAATTCGAGGTTCGCTCCAGCAGCTTTTAACACCGCCAGTGTGGCATCCATGATTTCTGGACCAATTCCGTCTCCTTTTGCAATCGTTATTTTTGTCATAGTATGTTTTGTGTTCATTGAATGACGAAAATATATAAAAATATAATTACCAAGGATAGAATTAGGGTAATTTAAGAAAATTGAAGTTCTTATAGAAAGCTAATTTTGATTTTTGAATCATCTATAGATTAGCATTCGCCTCAATTAGAGTTTTTTTAGCAATCCTTCACAACCTAAAATCCACTTTCCAACCTCGTGTGGTTAACACGTGATAAAGCGTAATTAAAGTACTCGCATCTGGAACAGCTACATAGACTTGTTCAAAAGTCAACATATTATCGTTGATTACTGGTTGAAGTCCCAACGGGAAATTGCTTTGTCCTTTTTTATTTTCTTCTAAGAAGTACAAAAGCTTTCGAAGCATGTCCACGCCTTCATTGTCAGAAATAGGTAAATCTTCACTTTTTAAGGAGCTAACAAACGTGATTTTCTTTTTAGCTCTCGACATTAATACGTTCAATCGTTTGTGACCGCCGGAGTGATTTAACGCGCCAAACTGCAAACGCACTTTTCCTTCCTCGTTCTTTGCATAACCCAAGGAAACGAACAAATGATTACATTCTTCACCTTGTAAGTATTCTAATGACTGCACAAGCACATTGTCTTCAATTTCTTGTAATTGTTGTTTTGCTTTTTCTGGTAGATGCTTTATAATTTCATACAATTGAACTTGACTAAATGCCACCAAGCCAAAATCATGTTCGTTTTTATCGAGTTTTTGGGAAATTAATTGGGCAATATAACGTGCTTCTTTTTCATTGACACGCTGTTCAAATTGACCTTCTAGCAGGATAAACTCAATGGAATCTTGGGCATTTAAGGAAGGAAAGGCTTTTAGTTGATTTCTGTAAAAATACTGATTACTAAACGTTATTAAATCAGGATGTTCAGAACGGTAATGAAATGACAAACTACAAGAAGCGTAATAAAATTGCGTTTGTTGCAAAATGGTTGTTTTATCTGAAACAGAGAAGCTAAATGAACTTGGTGGCATTTGTTGTTCGTCTCCCGCAACTAACATGCGTTTTCCTCGGAAAACAGTTCCTAAGCTAGAATAAAGCGGCATTTGACTCGCTTCATCAATTATGGCAACATCAAAAAAATCTTTTTCCACAGGGAAATTATTTGCCAAACTCGATGGACTCACCAAAAACAATGGTTTTAGCAATACGATCCATGCTTTTGCTTCGCTTTGGAATAATTCCAATAAGGTCTTGTGTTGCTTACTTTTGGCAAATTCACGCACCAGAATAGACTTTCCTTTGCGCAATTGCTTTTTCAGTTCTTTTTCTGACTTAGAAAGTTGCTGAGCAGGAGTTTGCAACATCTGATGATAATAGTCAAATTGTTGCTTTAATCCATCAATAATGTGCGATGAAAAAGCGTGAGCATCGTTGTTGCGTTCCTCAATTACAGCTTTTATTTTCTCATTTAATAACCCGATGGAATTCGCTTTAAATACGGGATGTTGTCCAACAAATAAGCTCCAATGATGGTGGATAATTCCTTTTTGAATGGTGTTTAAATCCTTTTTAAATTGAAGAAGTTGTTTACTTTCCTCTCCTATTCCATTCCATTCAGAAAAGCTTTTGGTCAAGTCATCGCTGTTTTCTATGATTTTAGTTAGCACAGCATAAAAAGGCTCATTATCTGAAATGATTAAATGTTTTATAACGAATGAGTTAATCCGTTGCAACAGTATATCTGCATTTTGTAAGGTATAAAGTTCTTCTTCGGAAAGGGAAGAAAGTGATTTAACTTCATTTTTTGGGAATGCATTTAGTTGTTGTATCAAAAAGTTTAAATGAACTAGTTCATGTGACTGAGAAGGAATTTCCCATTGTTGTAATTGATGGATAAGCTCAAGTTCCTTTTTTTCTAATGATTTAAGTTTAACCAGTTGTTCTAAGGCCTCTTTGGCTAATGCAAAATCAAGGTGTGCATATTGTAACAATTCTCGTTTTTTGAGCCAACTCCCAATGTTAAAGCGATTTGTGGTGGAAAGTGCTAAAATATACTCGTTCAATTCAGATAGCGAAAAATCTTTTTTCCAAAGTTTCTTTTCCTCTTGAAGTTGTTCGATTTGCGCACGAACAAATTGCAGTTCGTTAGCTAAAGCGATTAACTTTTTTTGTTTGTTACTTCCTATTGTTAAGAATGCTTTTGGCAATAACCTTCCTTGGTAAAAAAACAAACGAGAAAGCCCAGATCTTTTCATTTGGACAGCGATGTCGTTTTTTGTCCAGGTTATATCAAAAAAATCATTTTTTAAAATTTGTTCTTGCAATGAAACAGCCTCTTCAAGCATTTTAGAAAACGCTGTTAAGTCCCTGCATGACTTTAGATGTAAAGCAGTTTCTAATTGTTCATTTTTCAATAAATGCTTCAAATGAGGTAAATCGTTTTCCCATTGAACCAATGAAGGTATTTTGGCATTTTTTGGAAGGCTTGGTACAATTTCTTCTAGCGTATATTTTTTTCTAAACTCAGCAAATGAAAGTCCACCGATGGTGTTTTTTTGTGTTAGTTTACTTATTAGTAATTCTAGTTGATGGAGAATGTTTTGATGATTTCCGATGTACGGCTTTTTTTTCGGTAAATAGTGCTCTAAAAACAACCAAGAACTTTTAAGCGATTCCATCACTGTTATTGCTTTCTCTTGATGATGATTTAACAGTGCAAAATGATGTAGTTCGTGCTTTTTTAAAAGATTGTAAACAACCTGTAAAGCTGTTTTTTTGTCCGCAACGAGTGCCGCTCTATTTTTATTGGCTAACAATTTACCGAGCAAGGTAGCAATCACATAGGATTTTCCAGTTCCGGGTGGTCCTTGCAAACAAACATTTTCTTCGTTTAGTAATGAAAGGGTCTTTTTTTGGTCTTTATCCAAAGGAAAAATTTCACCATAGGGAAGTTGAAGCGGTATTTTTTCTTTTGAGGTAAATAATTCATTAATCCCCTCTTTTAGCTCCAAATCTTCTAATTCCTTTAAAAGAAAAAAGCGATGCGGATGGAAGTTGGCCAATGCAAAACATTCTTTCCATTCAGCCGATTGAAAATGAGTCTCAAGCGCAGCGACAATTTGTTCCTTGTTCCTTAAACCTTCTAAAAAAGGCAGTTTTTTGGATAACCAAGGATTTAAAAATACATCTCCGATTTTAGTAAACTCAAATTGATTCTTCCAAGATTGCAACTTTAGCGTTCCACTTTGAATAAAAACAGGAGCAGTGATTTTTGTTTCATCCATTTCAAATTCAAGCACGCCATCCGAAAACCCGCAAGTATAACTACCGTTGATTTTCTCATTTGATTTAGCTGTGTTTGCAATCTTTCTAACACTATTTTCAGCAGGAAAAAACAGTTTGTCTTCCGTTGTGATTTCATCAAAGAAATAGGCGTTTTTATTCCCCATTAAAGCAACCAAAACGTCGTCCATTCGAGGTTGAATTAACTCCGATTTCCATTGTGCTATTTGGGTTATGATTTCCAATGCTGTTATTTTCTTTGACTAAAACTGTGAACGAAATTAAGGAATAAACGTGAATAAAACGGGCTAGTACAGTTATACCTAATGATAATTCGTTTTATAAGGTCACAGGGCGTTTTCTTATTTTATTGAATAATTAGTTCCACGACCTGTTCCAAATTTTTCAATTAAATTTCTTTCAATCAATTCAGGTAAAATCCGTTTAACTGTAGGACTTGGAATTCCAAGTTTTTTGGCAATATCGCCAGATTTGCAACCCGAATTATTTTCTATGAAAGTCAATATGGATTTTTCTCTTGGCGACAATCTTGTTTCAACTCCTTTATTTTCGAGTTTTACCATTAGTTGAGTCTGAATGTTTCCAAGTGCATCAAAGAAAAATCGAATCCAATCAGTAACATCTTCGTTTGGTCTTTGAGCTTGGCAACTCCTCAAGGCTCTATAATATTCAGTTTTCCTACTTTCTATCTCATGTTCAAAACTTACATATTGAATCCATTTATATCCATGCTTAAGTAAAAGCAAGGTAGATAGTAATCTGCTCAAGCGACCGTTTCCATCCTGGAATGGGTGAATACTCAAAAATTCATAGGTAAACAACGCACATTTGACTAATGGATGAGTTTCATTGTCATGTATATACCAATCAATTAGCGTTCTCATTGCATCTTGGGTAGGAAATCCAGCCTCTGTGGTATTAAATATGATGTATTTGGTTCCATCGGGAAGTTTTGCTTCTACAGCATTGCTATGTTGCTTATAATTACCTTTATGCCATTCATCTTTCTTACTGTATTTCATTAAAATATTGTGCAAGTTTTTAAGATTACTCTCTGTGATTGCTATTTCGTCATGTGATTCCGAAATTAGATCAAGTGTTTCAAAATAACCCATGACTTCTTGTGAATCTCTATCTACAATTTTTGTAATGTCAATTTCTTTTAACAAGACCTCAACTTCTTCGTCAGACATTTTTGAACCTTCAATACGTGTTGAAGCACCAACGCTGCGCACAGTTGCAATCGTTTTTAATTGCTTTAAACTTTGCCCTTCTTTCTTTTCTATTGTAGTCCATGAAGCATCAAATCGGTCAATTTGGCTAATCATTCGGATAAGCTCCCAATCAATCTTAAGTGAAAATGTATGTACTTTATTTTCCATACTTCAAATATATCACCTAATCCTTTATTTGATACGATATGATTCGTTTTTATTCGAAAAATATTCGAAAATGATGCGGTTCAATGTCGTAACATTCCTCTCTACTAATCCGTAAAAGACAATACAAAATTGTTTTTGCCTCGTTTCAAATATACTGATGTTTTTTATGAACTCAGATTTTTTAAGTCATCAACGAGAATTATCTCAATGAAACTGTAACTTTACATGCAGTTAATCGTCCAGCATAAATGCGTATTTGTTTTTTCATTTTCCTTATTCTCGTTGTAAACAGCTCGTGGGGTCAATTGATTCGGGGGTTTGTGTTGGATGAACAGCAAGAGCCAGTGCCGTTTACAAAAATTCAACTTAAAAACACCAGTTTTGGAACACTTGCCAATGCCAATGGTCGTTATCAATTAGAATTAGCAAAAGGAACGCATATCTTAATCTGCAGTGCAAGTGGTTACCAAACTGCTGAAATAACCGTTGAAGTGACCGAGGAATTATCGGAAGTAAACCTCGTGATGTCTTCTGTTTTTCAAGAAACGGAGGAAGTAACGATTGTTTATAAGTCAGACCGTGACAAAGGCAAAGAAATCATGCAACAAGTTATTTCACGACGTTCTTTCTTTAACGACCAATTAAAGCGCTATAAGGTCGATTCTTATTGTTTGTCGTCACTTGAAAAAGATAAGTTTTTAGGCATTTCTGCCGATTCCCTCATTGGCAAGGAAAAACTCAATTTGAAAGAATGGAAAGCCATTTCGTATTATCAATCTACTAATCGATTTAAAGATGTTTTTTACGCTTACCAAGATTTTATGGAACAACCGGATGAGTTGTCAACTCCGACTACTGTTTCTTTTAATATAGACTTGCCTAGTGATAATATTGTTCCTACGTATGAGTTAAATCGGAATCCCTATATTTTTATCAATGGGATTCAAGATTTTCATTTTTCGATTTTTGAAAATGCCATAGATGCTCCCAAATTGACCACCACACCCATTTTGTCGCCATTGGCATTTAACGCGCTTATTCATTATAAATTTTACTTAGAAAATTCATTTTATGATAGAGACGGAAGTTACGTACATGCCATTCGTGTTGAGCCACGCTTCAAACGAGATGCGCTTTTTTCAGGAATGATTTATGTGCGTAATGAATCGTGGGAATTAGTTTCGTATGAACTTTCTTTGCCTTCTTCTATGTTGGTGACCTTGCAAAATTTAACTATTATTTGTGATTACGAAAAGCAAGGAGAAGCTTTGGTTCCAAAACGAAGAGAATTTATCTATACTATTCGAGAAGGAGGCGAACTGATCAATGGTTTTATTCGCTTAAAACATGAAGGTTATCAATTTGATTTTAATGATTCAGGAAAACGTTTTTGGCAACAAACTCAAGTGTATCAACCAGAGGCATTTGATAGAAGTAAGTCTTTTTGGGAACAACAACGCCCAATTCCGTTGCGAGATTATGAATTGCAATTTGCCAATGAACAAGACAGCATAATGAATTATCAGGAAAGTGAAGCCTATCTGCGCAAGCGAGACAGTATTCGGAATGCCTTTCGATGGTTGGATTTGTTTTTTAGCGGGATAGGAAGGGTAAACTCATTGAAGGGTTATGAACTTTACGTTCCTGGATTAATTAACCAAACCGTACCCTTTGGCGTTGGTGGTTATCGGCATAAGCTCGACCCTATATTTACCCGACGTTTTGAAAACAGCAAATGGCTTCGCATAGGGCCAAGCATTGATTATGGATTTTTTAATCGAGACTTAAGGGGTGGTCTTCATACTACGTATATGTTCGACCCCTTGCACTTTACAGAGCTTGGGTTTACAGTTGGGGATAGTTATGATTTTATCACTGGAAATCAAAATATCCAAGGGATGCTAGCACCAGCCAATAGGGTAAGAAATCAGAAATTGGAAATTCATGGACGACGTGAATTAGTAAATGGTTTGTTTGCCAAACTTGCGCTGCATTATTCCGACAGAACGTCGATTGATGCCATTGAATATCCTAGTTGGGTGAATATTTTTGGTGATTTTCAAACACCACAGCCATTTAATCGCTATACTATTTTCTTGGCTAATTTGGATGTCGAATACCAGTTTCGACAGCGTTACATTCTTAAAAAGGGCAGAAAATACATTTTACCTTCACCTTGGCCGACGGTGAGGTTGCAATACCGAAAAGCCCTTCCTTCTTTTTTTGGAGCAGAAGCCAATTTTGATTACTATGAATTGCGCATCAATGACGATATCAACTGGAAAAGGTTTGGTCGCTCCGAGGTAAGTGCAATTGCTGGCGGATTTATTCAAAAACAAGATTTGAGAATTATAGAACATAAGTTTTTCCGACCTTCTGATTTGCTGTTTTTCTCAAACCCTATCACCTCACTTCAGTTACTCGACACGGCTTTAAACACTTCCAATAGTTATTTGCAGTTAAATTTTATTCATCACTTTAACGGCTTGTTCTTAAACAAAGTTTGGGGTATCAATAAGCTGCGCCTTGAAGAATCAATTGGAGGAAGTTTGTTGTTTTTGGATAATAACCAATTCGTGCAAGCTGAATTGTACGCAGGGGTTCAACGCACGTTCCGCATTCGAAAATCTGTTTTCAAATTAGGTGTTTTTGCAGTCTCTCAAGCAAACTCAATTTCAACGGCATCCATTCGTTTAAAACTCGGGGTAAATATGTATAATTCGTTTAATGATAGGTGGGATTATTAGGGGGAGTAAGACGTTAAGATTTTAAGACGATAGACATTAGCATCTCGATAAACTCGATGACCAACAATAGACGTTAAAGGTTAGAAGTTGATTAATCCTTAGCGATTTATACTACGTACTGCATTTTCGCTAAGGATTTAAACGAGAAGTTTCCGAAAACGAAATAAATCTTGTAAATTCGTTGGATGTAAAGTTGTATCCTAACCCAGGGAAAGATGTGGTAAACTTGGAGGTTGAGGATGAAGCGGAACATGGATTTGAATATAAAGAATATTCTGTTTCAGGTATATTAGAAGATGAAAATTCAGTTGAGAAGAATTCAACGCAATTTCATTTAAAACAAGTGATGTACATTGTGAAATTAAAATATAAAGGAGAACAGTACACCATAAACTTATAATGCAATAATTTTTTTGCTTTGTTTTATGATCTAGAAGGGCATCAAAGGATTAAACAGTTTCAAGTTGGGAAAAAATTACAGTTTCAATATACACGCTTTAGCAATGATAAATATGTATTTTTTAACCGTCAAGTGTTAGGAAAATGGTTCAGTAACTATCCTCTAAGATTTCAAAACCTGCGTACTCGAAGCCTGAGCTGTTGGCATGACAATTAAATCTGCGATGTTTACATGATAAGGCCTTGAAATCACAAAATAAATGATGTCCGCAATATCGTCTGCCGTTAGTGGTTGATAGCCTTTATACACTTGTTCTGCGCGTTGTGCATCTCCTTTGAAGCGAACAGCACTAAAATTGGTTTCTACCAATCCAGGATGAATAGCTCCAACACGAATCCCAAATGGGTTTAAGTCCATGCGCATGGCTTTGTTGAGCGCATCAACAGCGTGCTTACTAGCGCAATACACATTTCCGTTGGGGTAAACTTCCTTTCCAGCGGTTGAACCAATATGAATAATATGCCCGCCTTGGGTTTTTATCATTTGTTGAATAATCGGTTGCGAAACATACAGTAAGCCTTTTACATTTCCATCAATCATGGCATCCCAATCATCTAAACTTCCTGATTGAATAGGGTCAAGACCATGCGCATTTCCAGCATTATTGATTAAAATATCAATTTTACTAAATTCCGTTGGAAGATGATTGAGTGCTGATTTTACTGCTACTTTATCACGTACGTCGAAAATCAAAACATGTACTTTTACTGATTGTTCGAGTGAAGTTTTCAATGTTGAAAGTGCCTGACTATTTCTTCCACAAAGTACCAAATTAATTCCTTCTTGGGCAAAACGAAGCGCAGTGGCTTTACCTATTCCGCTACTTGCCCCAGTGATTAATGCTGTTTTTTTAGTCATGTTTTACGGATTTCCCTTTGATGTAGGCATTTAAAATAAAATCACGCACATGGTCATTGGCTAACTTTAAATCTTCTTTTCGTAAATACATCATGTGACCACTTCGGTAGCCCTCAAAGTGCATTCTGTCTTTCATTTTGCCACTTGGATCGATTTGCCACATGGTATATTTTGAATTGAAATAAGTTGTCGCACCATCGTAATATCCAGCTTGAAATAGAATTTCTAAATTGGGATTGTGTGCCATCGCTTTGCGCAAATTATCACGGGTATAATTGTATCTTCTGTCCCATGGATGAACGGGGCCAAACATGTTGTATTTCGTATCTGTTTGAAAGCCCAAGACTTCCCTCATATAAAAATTGATAGCTGGAGTAAAAGAATGTAACCACGAAACCAATTCTGGATTGTATTCAGGACGGTCGCCTGTTTCTACTTTGTCCAATCCTAGGTAGCGAGAATCTAGACGCCCAACTGTTTTTCCTTTCGTGTCGCGCAGTAGTTCCTTCCAAAAAAAGGCTGTTTTTAAATCCAAGTTTTGTTGTAAAATGGCCTGCTTGTTTATTCCAGAATAGTAAGCCATTTTTTCGGCTATTTTATTCTTTTCTTCATCCGAAATTGAAGCGCCTTTTGCTAAAGCAGGCATTAATTCATGTAAGGTAAACGCTTCCACTTCAGGAAGTAATTCTTCTACTTCTTTTTCTTGAAGTTTAGCATCTAACTTACCATGATGCCATGCAGTTGCAGCAAAATAAGGGAAATTCATGGCCGATGAAACAGGGACATCAGAGTTGAACACCAAATAATCAGCAGGGGAAACTAAAATTACTCCATTTAAGAACATCCAGTGTCTTTCTTGTAATTCATGTGCAAGACCTGAAACACGTGTGCCACCGTAACTTTCTCCGATTAAAAACTTTGGAGATAACCAACGGTTATGGCGATTCACAAAGGTATTTATCCATTCTGCTAAATAAGAAATGTCCGCATTGATTCCGAAAAAATGGTCGCGATTTACTTCTTTACCGTTTTCAGGAATGGTTCTGGAATAGCCTGTATTGACTGGATTTACATAAAGGATATCAGTCACGTCTAACACCGAATGTGGATTATCTTTTATTCCATACGGTTGAACAGGAAATCCTTCGTCATCCACATTCAAAAGCTTTGGTCCAGTATAAGCAATGTGCATCCAAGCAGAAGCAGAACCAGGGCCACCATTAAAACTGACCATCAAAGGACGATTAGCAACATCTTGCACATCGGTTCTTTTGTAATACGTATAGTGCAGCGTAGCTATTGGTTCACCATTTTCATCCCAAACAGGCTGCATTCCAGTTATCGCAGAAAACGTGATTTTTTTACCATTAATCGTTTGTGTGTGGTTTGTAGTAATCATGGTGTCGATAGGAATACTTCTGAATTGAGAAATCAAAACACCCGGTAAAAGAAATGAAAGTATGCTTAAATATAAATATTTCATTGTTTGTTTTTTTGTTTGGTAAATTTATGAAAGTTTAAGTAATCTTGATGTATCATTGGTTAATTCGTTTTTGCTTGATTGAATTTAATAGTAAACACATTATGTTTATTGTCTTTTGAGCAATAGTTTACTTCAGCTTTGTGCATATCAAGGATTTTTTTTACTAACACTAAACCGAGACCGAATCCTGCTACTTTTTTACTGTTTGAGCCTCGAAAGAAATGTTGGAAAATAAACGGTTCTTCCTCTTTTCCAATTAACTGACCAGGATTACTTATTTTGATGATTAGCTTGTTATTATCGCTAGTTAATTGAATGTAAGTTTTATTACTTACGTTATAATTTATGCTGTTTAATAAGAGGTTATAAAAAACAGACTTAATCAATTTTGAATTTCCTCTGATGCGCAAATTCTTTTCATTTTCTACCGTTAGGTCATAATTCAGGTCAAAAATAAAATCTGGATGAATAGAGCTTAATTCATTAATACTATCAAATAATAGTTCGTCTATGCGAATCTCGCTATCAAACGCCTTTGAACTTGTTTCCAGTTTTGATATTTCTAGAAGGGTATTAATAATATCAGCCAAACTCTTTGTTCTTTCTTTTTGAGCTAACAGTTGGGTCTTTAGCTTTTCTGTATCTTTTTCATTTTCCATTTTCTCAAAATTGGAAACCAATACAGCTATAGGTGTTTTAAGTTCATGAGAAATGTGATGTATGGCATGTTTTTGAAACTCATACGATGATTCTAAGCGTTCCATTAATTCAGAAAAACGTTGATTTAATTCTTTAATCTCTGCTTGTTGTGAATCAAAATAAGGTAAAGATATTTTTCGTTTATCAAAATTTACCGAGCGCAGCAATTGAGTGAATGCAATAATGGGAGCAGAAATTTTATTTCCTATGAAAAGTGAAACAAGTAATAATGCGATTGCTATCAAAATGTAAACAATAAAAAGAACCCATCCTAAATAGGCTAATTTGCTGACTCCGAACTCGTCGTATGCTTTGCTTATGCCATAAAACTTCTTTCCATGTGAAAGTAGGTAAACACCAATGACATCGTATTGCTCTTCTTTTGTTTCAATCCAAGGGTTTTCTTCCGAAAGCTGTTCTAATATTAGGGAAGAAATAGAAATGGGTAAATCATCCAGACTTGAATGAATAAGTTTTTTGTTTTCGTTGTAAATCAAAAGCTTTTCATCGTAAAAATCATGAATGGATATTTTATCCATCGCTTGAGTAATACTTTCGTTCATTTCCTCTACGTCGGTCAAAAACTTTAGCGTAGTTCTAATCTTTTCTTTTTGTCGCTGCTGAAATTCTTCTTCACGATATTCTGAAAAAAGAGTAAAAATGAAAATAAAAGCACCACCAAGCAAAACCATTACAATGGAAAATACATACGTAACTATTTGCCGTTTAATAGTCATTCTTCAATTGGTTCTGATTCGAAATAATAGCCGTATCCAACTTTAGTTCGAATGGATTTTTTACCGAACGGCTTATCTATTTTATTTCTTAAAAAATTGATATAAACTTCTATGGTATTGGTGTTTGAGTCAAAGGCTCTTCCCCATATTTCTTGAATTAATTCTTTTTTAGGGATGAGTTCCCCATTTGATTTTAGAAGTCGGACAAGAATTTGATATTCTCTTGGTGTTAATGAAATCTCTTGGTCAGCTCGAAAGACAGATTTAGATTTCAAATCAACTTTAATATCATCCACTAATAACCATTTTTTATCAGAGTTTTTTTCCTTAATTTGATCGCTTTTTTGAAGTTGAACTTTAATTCTCAGCAAAAGTTCACGCATGTAAAATGGTTTGGTGAGGTAATCAGTTGCGCCTAATTCAAAACCTTTTACCTTGTCATCTAGTTCGTCAAAAGCCGTAAGCATAATTACAGGGTTGTCCGCATTAAAAGAACGATAAAAGGCACACAAATCAAAGCCGGACTTGCCGGGTAGGTTAACATCCAAAATAAGTAAATCGAATGGTTCTTTTTTTAAAAGACGCTCTGCGAGTAATCCATCATATACAGTGGTTACTTCATATCCATCAGCTGTAAGTGCTTCTTGTATATTTCTGCTCAACGAAGCATCGTCTTCCACCAATAGAATTTTTTGCATATTGCTTTTTGTGTAATGGATTTTGAAAAGCTAAGATACAAAAAAAACATGGATATGAGAATTGAAAAAAGTAGGGTAGAGCCAAACTGTTTGAATTAAGCATTTTTATGTTTGGAGAGTAATTTGATAAAGGTTAACTCTTTACTTTTTTCAGTTCCAAAATGTTTCAGAATTAAAAATTTTATACTAGTTTAAAAAATTGAATTCTTTAGGTTTGTTAAGGGAGTCGTTCTCAATTTTCTTCGTTCCTTAATAGTTCAAAAAAAATAAATGGTTAAAACATCGGAAATGGTGTTTTTAGTCTATCGTTTCTCAACTGAAAACCAAATGTGACTTCATGTGAACCTCCTAAATAAGCGTTATCAAAATTTCTGCTCATATAATCGTAACTATAACTAAACGAAAAGCCTTTAAAATGGTAGCCAAGAATGCCGACGTATGAGGAATTAACGCGATAAAAACCGCCAATGGTAATGTCAAATATTTGAAAGTAAGATCCGAGCAGTAGCTGGTCAAAACCTGCTTGTGTACGGTAAATCAAATTCGGTGAAATGATAATTTTCCCTTCATTATCATCCTGTTTAACTAAACGTATCGTTAGCCCAGCATGCGCAGTATAACGCATAGCGAGTCTGCTCTCACCAACGATTAGAGAAGTGTTAGGTTCATTGATATGATGTGCGGCAATACCAGCGTAGTAATTTTTACTGTATGCAGAAAAACCTAAATCTATATCAAGGAATTGTCTTCCGCCTGGATTAGGAACATCTCCCGTGGCATATACGAATCCTTGCCTTGGATCAATCATATCACCAAATGTAATTTTATCCCATTGCACTTGTTTACTTACAAGTCCTATTCGTGCACCGTATAAAAAAGTCAAATCACTAGTAATTTCATGATGATAAGCATAAAACATATTTGCTGAATAACTTGAAATGGTTTTATTGGATTGATAGTCGGCGGAAAGAACGAGTCCTATTGCACTTGTTTGTTTTTCGAAGAAATAATCGGCAGAACTATTGACTTGCACAAAATTCCCTGTCAAGTTGGGCCATTGATTTCTGTAATTAGATACTGTTCTGAAAGATTTATTGCTTCCAGTTAAGGCACAGGGTTAAGCAAAGCTGGAATAGCATAATTTTGAGAATACATAGGGTCTTGCGCAAAAGAAAAATTTGAAGCTATCCAACAAAAAAATAGAAGTATTAAATATTTCATGTGTAATTTTCCTAACTGCTAAATTACGAAAAAGTTTAATAGTAGTGTTTTTTTATTTTGTATAGAATGTAGATATTTTTAGTCCTTCGGTATAAGAAATATTTAGACTTGTTGAAATACATAAAATAAAAAAAGAGTGATTAATTAACCACTCTTTTGTAAACTATAAACTTTTAATTTTGAAACTATCCGTTGAGTGCTTCAGCTCCACCTACAATCTCTAGGATTTCATTGGTAATAGCAGCTTGACGTGCTTTATTATATTCTAATGTTAAATTTTTCTTCAAGTCCGCTGCGTTATCTGTTGCTTTATGCATTGCTGTCATACGAGCTCCATGCTCTGAAGCATAAGAGTCGAGTAATGCTTTGAACAACTGCAACTTCAATGTTTTTGGAATTAAATCTACAATGATTTCTTCTTTTGAAGGTTCAAAAATATAATCCGCTGAATTTGATGTTGAAGTATCATCTACTTGTGTAGCGATTGGCAACAATTGCTCGGTTATAATTTCTTGAACAGCTGCATTTTTAAATTGATTATACACAATAACCACTTTGTCAAATTCACCTTTCTTGAATTGATTCATTGCGAATTGTGCATATTCAGCTGCTCTTTCAAAAGTTAAATCATTAAATACTTCTTCTGCACCACCAAGTTCCTCTGGACGAATGTTTCTATTAGAATGTTTGAAAACATCGTTCACTTTCTTTCCTATGGTAAGGATAGAAACATTCTTTCCTTTGTAATCATTTAGCAATAGATGATTTACTCTTTTGGTGATATTGTTATTAAATCCACCACATAAACCTCTATTAGAAGAAACTGCGATTATCAAAATCTTGTTTACGTCGCGCTCTTCTGCATAAGCATTCTCAGATAAATCTAAAGTACCACTAACATTTACCAAAATTTCTTGCAACTTCTCAGCATACGGACGCATTTGCGTGATAGCATCTTGCGCACGACGTAACTTAGCTGCAGAAACCATTTTCATCGCCGATGTGATTTGCATCGTTGAAGCGATGGAAGTAATACGGTTCTTTATTTCTTTTAAGTTTGCCATTTGAATTAAGCTTTAGCACATACTTTGTGCAAATATTATTAGTACTTAGATGCTATTTCTTTAGCTACTTTTGTTAATACGCCTGTAATATCATCATTGATTTTACCTGCTTTTAACTGATCCATAACATCTCTGTGTTTAGCGTCTAAGAAATCTAAATATTCAACTTCAAATTCTTTTACTTTATCAACAGGAACATTCTGGATTAATCCTTTTGTTCCAACATAAATGATAGCAATTTGACGTTCAACAGTAAATGGATCACCTTCTCTTTGCTTTAAAATCTCAACGTTACGTGCTCCTTTATCTAAAACAGATTTAGTAGCCGCATCAAGGTCAGAACCGAATTTAGCAAAAGCTTCTAGTTCTCGGTACTGCGCTTGGTCTAATTTCAACGTACCAGCAACTTTCTTCATAGATTTAATCTGAGCAGAACCTCCAACACGAGATACAGAAATACCTACGTTAATTGCTGGACGAATACCAGAGTTAAATAAATCTGACTCCAAGAATATCTGTCCATCAGTAATAGAAATTACGTTTGTTGGAATATAAGCAGATACGTCACCAGCTTGCGTTTCGATAATTGGAAGAGCTGTTAATGAACCACCACCTTTTACTTTTCCTTTCAAAGAATCAGGTAAGTCATTCATTTGTGCAGCAATTTCATCATCATTAATAACTTTAGCCGCTCTTTCTAACAAACGCGAGTGAAGATAGAATACATCACCAGGGTAAGCCTCACGTCCTGGAGGACGACGAAGTAATAGCGAAACCTCACGGTAAGCAACCGCTTGTTTTGATAAATCATCATAAACAATCAAACCTGGACGGCCTGTGTCTCTAAAATACTCACCAATTGCAGCACCAGTCATTGGAGCAAAGAACTGCATAGGTGCAGGGTCAGAAGCGTTTGCTGCTACAATAGTTGTGTAGGCCATTGCACCAGCCTCTTCAAGCTTCTTAACAATACCTGCAACTGTTGAACCTTTTTGTCCAACCGCTACATATATACAATAAACTGGTTTTCCAGCATCAAAAAATTCTTTTTGATTGATTATAGCATCAATAGCAACTGTAGTTTTTCCAGTTTGACGGTCACCAATGATAAGCTCACGCTGACCACGCCCAATTGGAATCATAGCATCAACTGATTTGATACCAGTTTGCAATGGCTCAGTTACAGGCTCTCTAAAAATTACACCAGGCGCCTTTCTTTCGATAGGCATCTCGTACAACTCACCAGTAATTGGTCCTTTACCGTCGATTGGATTACCTAAGGTATCCACAACACGACCAACCATACCTTCACCAACTTTAACAGAAGCAATGATTCCTAAACGTTTTACCGTATCACCTTCTTTTACTGTTGTTGACTTACCTAAAAGTACAGCACCAACGTTATCCTCTTCTAGGTTAAGAGCAATTCCTCGAAGTCCACCTTCGAATTCAATTAACTCTCCATATTGAACTCCTCCAAGTCCATATATACGTGCGATACCGTCACCGATTTGCAATACAGTACCTACTTCTTGAAGTTCTGCTTCCGATTTGAATCCGGAAAGTTGTTCTCTTAAAATTGCAGAAACTTCTGCTGGTTTTACATCTGCCATGATAATCTATTTTTACTTGACCTTGGTTCTACCAATTATCTCGTTAAACGTTGCTTTAATTCTTTTAATTGTCGAGCTACACTACCTTCTATTTGAGTGTCACCCATTCTAAATACGAATCCACCAATTAGTGATTCGTCTATTTTTTCGGTTACTTCAAATTTTCCATTTACCTTACCTTCAAGTTTAGATAAAATGGTTGATTTAACAGTCTTATCTAATTTTTGAGCACTTGTAATCGTAACAGGAATAATCCCTTGCGCTGCCTTAAACTTAGCATTATATTCATCAGCAATAACAGCCAAATAAGCCTCACGACCATTTTTAGTTATTAGCTTTATAAAGCCTTTGCTAATTTCAGCGAAATCTGAAAACAAAGCTTCAAAAACTTCGTTCTTTTTCGATGCATTAATGATTGGGCTAGCAAGAAAAACAGCTAATTCTCTACTCTCATTAATAGAATTAGATAATTGAAGCATGTCTTTAGCCACAACTTCCTCTTCTTTTCTTTCTTGAGCTAATTCCAAAAGGGATTGTGCATATCGAGCTGCTATTTTTGTACCTCTCATTATTGTATTAGTTTAAGGTGATGTCCTCTGCAAATTTCATTGCAACGGATTTTTGTTTTTCTCCTTCGCTAATATCCTCGCGAATAACTTTTTCAGCGATTTCAATAGCAATTGTAGCTACTTGTGCTTTAAGCTCTGCTACAGCAGCATTTTTCTCAGCTGCAATTGTCGCATGAGCATTTTGAATAACTTTTTCAGCCTCTTCTTTCGCTTTGTTTTTAGCATCTTCAACCATGCGAGTAGCGGTTTGTTTTGCTTCCTTGATCATTTGGTCACGCTCTAAACGTGCTTCCTTCAATAAGTTCTCATTTTGAGTTTGAAGCTTTTTCATTTCAGCCTTCGTTTTTTCGGCCATATCCAAAGCATCTTGAATTTTTGCTTCACGCGTTTGTACAGCACCTAAAAGTGGTTTCCAAATGAACTTTGTTAAAATGAACATCAACAAAAGGAAAACTAATCCTGTCCAGAATACTAACCCTATTTGTGGAGTAATTAAATCCATGATATATTATTTTTATTAATCTTTTTTAAATTTATGAAAAGTAAACTTAGCCAACCGCTAAGTTTACTTTTTTGTTTCTTATCCTTGAAGCAAACCAACAACAACTCCGAAAAGTGCAACACCTTCAATAAGTGCAGCAGCGATAATCATTGCAGTTTGAATCTTAGAAGTTGCCTCTGGTTGGCGAGCGATTGCATCCATTGCAGATCCACCGATTCTACCAATTC
>SKGS01000090.1 GCA_007117355.1 Lishizhenia sp. | reverse complement strand
CGTTAAGGCAAAAAAACTTTAAAACAATTACCAAAACGAAAATTAACCAAGGGATAAGTATGAACTTGTTAAAAGTTTTACTAGGCTTCTTCAAATTTGGCGCTTTTGGTTTAATTTTAGGCAATATTTCGGGGAAAAGTGCAGGGGTTTTGACCTTACTTCGATTTTTATGGCAAAACAATGCTAAAGAGCTTAAATCTGTGACATTAAAAAGAATGGTTTGGGCTGCAAAACGGTATAGAAAGTTTCCGACGCTTACTATGCCTTCTCAGTTTTTATCTAATGCTGCAATGGAGTTACCCGTATTTTTTATTACAGTTTTATATAGCGCCCAAATAGTTGGTCAATATGCTTTGGCGCACATGATTGTTAGTTTGCCAGTTGCTTTAATTGGTGCAGCTGTTGGTGATGTTTTTTATGCTGAGTCAGCTTCGAAGAAAAATAATCCTAAAGAACTTTTAAGGATATCAAACAAGATTTTGAAACCACTTTTTCTATTAGGTATTTTACCTATGATTGTTTTGGCTATATTTTCTCCTTGGTTGTTCACCTTTATTTTCGGCGAGAAATGGTTAATGGCTGGAGAATTTGCTCAAATTATTGTTGGAGTTGCTTTTGTTCGCTTATTATTTACACCGATTTTTTGGGTATTTCTTGTTTTTGAAAAGCATGGAATGTATTTATTTGTAACCGCCATGCGAGTAAGTGGTGTAATTCTAGCCTTTTTAGCAGCTAGTTTTTTTGAATTTACAACACATCAAGCTATTATGATTTACACTGTTATCATGGTTGTTATTTATTGTATCACCTATCTCCTCGCTCGAAAACAAATGTTGTTAGCGATTAGAGAGAAGCATTCAGCTTAACATGCCATACGAAAGACAAACTAGGGCTATTAGCTATTCATTTCAATCTCTAAGGCTTTAGCTCACTATTTTCAAACAATAAAATTACTATTTTCGCTTCGTGAAAAGGACACTCAAAGTAACTGTTTTAGGTTCTGGAACATCACAAGGGGTTCCAGTTATTGGTTGTAAATGTCCCGTGTGCACCTCAACAGACCCAAGAGATAAAAGACTAAGAAGCTCCATTTTATTGTCATGGGGAGGAGAGAATTTTGTTGTTGATACAGGTCCCGATTTTCGTCAGCAAATGTTACGTGAAAATATTGATTCATTGCGGGCAGTATTGTTTACCCACGAGCATAAAGATCACATTGCAGGCATGGATGATGTGCGTTCGTTTAATTTTCTGGAACGAAGAGACATGGAAGTGTATTGCTCAAATAGGGTAGAGGTGGCGTTGAAAAGAGAATTTTATTATTGTTTTACAGATGATAAATACCCTGGGGTACCAAATGTTAACCTTAATATAATTGACAAATCTCCATTTCGATTGCCTGATGGTCCTATGGTTACCCCAATTGAATACTACCATTATAAGTTGCCTGTGAATGGGTTTCGATTAGGTAATTTTGCTTATCTAACAGATTTTAAATCTATAGAATCAGAGGAATATGAAAAGCTTAAAGGTGTGAAATACTTAATTTTAGATTGCCTTCGACGAAAAGAACATTTGTCTCATTTGAACCTTGACGAGGCATTGGCATTTGTTGAGCAATTAAAACCAGAAAAAACTTATTTCACGCATATTTCTCACTTATTTGATACGCATGAAAACATTTTAAAAGAACTTCCATCACATATTGAACCAGCCCTCGATGGATTATCTTTTTTTGTGGAAGGGGTGGAATAGCTTTTTTGAGCGGTTGCTGATCGATGCTAGTCATGTTATGTTTATACTGAGGTATTCCTTATTTTTGTAAAGCACCTCTAAAAAATTCCATTTCTAATTTCTAACATCTATTACCCTAAAAAATACACCTCATAAAGCACAGTAAAAAAGAAAACTGTAAACAGAGCTAGTGAATTTACGAGAACCAATTTTTCGAAAGTTTTTTTTGTTTTAAAGCTGATATTGTTTTGGTTTTCGTGTAGGACAATGTAAGAAAATTCTCGAAAATTAGAATCATTCTCTTTTGTGTAATCCAAATAAATGGAGAAAAATTTTTTCCATTGCAGTACAATAAAATAAAAGGTAATGACGTATATAGTGTATAATAATAGAAGCATATAGTTTTGTAGTTTTAGATAATTACGAATTTTTTGGTTTAAGGTTTCAAAAAAAAAAGGGAAGCGGTCAACTTCCCTCTCATTTTGGTTTTCGTAAAGTTCGGTTTAGTTTTACGAATGTTTTGGTTTAGTTTAGAATAAAAAGTAGATTAATGTTATAATTATCTAATGAATTAAATTCCTATGTAATAGTATTGATAGAGACATGTAAAAAAGAATACGAATAGAATAACTAATGCGTTTGTGAATAAAATTTTCCCTAGTAAAGATTTAATGATTTCCATATCCCAATCATCAAGTTTTGAGAAAGATAAAATTGAAACTTCTCCATTTTCAGTTGCATATCTTCTAGAGAGACCAAAGTAAACAACGTATAATTTGTACCATGCTTTAGCGATATAATAAACGGCTGCGATGTAAATAGTAGATAGAAGTAAAAGCATAATTGTTATATTAGTTAATAATTAAATTTCTTGGTATAAAGATAACAAGCTTTTACTCACTTACAAATTATAAGTGCGCATTTATTAAAAATATTCTCTCAATTATGGTTAATAATAGATGAACAATGGAAATAATTCTATGAATTAAAAATTGTCCTTGATAAAATTCAACATAAAGATGTTAAAATGTTATTTTTCAATTAAACTTCCTAGCAATAGATAGAGGCTTATCGAAAATATTTCATTTGTCAAAAGGTCTAATGAACTGTGTTGTCATCATAACCTTAACCTTAAAGGGAGCAAAATGTTACTGATGATTAATGTTATATTGCTAACAGATGGAATTAAATGGAACTGAACGGTATTCGGTGAATCTTAATAAAAATACTATGAAATTAGTGGTTACAATTTTAGCCTAGCATTTGCCACATAGCAATAGTAAAAAAGATAAGAGAAAAAGAAATTACGTTTGCACGAACCAATTCAGCTTTTTTAGTTTTAATGAGACTTGATTTTAGAGAGGCGTGAGCAGTCCAACCACTTTCCGTTGTAGTCAGATTAATGTTGTCTGACAACTTAAAATGCACGGACAATAACATATACCAAGCTCTAGAAATTGCGAAAAAAGCTATAAAACTGATAGTGGTTAGTAATATAAACATAATAAAATAATAACAATACAATTTTCCTATTGCAAATATAAACATTTATTACGCATTAATAGAAAAAAATGTACCAGTTATTAACTTTTTTTAGTGTAAAACCTTCATATTCTGTTAATATCTGTCAATAAGTTGATGGTTAAATAAATCAAACTAGTCAATTATCATGTAAAAGCCATTATACCAATTGAATGTAGCCATTTTCAACATGTAGCTTTGATGGAATGTTGTTGGTGTATAAACTCCCAGTGCCTAAACCTTGGTAATTAGATGGCTCAAATTTACTTGTGAATTGCGCAATAGCATTAAGTCCAACGTTTGACTCCAAAGCGCTAGTTATCCACCAAGGAATATCAAATTGATGTGCTAAATTAATCCACTCTTCAGTTCCTTTGAATCCGCCAACAAGACTTGGTTTGAGTATAATGTATTGTGGTTGTATCGTTTGAAGTAATTCTTCTTTTTGCTTCAAGGATGATATGCCAATTAATTCTTCATCTAACGCAATCGGTAAAGGACTATGAGTACATAATTCTCTCATTGCCGTCCATGCTCCTTGCTTAATAGGTTGCTCAATAGAATGAAGAGTGTAAGTGGCAAGTTTTTCCAATTTTTGCAATGCTTCGGACTGCTCAAAAGCTCCATTGGCATCTACACGTATTTCAATTTGTTCTGCACTAAAGTTTTTTCGAATCAGTTCAAGAATAGAAAGTTCTTTTTTAAAATCTATCGCACCGATTTTCATCTTTATGCACCGAAATCCCTCATCTATTTTAGTTTTGACTTGTTTGAGCATGAAATCGTAGTCTCCCATCCAAATTAATCCGTTTATTGGAATTTTGAATTTACCATGTACAAATGGTGTATCATAAAATAGTTCTTTACCTCCATTTAAATAGTCTTTCAGTGCCATTTCTAGACCAAAATATATTGAAGGATAGTCTCTAAGGTTATCTATAGCCGAAATATAAAAATCAGGTTTTTCAACTAGTTTCTGTAATACTGATTCATAGGCTTCGTCAGAAATAAAGTCTGGAGATAACCCTTCAATTACACTACATTCTCCTATGCCTGTTATGCCTGGTTTTGAGGTGTTAGAAAGGGTTAAAAACCATGACTTTTTTTGTGTTAAAATTCCTCGGCTAGTCCCACTTGGCACTTTAAAGTCAAATATTTTTTTTTCGAAGGAAATTGACCAGCTCATAAAAATAAGGTTAAACCGTATAATATAGAAAGTGAAAAAGTACTCAATGCAATAACTTTTAATTCAGAATCTAATAATTTAGGATCTGTTGTTGTTTTAACTTTAACTAAATGTTTAAATAGTGGAAATGCTACCAATAACCCTAGCAATCCTAGTATGTGATTGTCTAATAAACAATAAAACGCATAGGTGATTAACCCAGAAACTACTAAAAAGTAATGATAGAATTTTGCTTTATTCCATCCCAAATGAACGACCAATGTTCGTTTGCCAACATTTTTATCATTTTGGTGATCTCTTAAGTTATTAAGATTTAATACGGCGGTACTTAAAAAGCCAAATGTAGCAGCTAAAAATATTAAATGGTAGGAGAATTGAGTGTAAAGAGAATAAACCCCGAGAACACTGACTAAACCAAAAAAAATAAAAACCATGATATCACCCAAGCCATGGTATCCGTAGGCTTTTTTTCCAACTGTGTAAGTTATAGCTGCTATGATTGAAGCTATTGCAAGAAACAAATAGAAATAAAGAACATTATCTGTTAAGTTTTCTTTTGCGACAACAATTAGAAAGGCTGCTGATATTAGAGAAAGTAACGCAAAAAGTACCACGGCATTTTTCATTTGTTTTTGACTTATTTCTCCAGATTGAACGGCGCGAGTTGGGCCTACTCTATTTTCATTATCGGCACCTTTTTGACTGTCTCCAAGATCATTAGCAAGATTGGATAAGATTTGCAGAAAAAGCGTGGTGGCAATTGCTAAAGAAAATATCAGTCCATCCCAAGCATTTGTAGCATAAGCAGCTGCACTTCCAGCTATAATTCCAGAAAGGGATAAGGGAAGAGTTCGGAGACGAAATGCAGATAACCAACGATTCATTTTTTTCTTTTACAGATTCATTTAAAACGCTTATTAAAGATAATAGTTCAACTATAATCTAGAAAAGTTTAGGGTATAAAAATGGGGCAAGCTACTTACATCGCACCGCTACAACCTCCTGCCCTTGCTACGTTCCCGTCCTGGGGGATTAAGAGGGAGCTGGTCGTATAAGACTTACCCCAGTGCAAAGTTAATAATAATTTTATTTTAGCAACTAATACAAATGATTTAAAATTATTAAGGAATAAATCTTACCTCTTGAATTTTTTCGTTAGCAATTTTATAAATAGCAATGGCCTGTGTTTTAGGTTCTCCTAATTTACGGGTAACTAGTTCTTGATCAATCACGGTATTTCCTTGTACCATTCTTTTTATAAGTTCACAATGAAGGTCGGGTGTATTTTGAAACATTGTTTCATAACGCTGTTTCATTTCTTGATGACCGTTCATGATTAATTCATCTGGAAAACTAAATACTTTTACAGAATCACTGTAAACAGACATGAACTGTTCAATATCTCTATTATTATAGGCTTCTAATTGTTTTTGAGCTAATTCATGGGCTAGAAGTTCTTCTTTAGACCATTCATAATGAACAGTATCAGCGCATTTATTGCAAGAAACTGTTACAACGAATATGAATATGCTAAAAAAGACAACAATTTTCATGATCTTGTTCTGATTGTCTATAAATCAAATAAAAATATACTTTCCCATACTACTTCTTTTGTAAATTTTGAGTAAAGTATATTGCAGAAACAAGATTCATCTTCTTTTACTTGTTTACATACCTAGTAAATTACAAGAACGTGACCTTGCCATTCATACTTTTTATCTGTAATCATATCGGCGGCTTTAATACGCCATATGTACGTGCCTTCTTTTACCTTTTGCCCACCATAAGTTCCATTCCACGCTGCGCTAGGGTCATAAGATTCCCACATTACTTCACCCCATCTATTATAGATGATGAGCTGAAAATCCATAATGTCAATTCCATCAATATATGGTCTCCACTCTTCATTGAACATATCATCATCAGGAGTGAATGCATTTGGTACAAAAAGTGTAACTTCTGGTACAACTTCCACTTGTTTTCTTATGGAGTCAGTACAACCAAATTCTGATGTAACAAATAAATCCACATCATAAAGACCAACTTCACCGATAGGATAATTTACGGTTGGATTTTGTTGGCTTGAAAAGCCAGGGATTCCACTTTCAAAGTACCATTCGTAAGATTGTCCACCTTGAGAAGAATTTTGAAATAATGCTTCAGTATCTAGAATTGTTAATGGGTTTGGTGTCCAATTAAAATCGGCTCTAGGGTCTGGATGAACAGTTAAAAAGTTTGGTTTAGTAATTGAATCCAGACATCCATCGGCAGTTTCTATAACTAATCTCACATCGTAAAGACCTGTTTCGTCTATTTCTACTTCGATAGTGTTATCATTTCCAAAAGTACTTCCCTCAGAGACAAACCAATAATAAGAATGGTTTAAATCTGATTGTGTTGTGTTGGTAATAGTAAATAACGCAGGTTTACATTGTGCGTCATCATCAACAACAAAATCTAAATCTGGAAATGGTAAAATAAATGCATTTACATCTATGAAAGTTGGTTTCGTTCCACAAACATCTCTAATTTCTACTGTGTAAACAGCAGCATCGAAAGGGTTTGCGTACATAGTATCTGTTTCAGAAATTACATTATTATTTTGGTCTCTCCAAATGTAGGAGTACGGGCCGCCGCCTCCACCGAAGCCATTAACAAAATACATTACTGTATCACCTGGACATACAGTTAAATCAGGTGATACGTTTCCATTTGGAGCAGGAAAAAGCTCAACAAAAACTTCGTCAGGTGGTGACATACAACCAAACTCGTTTTCAACACTTACGGTGTAAGTAGTACTTTCATCTGGCGTAACTGTTACAGTATCGCTATTAGTTGACGTATGCCCCCAATGATAATTATAACTTGTTCCACCAGATCCACTAACCGATATATTAGTTGATGCTCCTAAACAGATAAGTTGGTCTGCGCTAGCTGTTGCAGTGGGTGCTGGACTAATATTCACGGTTACAGATGCTACATCGGAACATCCGTCAATATCAGTTCCTGTTACTGTATATGTTGTTGTCGAGCTAGGCGAAACAACATGAGTTGCTCCAGCGCCAACACCATTGTCCCAAACATACGTTTCAACTCCCGAAGCTGAAATAGTAACGCTTTCTCCATCACAAATGGTAACACTCGAACCCTCACCAACTATTTCAGCAAAAACAGGTGAACCTGGGTTTACTTCAAGAACAGTTTGACTTGAACTAGCGCAGTTTCCTGATCCAATGTTGTAATTGATAGTGTGGTTGCCTATACCAGCAGCTGTTGGGTCAAATAAACCTGTGGATGACACCCCAGGACCAGACCAATCTCCACCCATGTTTGCTGCAATTAATTGAAAAGGGTCTTCTCCCAAACAAAATGGTCCAGCCTGCTGAATAGTTGCATCCGGTGGTCCAGATTGCGCTCCTGAAGGGTGTAATTCTAATGAAAATGTTGAACTCCCAGGCGTACTCCAGTTTTGAGCAATAATCATAATTTCATCCCCAGCGTTAACATTAGGGGCTGGAACTGTTGAAGGACAGTTAAATGCATTACCGAACTGAACACAACCGCTTGAAGCACTTGCAAAATTACAACCTATGGCATTACCACCCGATGTGATAGCATCACAAGGAGATGTTCCGTTTGGAATATTAAAAATAGCAACATCAACGAATCCGTTATTGGAATTACCGTTGATTAACAAATTTAAAGGGCCACTAGAAGTAATATTCAAAGTAATAAATGCATAGGCATGGTTTCCACCAGCACCAGTTGCACAACCAGCGTTAACAAAACTACCCCCTGCATATGAACCACTAGTTGGAATAAAGTTAAATGGTCCTGCAGTTCCAGTTTCGCAAACAGAAGCACTCACATTACATTGTGCATTTAAATTTGTTACTGAACCTAAAAAAAATGTAAAGATTAGAAAAACAGTTGTTTTCAAAATACGCATGATTATTCAATTATGAAATCGTTAAAACTCAACCCTTGAACAAGGAAAAGAAGTGTCTCTTCTTTAATTTCGTCGGAAATTCCGTCGTGAAAAATTACTTCACATTCAAAATTTGAGATGCTAAGGTGTTGTACTACAGGTTGATTTCTGTTGGAATAATTGATAAGTCGCTGTTCAAGTGGTTCAAAATATTCTACATTATGCTGAAATATGAACTTTTCTGTTTGATTTCCGTTTATTTCTGTATTTTCTTTAGAAATTGTCGCAGTACCACCATTGGCAAAAACTCCAAATGATAACAGCATAATTAAGGATAAAACAATAAGTCGTAATTTCTTCATAGTTTTTTTATTTGTTTACTAAACGAGTTTCGTTTAAATAAGGTTGCCAAATTTATGATTTACTTCTGAACTTTAAATTTCAATTGTTATACTTCGATTAATAAGATGAGACTTAATATGTGATTGCTACAGAAAGAAAAACATACATTGAAGCTTTCCAATGTATGTTTAATATTTGTATTTTACGTTGTAGCTCAGCTTATTACTTAATATACTTGAAGTCTTTTCCAGGATAAAATGCTTGTTCTCCTAGCTCTTCTTCAATTCTCAATAACTGATTGTATTTTGCCATACGATCACTTCTGGAAGCGGAGCCAGTTTTAATTTGTCCACAACCTAGAGCTACAGCCAAGTCGGCAATAGTGCTATCTTCTGTTTCACCGCTTCTGTGGCTCATTACAGATGTATAGCTATTTCTTGTAGCTAATTGAACAGCCTCGATTGTTTCTGTTAACGTTCCAATTTGATTTACTTT
>SKGS01000022.1 GCA_007117355.1 Lishizhenia sp. | reverse complement strand
TCTTCCCTCGCGCGGTATTTTTTCATTGCTTTAATCTTGGCTGCTGAAGAATTAATCTTTGGTTTTTCACTTTTAGGTGTTTCATTTAACTTTTCAACATTCGGTTTATCGTTTAGCGTTCTATGTGGTTCTGTTTGACCGGAGTTTTCATCAGTTGTAGCACTTGAGCGCACTGCATATTTACTACTCTTTTTTGTTTCGTCGCAGTTACTAGTATATTTCGACGATATCTTTTTAGGTTCTTGTCTCTTTTTTTCTTCGGAAGTTTTTACAACTTTCTTTGTAACTGTAGCCTCTTCTGATTTTTCAATGGAAGGCTTAATAACTTTCACTTTTTTTGTGCCCTCAAAAATTTCGAAAAGTCTAAAAGAACATTCCAAACTTCCGTTAAAGACTTTGATTTTACGTTTTGGTTTGAGACCAACAAATTTTATAGCATCCAAATTAGAAGAAATAATCCAACAATTAAACCTAATCATATTCTGCTTGAAAAAATCTCCTAATTGCTCGTATAATTCTTCCACCTCATCGCCTATTCGTTCGCCATACGGAGGGTTACAAATCAAGGTGCCACGTTTTGTTGGAGAACTAACCTCAGAAAAATCTTTTACATCAAACGTTATCATTTTGCCAATTGGAGCAATTCTAGCATTTCTTTTTGCTTTTTGAACCATTGCGGCATCCTTATCCGAAGCAATAATCGGAAAGTCTAACGGTATTGGTCTATTATTGGCTGCATTGTAAATTTCATTCCATGCTTCAGCATCGTAAGACTTGAAATTTTTAAATGCATAATGCTCTCGTTCAATCATCGCAGGTATGTTAGCTGCCATTAATGCCGCTTCAATTGCAATGGTGCCAGCTCCACACATTGGGTCGATAAAAGTTGATTTTTTATCCCAACCACTTAGACGAATCAAACCAGCTGCCAATACTTCATTGATAGGTGCTTCTCCTGTTTCTTGTCTATACCCACGCTGAAACAAAGGCACCCCACTGGTATTTAGTGAGATTGTAACATTCCTTTCTTGTATGTAAACATCAAACAATACTTGAGGACTGGCAACATTTACGTTTGGTCGTTCTCCTGTTTTTTCCCTAAAAACATCTACGATTGCATCTTTTACGACTAAATAAGGATACATCGTGTTTTGAAAAAGTTTTGAAAAAACTGCACCTTTAACAGCAAACGTTTTATTTCCTTCAAAGTAATTTGTCCAATCTATATCCTTTGCTTTTGCATATAAATCTTTTTCATCCTTAATAGAAAACTCTGAAACTTTTACAAGTACAGCAATGGCAATTCGGCAATGGAAGTTTAATCGATACACGTCTTTCCAAGAACCTTCAATTTGAACAGCACGATTTAGGAGTTTAACATTATCATATCCTAGTTCACGAACTTCGTCCTGCAGTACTTCTTCTAGTCCGAAAAGTGTCTTTACTGTAATTGTTAATTGCTCCATATTTTCAAAATCAAATTCTTGGTTAAAAACAAAATTAGGCATATTTATATAAAATCCCCTAAATTACTTATTATTCAATTAGGAGTAAAAAATCATGAATATTAACACAGTTGTTGCTAATAATAACAAAACGCTCCGAATCCTGATTTTTGCGCAACAATGTTGCGTTTAGTTAACTGACAAAATGATATCTTGGAAGTGAAATAAAGATATATTTTTTTCCAACTAAACACTGAATAACAGCGCTTTGTATTTTTTTAAGAAAAAATAAAATGGAATAATTGAAAAACTTAATGAAAAATAAGTCTGAACTCATTACTTTTGTCCCCCGCAAACAGCGATTTTGTTTAAGCTAATTAGAAAATGAAAATTGAATTAATTTACCTTATCGATCAAAACGGATTCCACGATGTTATCAAGACTTGGGCTGATCAAAAAGGTATTGAGGTTGCTATAATTGATCCTAAAAGTGACGATTTTCTTGATTTAATTGATGGGATGACATTAATCCACGAGAATCATAATTTCTCTAAAGAAGCAGAAGAGCTTCAAAACTATCTCAATAAAAACAATCGACCAACACACAAGATTGACATCAATGGTACAGTTGCTGCAACGGCATCTAATTTCACGATGTGGACTGAACGAAATAAAACTAAAAAATTATTACTTGTAGGAGGTCTTGAGGTTATCCAAAATCCAAATTTAAATCGCTTTTTAAGTAAAATTTAGGCTATACCTAGATTCATTTATTAAACATAATCAGTAAACATAATCCGGATTTCAGATAAGCTGTTTGTTTACCTCAAAGTAAACTTATTTCCGCTGTCTTTGCTTTTTTCGCTTTTCCTCTAACCATTTAGGAACTCTGTTCTGCTTTGGGGTTGCATTATTAGATTCACTACCAAGCAATTTTTCAATTAACTCTGGTTGCTTAGCTTTCTTCAATGAGCGTCTTATCCAATCGTGATTCTCTTTTTTATACCAAAAGAAAAATTTGTTTTGACGTTGCTTTTCATCTCTAGTTTTCGCAGTGTAAACTGGCTTTAACGTATAAGGATGAACTCCTGCGTAATAGATAACCGTTGCCACCGTCATTGGAGTTGGAGTAAAGTCTTGCACTTGTTCCAACTGAAAGCCCATGTCCTTTGTTTCCGCAGCAAGATTAGCCATGTCTTGCTCTTCACAGCCAGGGTGAGACGATATAAAATAGGGTATTAATTGCTGTTTCAAACCATGTTTCGCTTGGATGCGGTCGTATTTTTCTTTGAACGTATGAAAATGTTTGAACGATGGTTTCCGCATAATTCTCAAGGTAGCGTCGCTGGTATGCTCTGGAGCAACTTTTAACCTACCACTGACATGGCGTGTTACCACTTGTTCAATATACTCATCATGGTTTCCGTCTTCATTGTTTTTGTTTAGGTCATCCACCAATAAATCGTAGCGAATTCCAGAGCCAATAAACGCTTTCTTTACTTTCGGATGAGCATCAATTTTTTGATATAACTTAGTCATATCTGTATGACTAGTATCCAAGTTACTACAAATAACTGGATGAATGCAGCTCGGGCTTGAACATTTGGCGCAAATAGACTCATCCTTTCCTTTCATACGAAACATATTTGCCGATGGTCCTCCAATGTCAGAAATATAACCTTTGAAGTCAGGATTTTGTGTTACTTGCTCAACCTCACGCATAATAGACTCTTCACTCCTAGAAGCAATAAATTTACCTTGATGAGCAGAAATAGTACAAAAACTGCATCCGCCAAAACAGCCTCTATGCGTGTTTACCGAAAACTTAATCATCTCAAATGCAGGTATTGCTCCCCGCTTTTTATATTTTGGATGTGGTAGTCTCGTATAAGGCAAATCAAATGATTGGTCAATTTCTTTTTCCTCCATCGTTTTATACGGAGGATTAATAACCAATGTCCTTTCATCTATCTTTTGAATAATTCGGTCTGCTTGCCACTTATTGGATTCTACCTCAACAATTTTAAAGTTAGCTGCATATTTCAATTTATCTTCCAAGCAGGCTTCATGAGAAGCTAGCTCAATTGTTTCCCAATTTTTATTTTTTGGTAGCTTATCGTTCTCATCCAAAATGAATGCCGTTTGTTTTATGGTTTTTAACGAATCAAATGGCACACCCTTTTTGAGCAATTGAAGCATTTCCCGTAGCGGCTGATCGCCCATTCCATAAACAAGCATGTCCGCCCCTGAATTTTTTAAAATCGAAGGCATTAATTTGTCACTCCAATAATCATAATGTGTTACTCGCCTCAGCGAAGCTTCAATACCACCAATTAACACTGGAACG
This sequence comes from Lishizhenia sp., assembly GCA_007117355.1. GTDB lineage: Bacteria > Bacteroidota > Bacteroidia > Flavobacteriales_D > Crocinitomicaceae > CSBr16-161. The sequence goes on along the minus strand of SKGS01000022.1, from coordinate 5,476 downwards.
TCTGGATAAAGGTCTTTGAGAATTTTAGTGTAAACAGATGTTGCGTAATCAGGACGAAATCCAGACTCTCCTCCCGGTGTGTAAGCATCTGTTGATCGCAGCCTTTTATTTGCCGTATAATGATTCACCATGGAGTCCATACATCCAGCTGTAACTCCAAAAAAATACTTGGGCTTACCAAACTTTTTAAAGTCTCTCAAATCATCTTTCCAGTTTGGTTGGGCAACTATGGCAACACGGAAACCTTCGTCCTCGATGATTCTTCCTATAACAGCCGTTCCAAAAGAAGGATGGTCCACATAAGCATCTCCGGAAATCAATACAACATCGATTTCTTTCCATCCTCTTTTCTCAACCTCTTTCATTGTTAGAGGAAGCCAGTCTGTTATTGGTCTCAAATTCATTATGCAAAATTATGTAATTCCAAGCGCATTACAAATAATATGTTTTATTGTAATGTATTAGAAATAACAAATTATAGTTTTACAACGCGATTGTAACGATTACTAAATTCGTATTTCTCTACCGGAATAGGAACGTCCAAATCATTTGGTACGAAAAGAACTGTGAGAGAAAGTGTTTCTTTTTTATTCAGCTGATATACTTCGGGAATATTTCTTAAATCAATTTCAAAAAACCTGGTGTGATTACCTTTTTTCTCAACTGAAACAAAATACTTTTCACCAGCAGGAAGAAAAAACTTTTTTACTTTTTTAGGTTTTTTCAATATGAACTCCACCCCTTCCATAGTTGTAATTGAAACATTGTATGATTTCACGTTTTTCTGCTGATTATCGATGGATTTAATAATAACTTCCAGAAACTTTTCCTGAGCTGAAGCCAAAAAACTAGTACTCACAAATACAACCAAAAAAATCGTGGCGATAACTTTATTCATGCATCACTTAACGCAACAATTCTAAAAAAGATATTCATTTGAGTAATTTTAACATTTAGGTTTTTGATGTTCGAAACAAAGCGATTTCTTGTGTTTTTTTGCACTTATCTAGACACTAAAAGACAAGTAAGTTGAATAATACTTTGTAATTTTGTAGAAAAAAGTATGTCTAGAATTCCAGTTACTATATATGCCGAGATGACACCAAATCCGGCAACCATGAAATTTGTTGCAAACAATTACCTTATTGACCCTTCCACACAAGTAGAGTTCACATCAATGGCAGAAGCAAAAGGTTATTCCCCACTTGCAGAAGCGCTTTTTCAATTCCCTTTTGTAAAAGGCGTTTTTATCGCAGGAAACTTCGTTGCTATTTCTAAAACAGAAGCGCTTGGTTGGGATTATGTAACAAATGATTTAAGAGACTTTATCAGAAATTATGTTGCTGAAGGAAAAGAGATTTTAATACGTATGCCAGAAAAAAAACCTGTTCAAGCAGAGTCAAACGATTCGTCTAATAAGGTTGATCTTTCTCATTACGCACCCTCAGCATTTGATGAAAAAATTGTTCACCTTTTGGACGAATATGTCAAACCAGCGGTGGAAGGTGACGGCGGCGCAATAGAGTTTAGAAACTTTTCTGATGGAGTAGTAACTGTTTTACTTAGAGGAGCTTGTTCGGGATGTCCATCTTCAACGGCTACACTCAAAGGTGGAATAGAAAATCTCTTAAAGCAACATATTCCAGAAGTGAAAGAGGTTGTTGCAGAAGCAGGGTGATTGAGCGTTTTAAGACGTTAGGATGTTAAGATGTTAGGACTTTAAGACGATAGAATTTAGAGGCACTAAGATATTAGGGTTACTTAGGTTTGTATCCTAATATCTTAATGTCCTTATGATCCTAACATCTTGAATCACTTATTTTTAAATGCTGTAATAGCATTGACTGTAAAGTCAGATAAAACTAGTTCTCCGCTCATTGCAGCGCGTTCCATTAACAGTTCATCCCAATTTTCTGTACCTTGCCAGAAAATTTCTTTCAACATTCTCATTGCTTCTGGGTTTGACTCAGCTAGTTTTTGAGCAATTATTTCAATATCTTCATCCATTTCTTCAATGGTTTCAAAAACATCTACATACAATCCTTTTTCTCTTGCCCATTTCGCCCCTCGCCATTCTGTTGCGTTTATTGCCAATTGACTCATTGCTGAAACGCCAATTTTTCTTTCAACCGCTGGACCAACGACAAAAGGACCTATGCCTACAGCAAGCTCTGATAATTTTATATCGGCATATCTTGTAGCATAACAATAATCAACAGCGCTTGCTAATCCTACTCCACCACCAACAGCTTTCCCCTGAACTCTTCCAATAATAAATTTTGGACATTTTCTACAAGCATTTATTACAGATGCAAAGCCTGAAAAGAACTTTTTCCCAGTTTCTAAATCTTTAATTGAGATTAGTTCATCAAAACTTGCTCCTGCACAAAAAGCACGTTCTCCTTCTGACCGAAGAATGATAACTTTAGCATCGTCGTTTTTACCTAACTCAGTGATTGTATCCGCTAATTTTCTAAGTAGTTTACCAGGCAAAGAATTACTCAAAGGATGTCCAAAGGTAATTGTTGCTATGCCTTTCTTATCGATTTCAAAAGAAACACTTCCTTGGTTTACAGCGTCTGTTGTACTCATTTTATTAATAGAATTTGAATTATGGTTCAAAGCTACTATTTTTTTAGTGAATGAAATGTGAGAAGTAAAATAGAATGATGTGATATCACAAAAATCCTAATCCAGAAACGACTAAACCAAAACATAAAATACAGAAGCCCATGTAATATGGAAGGTATGTCTTTTTATCCTCTTTAGATAACTGAGCAATGAATAAAGTGGTTAATACCAAGAGAAATCCAGTTTCTTGTCTTGTCAGTAAAATTCCGATGAGAACAAGTAAAAATGTAATATTTTTGAAATGTTTCCATTTTGTAAATAACAGAATACCTACCAACAACTCCCCTATTAAAACAAACCAACCGAAGGCTTTCATGAACGAAACGTAGTTTGCCCAAGGCTCTTTTAATGGAATTTCGGTAGATGCTAACGGAGTTTTAACAACTTCATTTTTTATTAAATCCATGTTCTCATTAGGAATTAAATCAAAAGGGATTATTTTGTCTAAGTACACAAAAAATTTTCCTTCATATCCTACCAGTGCAAAGTAAGAGCCATCCATATATTCTATCGAAATAAACTTTTGCACAACGGCCAAAAGCATAATTAAGCAAATCAATACTTTCGCATTCCATGCCAAAACATTTTCTCTATTAGGAGCAGCAATAGCAAGCAACCAGCAAACATAAATAACCACAAAGTGATGATTGGCTGCAACAAAATATCCAAAAATTAAATTTACTGTGAAAAAAAGAGCATACAAAATCCAAAACCACGGCTTTTGTAAAAATGATTTATTCATCAAACCGACAAATAACAGTAACAAAATAATTGGAAAGACAATAATCGGGTTAGCGTAATTAACTTTATACATTACCACCACAACATATAAGAAAAACAACTTAGAAACAAGCTGGAAGTTATCTTGATTGAGCCAGTAATTAAAAATATTTAATAATTTATTCATGAGAACTGAATATTCGTTTTCTGTAGAAAGTAAAATTTTCTGGTTCTATCATGGGTACCCAAATTTCAACATTTTGGTCATCCCTAATGTCAAAGCGCTCCCGAACTTTCGCTAGCATGTAAGTGCTTGGAAACGCCTTGAAGCTACGTAATAGTAAATTATCTTTTTTCGCTTTCAACGATTTATCCAACTTAACTAACGAATCATCTACCCAAATTTGCCGATAATCGAAATGTACCTCTGTGTACATCCCAAAACCGCCACCGCGCCATCTGGAAAGCCCTTTTGACTGCATGTAAAGCTGACTAAAAAAAACAATAATAACAATTAATGGTAACAACCAAAATCGCCAATTCGTTAATCTCATGGTTAAATTTTGGAGTAAATTTAGTACTTTTTGTACTAAAACACTTTGGAGATAATTAACTAGCTTTGTGAATACTGATAAAACTCAGTGGTGTCGCATAATTTGTTGATTGATTTTACTTCTATTTTTTCCTAAGTTCTTTCATAATAATGAATTTAATCAACCCTTTGAGCTATTTCTCGAGGAAAACAATCAAGTTGTATTATCTTTGAAGAATGAAATAACAAATGATTACTACATAAGTCATCGTGCGTTTTTGAACAACTTGATACAAAAATTAGAAAATGAATATAGCCAAGATAGCTGAAATTAAGGATAACTTTGTAGCCAAAGAAGTTGCTGGAGAATTGATTTTAGTGCCTTTAAAAGACGAAGTTGCTAGTATGGATGAACTTTTTACATTGAATGACGTAGGACTAGATATTTGGAATGAAATCAACGCTTCAGCGGATCTTGAATCCATTGTTCAGTCTTTAATACTAAGATACGATGTGGAAGAATCTGTACTCAAGCAAGATGTAGCATCTTTTATTAAAAATCTAGAAGATCACCTTATCAAATAAAAATGCAAGCCAAATCTTTTGAGTTTAACGTTGCTGATTTTTCAATTTTAATTGAATCTAAAGACAACTCTTTGTTAGTATTTGAAGATGGTTATACCCACTTTATTTCAGAAACTTCAAAAAGAGACAAAGACTTTGATGTAACAGTGGAAGCGTACTGCGGGATTCCAGATTTGTTTAAAAAAGAAGATGAAAAAGTTTTCGAAGCTAAACAAGACGGATTCAAACTTTGGCGTATCGAAAAAACAAGGGGTGGTTTCAAGTTTATCATTCAAAACCAACGAAGTATAGGCAAAATTCAACAAGTAGCTTTTGCTACGAACAGCTTCAAAAACTGGAAGATTTATTGTGAAGAAATAGAACAAGACGGTCATCGATTTATCTGTCCTTTACTTTATCCATTTGGCCCATTATTAATGTATTACCTGACCTATAACTCAGATGCATTAATGGTTCACGCCTCTGGTGTTTTTGATGGTGAAAACGGTAGGATTTTTTCTGGATTCTCCGGTGTTGGAAAAAGTACGATGGCAAAAATCTGGCAGTCTAATGGCAGCAAAATTATAAATGATGATCGCTTAATTATTCGTAAAATAAAGCAGAACTATTACTTTTATAACACTCCAATGTTTTATGAGGATGAACCTAAAAAATCTCCATTAAATTACATTTACTTACCGTTTCACAGTCCGAAAAACAGCTTTGAAAAACTGAATGTGAAAAATGCAGTAGAATCCTTTTTTCCGTTCTGCATTCAACATAGTTATAATTCGGAACTAATGGAGCGCCATTTAGATGTAATTTCTGATTTATGTTCGGTTATCCCAGTTTCTAAATTAGGAGTTGTGCCGACGAAAGAAGTAATTACTTTCATAAAGGATAATGACTGAAAAAAATTGGAGTGAAATACGAGAAAAGATTCTTAAAGAACATGGCTCTATACAGCTTACAGCCTCTGGTTTAAGTATGTACCCCTTTCTGTTTGTTGGGGACAGTTTACAGCTTCAG
>SKGS01000269.1 GCA_007117355.1 Lishizhenia sp. | reverse complement strand
TGTTATTCAAAAAGGCTTTAATGGTTTGAAAGCAATACCAGCACAAGAAATTGTTTATTGCGTTACCTCGGTGCAAAAAATAATTAACACTGGATTAGATTTTGTATTTACAAATGGTCATGCGGTAGATACATTTACTTCTCAGTTTTCCAATGAAGACATCTACAGCCTTGTTGATTCAATAGATTGGGAAGCAGTAAGTATTAACGATTGGAGAAGAGAGAATGATTTGGATTTAAAAAGAAGAAAACAAGCTGAATTTTTAGTTTTAGGAGATATTCCTAAAGAAGCAATCTTAGGTTTTATAACCTTTAACCAGGGCGCAAAGAAAACAGTTATTAATTTTGGCGCATCTGATTCCAATGTTTATGTTAAATCAGGATATTATTTTTAGGATATGATACACTACAAAACAGGAAACTTATTAGAAAGCGATGCTGAAGCTTTGGTAAACACAGTAAACACCGTTGGAGTAATGGGAAAAGGAATTGCTTTGCAGTTCAAAAATATGTTTCCAAACAATTTTAAGTTGTATTCTCAAGCCTGTAAAAATAAAGAAGTAAAAGTTGGTCAATTGTTTGTTACTGAAGACGAATCGCTTTTGTCAGGCAAAAAAGTCATCATCAATTTCCCAACAAAAACCAATTGGCGTTTACCATCAGAGTACCTATACATTGAATTAGGACTAACCGAATTGGTAAAAGTCATTCGGGAAAAAGGCATAAAATCCATCGCTATCCCACCATTAGGCGCTGGAAATGGAGGTTTAGACTGGAGTAAAGTTAAACAGATTTTGGAAAGATATTTAAACGATATAGATTGTCAAATTTACATTTATGAACCAAACGCAGCTATAAAAGAAGTGTTGAAAAATGAAAGGGTTAAGCTGACACCTGCAAGAGCTATGCTTCTTTCCGTATTATATGAATCGGTTCGAAATGGAGAGTTTGTTTCTGAATTTTCTTCTGAAAAAATAGCCTATTTCCTTCAGCGTTTCGGAGCAAAAGAAGCTTTTAATCTAGCGTTTCAACCTAACTTTTACGGCCCTTATTCTGGAAAAGTAAAACACGTTTTACATTATCTAAATGGCAGCTATATAATGGGCTATAGTTCAAAAGATAAAAAACCCTTTGAAGAATTGGGTTTAATTACGGACGCAGAACCCGATGTAAATGCCTATTTGGAAAAACCTGAACATAAATCCTTAAAAGAAACAGTTGAGAAAACTAAAGCATTTTTAAAAGGGTTTTATTCCCCTTTTGGGCTGGAACTTCTTTCAACCATAGACTTCATTATTTCAAACAAAAATGCCAAAACACAAGAAGCAATTTTAAAGGAACTAGAAAATTGGAGCGACCGCAAGAAAACCCTATTTACTAATCAAAAATTCATTCAAATTGCCTTAAAAAACATTGAATTACATTTGTGATTGGGGGAGTATTCTATAGGCGATGGGAGCCTTGTGAATTTATGGTAGTATTTACGCTTAGTTAAACAGTGAGTGAAAGAAGTATTAGAAAGGATATGGCACATCTTTTGCTTTGAAATATTGGTTTTGATATGAATGCACATATTCAAAACACAACTTTTGAGATATACACATAGGAACGTATTTTAAATTGGCGTTTTTTGTACTTTTCCTATTTCGCTAACAAAAGAAAAAACAGAAAAATTTTGAAAATGGCAGAGAAATAACCGTAATTTAGAGTTTTAGTTTTTTAGAATTAAGTTGAGAATGACAATTAAAGAAGTCTTCAGAAGAAATGAAATGAGTGTACGGGCTTATAATGTTTGCTTGGAAAATGAACTTTATACTTTACATGAGTTAAAAGAATACTTATCAACAAATGGAACTTTTGAACACCTTACTAATTGTGGGATGAAGACTAATAGAGACCTCATCAATCTTTGCAATAACTATAATTCCAAAAACCACTTTTATGATAATAGAAAAGGTTTAACTGAGGAAAAACATAAGACAGATGAATTGATTGCTTCAGAATTAACAAGAGTTCAAAGAGAGGTAATCAATAGTTTTATAGTAGTAAATACAAATAGTTTATCAACAAGGAATAGAAATGTTATCCTATCACTTTTAGAGGAAAACCTTAAAGTCAAGAATTTTATTGAAAAAATTTTGAATAAAGAAAGTTTAAACTTTTTTAATTTAAAGAATGTTGGCTCAAGAAGTGTGGATGAATTAAATATTTACGTCTCTTTAATAAAGGAAAAGGACTTATCAATATTGGCGAACCGAAAATGATTGAATTAAGACAATGGTGGAAAACGAAAAAAGAAGAAAATATTGACTTTGTCAATTAATGTTATGCCTTCTTAACACAAACTTTTGTTCACGACAAATGCTTTTATTAACAAATAAAAATTAGGCTTGTCACATCCAATAAGTTTTGCTTAAATCTTAACTTTTTTCTGTTTTTTAAGCATAAACAAAAGTGTATATTTGCAGTCAAATTTTAATAAGAAAGCATGAGCGCATTTTCTAAAAGACATATCGGACCTTCTGCTCAAGAAAAAGCAGAGATGCTCGCTAAAATCGGTGTCAACTCAATAGACGAATTAGTTGGGAAAACGATACCACCTGCAATACGTTTGCAAAATGAACTTTCCGTTTCTGAAGCACTGACTGAAAAGCAGTATTTAGATCACATTCAGGAAGTAGCAAGCAAGAATAAAGTGTTCAAATCCTATATTGGCTTGGGGTACAGTGAAACAAATGTTCCGCCGGTTATTCAAAGAAATGTACTCGAAAATCCTGGATGGTACACGGCCTATACACCTTATCAAGCTGAAATTTCGCAAGGTCGTTTAGAAGCGTTGTTAAATTTTCAAACTATGATTATTGACCTCACAGGTTTGGAGATAGCTAATGCTTCATTGTTAGACGAAGCAACAGCTGCTGGGGAAGCAATGATTATGTTTTTTAACGCAAGAAGTCGATCAGATGTAAAAGCAAACAAAAATAAATTCTTTGTTTCGGAATTTTGTTATCCACAAACAATTGCTGTTGTTACTGGAAGAGCAGAAAAGCTAGGAATAGAATTAGTTTTTGGTGATCCAGATACATACGAATTTTCCGATGGGTTTTTCGGTGCATTGGTTCAATATCCAGATACTTTTGGTAGAGTTAGAAACATATCCTCTTTTATAAATAGAGCGAAGTCACAAGAGATCAAAGTTGCTGTTGCTGCTGATATTATGTCTTTAGTACTGTTGGAAGCACCGGGCAAACTAGGAGCGGATGTTGTTTGCGGCTCTTCACAGCGCTTTGGCGTTCCAATGGGGTATGGTGGTCCTCATGCGGCATTTTTTGCAACAAAAGAAGAATTTAAAAGACACATTCCAGGAAGAATTATTGGTGTGTCAAGAGATATAGACGACAATGTTGCTTTACGTATGGCCCTACAAACGAGAGAGCAACATATAAAAAGAGATAAAGCAACTTCGAATATTTGTACAGCTCAGGCACTTTTAGCTGTAATGGCTGGAATGTATGCGGTTTATCACGGCCCTCAAGGCTTGCGCGAAATTGCTTCAACTATTCACAACCAAGCAGCAACCATTCACAAGGCGATAGAAAAAGTTGGTTATACCGTTTTGCATAACTCGTATTTTGACACACTTTATATTCAATCTCCAGAAGGGGTTTCCTCTTCGGATATTAGTGCAATCGCTACAGACCATCAAATTAATTTGCGTTATGTTGATGCTACTACGTTTTGTATAAGTATTGGTGAACGAACCAACGAAGCTGAAGTTGTTGAACTGATTCAAGTTCTAGCAAAAGCAAATGCAAAAGAAGCAGAAGCAATTGAGTTTATAAATAGTTCTATTGCAAGCGGATTTACAAGAAAAGATGAAATTTTAACGCACGAGGTTTTCAACAAGTATCATTCAGAATCTAAAATGATGCGCTATTTGAAAAAGTTGGAGAATAAAGACTTATCACTAGTGCATTCTATGATTCCGTTAGGTTCTTGTACCATGAAGTTGAACGCAGCAGCACAATTAATGCCGATAACTTGGGCAAACTTTGCAAACATGCACCCTTTTGCTCCAACTTGGCAAGCAGAAGGTTATTTTGAGGTTTTCAAAGAGTTGGAAAAAGACTTGTGTGAAATAACAGGATTTGATGCGGTTTCCTTACAGCCGAATTCTGGTGCACAAGGCGAGTATGCTGGTTTGATGGTAATTAAAGCTTATCATGAAGCAAATGGTGACTCAAACCGAAATATTTGTATTATTCCATCTTCTGCACACGGCACTAACCCTGCGTCGGCGGTAATGGCAGGATTTAAAGTGGTAGTTACAAAGTGTGACGAAAACGGAAATATCGATGTAGAAGATTTGCGTGAGAAAGCAGAATTACATAAAGACAATTTAGGGGCATTAATGGTAACATATCCATCTACTCACGGTGTATTTGAGGCTGCTATTCAAGAAATAACGCAAATCATTCACGATAATGGCGGACAAGTGTACATGGATGGAGCAAACATGAACGCGCAAGTTGGGTTAACCAACCCTGGAAATATTGGAGCGGATGTTTGTCATTTGAACTTACATAAAACGTTTGCTATTCCTCATGGTGGAGGTGGGCCTGGAATGGGGCCAATTGGAGTTGCTAAGCACTTAGCTCCATTTTTACCTGGAAGTCCTTTAGTTGCTGAAGCGGGAGGAGAAAATGCTATTCACAGTATTTCAGCTGCACCTTACGGAAGCGCATTGATTCTATTGATTTCGTATGCGTACATCAAAATGCTTGGTTCTAAAGGGTTAAGACATTCAACAGAAATGGCAATTGTAAACGCAAATTACATTAAAGCACGTTTACAAGGTTATTATGATATTCTTTACGCAGGAGAAAATGGCACAGTTGCACACGAAATGATACTAGATTGCCGAGATTTCAAGAAAACAGCGGATGTTGAAGTTGCAGATATAGCAAAGCGTTTAATTGATTTTGGGTTTCATGCACCGACCGTATCTTTCCCTGTTGCAGGAACCTTAATGATTGAGCCTACTGAATCTGAGGACAAGGAAGAGTTGGATCGTTTTTGTGATGCGATGATAAAAATTCGAGAAGAAATTAAGGAAATCGAAAACGGTCATGCGGATAAAGTAAATAACTTACTTAAAAATGCGCCTCATACTGCGGATTGCATTATCAACAGAAACTGGAATTATCCGTATTCTCCACAGGAAGCTGCGTACCCGCTCGACTATGTGAGAGAAAATAAGTTCTGGGTAAGTGTACGTCGTGTGGACAACGCTTTTGGAGACAGAAACTTAATTTGTTCTTGTCCTTCAGTTGAAAGTTATTCAACGGAGTCCTTTTCATAAATATTAATAAAAACCAAGTTCTTCCTAATCGGGAGGACTTGGTACTTTTACCATGAATTTTGCATCTACATTAGGGGTTTTAAGAATCCTAGCCATTTTAGAAGGTATTTCTTATTTGCTTTTGGGACTAACAATGCCGCTGAAGTATTGGTATGAAATGCCAACACCAAACAAAATTGTGGGGATGGCACATGGCATTTTATTCGTGCTTTATTGTATCTTGGTTTTCTTAGTTAACCAAGAAAAAAAATGGAGTATAATGACCAATTTTTGGGCTTACTTTGCTTCACTTATTCCTTTTGGAACTTTTGTTGCTGATGCTAAGATATTCAAACCTGAGCAAGATAAAGAAACTACTTCCAATCAATAGTTTCTAAAACACGAAACTCTGGTTGATTCAATCCGCCAACAACTTTAAAAGTGATGACAACCTCTATATTATCATTGATTAAAGGTAAGCGATGTTTTGTACTGAACACTAAGGGAATGTAATTTTTGGTAAGTGACTAACTGCGTTGCTTGATTCGCAGGTGCCCCATTTTTTAAGTTTAGGTTATTTTATATTGCGCTCTTTCAGGGCTTTTTTGTCTTGTCGTTCGTTAACGATGGACGACAGTCTAACGTTTAGGTATTACACCCTTTTCAGGGGGAGTCTTAGGTATAAATTCAGACTGAACATATTCTTGACTGCCCTAATATAGGAAAATTATTTATATCCGTAGCAGTAAAATGAAACAAAATATCAATACATAGTTTCAAAAAGGGTTTAATTGTTTGACCTTTCAAGGATTGTATTCACAATTTATTCCCCACCCAATAATTCTGCCCCCAAAGACTTATCAAAAAACATCCATAACCTAAACCTCGCTCAACTCAAACGCATATTTATAGCTAATCAGGTTTTTATCTTTTTCGTTGGCTATCCAAGCGGTTTCTTTGTGGCTGATTGCTATGAGTGGTTTTGTGGAGACCTTGCTTGCGGCTACTTTTTTGAATGTGTTGGCTCGTTAATGCCCATAAATTTAAAACTTTATATATCCATCTTCTGGTTCAAGAAAGGCATTGGATGCTTGGAGAAATCGCTGCATTTCTTCCATATTGATTGCTGTAACCTTAGCACTGAATTGATGAATTTTTACTAACATTCGAATAAAAGGTTCTGGATCATGTTGTCTTGTAAGTTTTCTTAACGTTAAAATGTAGTCTTCACGATAGACCGTTGGGATAAGTATTTTCGCCTGATTTTGATGGACAAGCTCAGCATTCATCATAACTCTTGCTATTCTGCCGTTACCATCAAGAAATGGGTGAATTTCACTTATTACAAACATGATGTATGCAGCCCTTGCGAACGGATGACTAAGTGCATTGTACAATTCAAACGATTTTATTAATGTTCCTCTAACCAAGTTTACTTCAACAAATGCAGTCTGACCTGCAAAATTATTTTTGTCTTTGAACTCACCAGGGTTTTTATCCTGTCTTGCAGAAAGCAGTATTTTATGTCTGTATTTAAGTATTTCGATTAGTTCATCAGGAGTTTTTGGAATGATTGACATTTCTTTTCGGTTCGCAACTATTTGATAAGTACCTAAAATGTCATGTGAATCTTCATGTCTCGTCGGAATCGTTTTTTGCGTTTGAATTATTTCTTTCGCTTGGTCGATTTCAAATTTTGTTCCTTCTATGTAATTCGAAAAGTAACTTTCAAAAAAAGCAAAGTTTTTAAATGACGTAGCGCTTACGTTTAGATCATCTAATCGTTGGAATTCAAGTTGATTTAACGCTTGATATAGCTTACCAAATAATTCATAGCGAAACGAATCATAAGGGATTCCAAAAGCCCTTGCCGCTGCAATAGGAGATTGCAGAATTTTGGAGGGGCGGGTCGTCAACAAAGCGCTTATTACAGCATTTAGTTTTTCAAATTCTCTCGGCATATCCAGTTTTTCGGAAATGGTTCGTGCTGTATCCCTCACTTTATTGAGTGCTTCTTCTCCATTTACCCGAACAATTTGTTCTAACTTTTCTTCAATTTCTGGTATCGTTAATGTTTTAGCGTCGGGCCCAATTTTTCGTGAAGGTTGGAAGTTTTCCAAAAACGCCCTTTCTTTTTGAGAAACGTATAAACCGTGAGAGATCTCGTTATCTCCTTCAGTTGGTCCTGAACCTTCTAAAAAGCGAATTGTTAGACCAGGTAGCTTTGCCTTTTTGGTATATTTATAGGTTAGAAAAATTTGATTAGTTGAAGTTGGCTTAAATTCAAAAGCAGACCGATGACTCAAAACTACTCCCGGAAAGAGGTGACCTAATATTATAAACAAATTTCTACGAATTATTTTTTCGGGTTGGTCTTCTAAGTTTCCAGTATAAAGTCGCGGAGCTAATTTTCTAATTTTTCCTTCTTTTTCAAGTTGAGAAATTTTCTTTGAAATAGTCGAATCAGAAGATCCAAAAATTATTTCCTGTAGATGTATGGGTAAATTTTTTTCCATTAAAAAGCGACTTTTCTATTTTTGGTAAAATATTTTCCACTAAATTAACCTTTTTGGAAAATAAAATCTATTAAGCTAAAAAATGTTTTCCATTAAACTCCTTATGCATGAATAAAGCGGGTTTAGTCAACCAAGAAAAGTAATGGAGTATTTCTACCAATTTTTGGGCTTATGCAGCATCTCTAATCCCCTTTGGGACTTTTGTAGCCGATGCAAAAATTTTCAAGCCTGAGCAAGAAAAAGAAGCTATTTCCAATCAATAGTTTCTAAAACACGAAACTCTGGTTGATTCAATCCGCCAACAACTTTAAAGGTGATGACAACCTCTTTGAACCTGTTTTCATCTGAGTTTTCTAATAATTCAAAAATGAAAGGGGTCATTTCATCTACACGGAGGGCTGTAACAAATCTGTCTTCTCGTTTTGGCTCGCCAAATAATAAAAATAATGCTTCTTCTCCTTGAACGAATGTTAAATAGTGTGTTTTAAAAGGGCCTTCACTTTCAAGTACTTGTTTTGCTGTTGTAAAGGGAACTTCTTCTGCACGAGCCTTTGACCAAGGCTGTGTTTCTAATTCTTCTATGGCGTTTGCAGACCTTTGTCGGCCTTGAGTAGGCACTTCATTTTCATAAGCAATCTCACGTTCTGTAAGCACAAATCCGCCGTCTTCTTGCCAAACATCAATTAATTCTGTTGTAAGTGCTACAGTTCCTTGGTTAAAATAAAAAATCCGTTGACCTTCTTTTCGCTCTTCCGAATTGCCAAAATATTCGATTACTTTTACCAAATCCCCTTGACTATTGAGATAAGCTTCTACTTCTTCGTGAAGGTTGATGTTTTCGCTTTGCTTTTCCCATTTTAAGCTTTTCACCAACTGCAATTCATCGTTAGCAATGGCAAGTTCTATTTCTTCTTTCAAGCGGTCGGCGCTTGACCAGTCTGCTTTTGGCTGTTCTTTAGTTGCTTTTTCTTCTGTCCTATCGTTTTGGCTAGACTTTTCTTTCTGTTCGCAAGAAATAGTTAAAGAAAGAATGAAAATAATAAGTGTAAATAATGCTGCCTTCATTTTTCTGGAATAGATATTTATGTTCAAAGTTAAGATATTTATGTTTGAATGGGAAAAATTGGAAGTGTAAGGACAAGGCATTTAAATTGGTACAATTAATTCAAGTATGGCATTCTCTAATGTAGGACAAACGAAACAACTAAGACTCCACACCGCCAAAATGCACTTCTACTTTAGCATCTAATTTCTCTTTTTTCGGCGCAATGTAAGCTAAAAATGATGGAATTAAACGTTTGTCCATTGGTTCGGAATTAGGAAACTTTTCAGCTCTGTGATTGATTTGTTTTCCATTTTTCCAAAAACGATAACAGACATGAGGTCCTGTTGCTGCACCTGTTGAACCTACATACCCGATAGTTTGTCCTTGGCTTACTCGCACTCCGGGACGAATTCCGTCTGCAATTCTGCTCATGTGCAAATATTGTGTTTCATAAACGCTATTATGACGAAGCTTAACAAAAATTCCGTTTGCACCACTTCGAGTTGCTTTTGTAACCGTTCCGTCGGCTGTTGCCATAATCGGAGTTCCTGTTGGTGCGGCGTAATCCGTTCCTAGATGAGGTCTGTTTGTTTTATACACCGGATGAAAACGCTTGGCAGAATAACCAGAGCTAATTCTTGCAAATTTAACTGGAGACATTAAAAATGGCCGTTTCATCTCTCTTCCTTCTTCATCATAATAACCTTTTATATTGTTTAATGTATCTGTTGTGTATAAAAAGGCATATTTTGGTTTTCCTGAATGATTAAACCAAGCGTATTCAATGTCCTTAATAGCATAAGGTTTTCCGTCTATTACTTTTTCATTAAAACCAATAACAAATTGGTCGCCCGGTTGCAGCTTAAAGAAATCCACACTCCAAGCATAAATGTTTTCCATTGCATCTGTCAATGCTGCTGTTAAACTGTAACTTTCGAAGTTTTTAGCCAATTCAAAAGATAAGTTTGACTTTGGAGCAATCTCACCAACAATAACTCGCTGGTTTATTTCCACTTCCTTTTCTGTTCTATAAACAGTAAGTGAGTCGCTAGTAAAATCAAAAGTGATAAATGAGAACACATCTGGCTCGTAAACAAGGTACTGAATTGCCAGGCTGTCATTTTCCAGTCGCTCGTGAAAGACGGTAAACGGTTTTCCAGCCACTAAATAATTTAACCCTATCAAAGAGTCTTTACAAAGTTCAGCAAAACGATTTACCTGAAGTTGGTTCGCTCCATAAGGTAGCATCATGTGACCCCATGTCCACCCATTTTGAATGGTGTCATGCGCAACAGCGTATAAATCTAAAGGCAAATTAAATAAAAGGTTTTCTTCTTCAAAAACTGGCTCTTCTGCAATCCAATTGTCTTCGTCGAGTACATTATTGGTTTCAAAACAGGAACTGAGCAGAAAAATTGTCGTAAAAAATGTTCCTAAAACGTTTGTAAATCTTTTTGTCATGACTTAATTCCTGTAACTTCTTCCACCCACGATTTTCCCCATTCTGCTACTTCTTGCTCTGACCAAAGTTCAGGATAAAAAATGCGTTTTTGAAACCTTGGCGGCAAATATTTTTGCCAGTTTGTTCCTCCTGTTGCTGCTATGTCATCTGGGTTGCGCTGTAAGTATCGCACAGCAGATTTATAATGAACTAAAGGCCAATTGATATTCACATTAACATCATTTTGTTTTAGTGCTTTGATTAGCTCCTCATCTTTTTGGTCTTCTTCAGGTAAGCTTTTATACTTTTTCCAAAGGTTAACGGTTTTATATTTTTTTCCAAACGCTATAAATTCTGCACTATATCTTTCTTCAAACTCTTCAAGCGTTAATGTTTTTTTCCCTGACTCTAGTTCTGTAGCACCTTCTTTCCAATAAATGTGTTCATACATTTTTTCAATAGCTTCATCGCCAGAAAAATCATCTCGAACATCCTTATGCACGAGGTTACGAAAATCCGTTGACGCTATTTCGATTAGTCTGTATTGAGCAGATTGAAAACCACTTGCAGGGAGCAAAGACATTCTAAATTTAAGAAACTGTTCCTTTTCCATCCCTTGAATCATAATTTCAAAGGATTTTGTCAGTGCCTCAAAATAGCGATTTATTCTTGATGTTCGCTCTTTTAAAAAAGCACAATTAAGCTTAGGGTGAAAAGCAATTTGGTCGAATTCTCTCAAAGCAAGTTTGAAATACAACTCAGTAATTTGGTGATACATGATAAAAATCACCTCGTCAGGAAAACTAGTTTTTGGTTTTTGTAAACTCAAGAGTGTATCAACAGAAATATAATCCCAATATTTTACTGTATCTGCGTATAAAAGCCCTTCGAGATAAGAATTAAGGTCCTGCCCAAGAGCGGCATACTTCTTATTTAATAACTCAATTTTTTCTTGAATTTCGGGTGTGATTTCCATGTGTTATGTATTTGTTAACAAAGCTAATTAATTTTTCGTTTGAAGAATTTTAAATTCTCAAAGGTTACTTCAAAAGTGAATATTTTAACAAAATTTACTCTAAAAACAACTTTTTTAAACTCAATCAAATATAAAAAACTGGCTGTTGTATTAGTGATTGGAGACAAAATCGACTACTGATTCTCACACTAAATACTAAGAAGTTTAGATTTATACGTAAATTTGCCCCTATAAAACACACGCTTATAAATGAAAACAACTCTCGCCAATTCTTTTCGTAAAAGCTTTGGGTCTTGCGTTTTTGCTTTGTCATTTATCTTTTGTTGTGGAACAGTTTCAGCTCAACTAACTCAAAATGTCAGAGGTACAGTAATCGACGAGGCCTCCAACGCACCAATTCCAGGGGCAAAAATCGAAGTGTTTTCAGATGAAAAATCATTTTTAACACGTACCGATTTCGATGGTGATTTTATCGTTGAAAATGTTCCAATTGGAAGGATAACTCTTACAGCTTCTTTTGTTGGTTATGAAACGCAAACACTGACTAATTTAGATTTGATTTCTGGGAAAGAACTCATTTTATCAATTTCATTAGTAGAAAAGCTTACCGAAACGGAAGAGGTAACCATAACGGGGGTAAAATCAGGAGAAGTTTCCAACGAAATGGCTTCTGTGAGTGCGCGAACGTTTTCTGTAGAGGCATCTCAACGTTATGCAGGAAGTGTTAATGATGTTGCCCGAATGGCTCAAAATTTTGCTGGTGTTCAAGGAAATGATGATTCAAGAAATGATATCATTGTTCGAGGTAATTCGCCTATTGGTGTACTTTATCGCTACGAAGGTGTGGATATTCCAAACCCCAATCATTTTGCTTTATTAGGAACGGCAGGCGGACCAGTGAGTATTTTGAACAATAATGTGTTGGCTAACTCTGATTTTTTTACAGGTGCTTTCCCTGCCGAATATGGAAATGCGTTAGCTGCTGTTTTTGATTTAAAAATGCGCAACGGCAATAATAGTAAACATGAGTTTTTAGGTCAAGTTGGTTTTAATGGCGCAGAGTTACTAGCAGAAGGACCGATTAATAAATCCAGTAAGTCTTCTTACCTCATCAGTTATCGTTATTCAACGTTGCGTTTATTTTCATTAGCAGGAATTAACTTTGGAACAGGAATAGCAGTGCCTGATTACCAAGATGTTAATTTTAAACTTAATTTCCCTAACAAAAAAGGATCTACTTCCATTTTTGGACTTGGGGGTTTATCGAATGTCAACTTTGAAGGAGACCCTGAAAATGACGCCGCTAATTTGTTTGCGGACAACTTAGAAGATTTATCCTTTCGTTCCCGAATAGGTGTTATTGGAATAAAAAATATTTACCGAATCAACGACAAAACATTTCTTAAAACAACAATTTCAACTTCAGGCACTTTGAATAATATTCTTCGAGACACACTTGTTGCTCCGGATTTTGAACGTGAGCCGTCATATCGCAATTTGTCGTTAGAAGGAAAAAATAATATTAACACTCAGATTAACTATAAGCATAATGCGAAAAACCTATTCCGTGTTGGTTTAGTTGCTGATCGTCTTTTCTTTGATTTAGCCGATAGCTTGTACCTTTCTACTTTTAATCAATGGTTTTTATTAACCGACTACAGTGGAAGTGCTTTTGTTTGGCAACCTTTTGCGCAATGGCAGCACAAAATAAACAACAAACTTACACTAAATACGGGACTTCATTATCAGTTATTTTCCTTAAACAATTCACAGACGCTAGAACCAAGGTTAGGTGTCGTTTACAAAGCATTTGAAGCACATAGCTTTTCCTTAGGATATGGTAAACATTCTCAAGTTCCGCCAACGCGCATTTATTTTCGCCAAGTATTTAACAGCGATGGGACACCGTTTGATAGTCCGAATCAAGGGGTGGGTATGACCAACGCACATCATTTTGTTTTGTCGCACAACTATCGTTTTGGAAAAAATTGGCAACTCAAGTCCGAAGTGTATTATCAACATTTGAATAATGTACCAATAGACGTTCAAAACAACACCTACTCATTGCTGAATTTCGGGGCAAATTTTGATTTACGCTTTCCCGATAGTTTAGTAAATGGTGGAACAGGAACAAACTATGGTTTTGAAGTTACGTTAGAACATTTTATGACAAAGGGATTTTATTTGCTTTTCACATCGTCTATCTACTCATCTAAATTTGTTGGGAGCAATGGACAAGAGTTTGGCACCGCCTTTAATGGAAATTATACAGTAAATTTTCTAGCAGGAAAAGAATGGACTTTGAAGAGTAAAAAAGAAGACAAACGTAATTCGTTAACGGTGGATATTCGTTTAGGTGCTAATGGAGGTCAGCGGCATACACCAGTATTGGAAGAAGCTTCTCAACAAACTGGTTTTGTAGTTTTTGATGAAAGCAGAACTAATGAGTTACAATATCCAATGTATTTTAGAACAGACTTGAGAATAGCATACAAAGTGAGTAGTAAAAAGTTCACCCAAGAATGGGCGATTGACTTTAGAAATTTGACCAACCATCAAAATATTTTTACGAAAAGCTACAATATTGACAGAGGTGAGTACGATGTAACTTATCAAATAGGGTTTCTTCCGATAGGGCAGTGGAGGATTTCATTTTAACTATTTCCTTTTTTTGTTAATTCGGAAACCTTTTAATGTTTAAATCTGTTGAAAACAATTATTTGCTAAAAATTAATTAAATTAGCAGTGATATTTTAGTATTAACAATTAATTGGCCTCTCAGCTTGCAAAATTTAGAGGTATTAGGCGCTCGTAAGGGTGCCTTTTTTGTTATGAAAGTTAAGTGCACAAAAAAAGTCCTATTACTAGGACTTTCTTCGTTTCTTTTGTGTTGAAATTATTCAGCAGCTTTTTCTTCTGCCTCTTCTGCTTCAACTTCTTCAGCAACCTCTTCTTCTTCACCTTCGAAAGCTTCTTCAACTTCCTCGATTACTTCTTCTACAACTTCTTCAGCTTCTTCTACAACCTCTTCAACAGCTTCAGCTGCAGTTGGCTCACCAGATTCAACCTCAGCTTCTCCACAAGAAGTTACGAATAAAGTCATGGCTGCGATTGCTACGAATGAAAATACTTTTTTCATAATTTTTAGTTTTTTAGTTTACATTTAAGCCGCAAAGGTACGACTATTGAATAAAAAACAGAAATATGAACAAAAAAATATCACAACTTTTCATAAATTATTAACAGTTTTGATGTATGGGCGTATGTATGGGCGTATGTATGGGCGTATGTATGGGCGTATAGCTATACGCCCATACATACGCCCATACAAGTGGCGAAAACATTACTAATTTAACATTTATAAAGAATTAATCTAAATATAAATGAGCAAAATATTGTTTTATGTGTTACATTTGGGTAATAGGTTTATAAACATTTAAAAATTTAATAAAATGGCTTTTGAATTACCAAATTTACCCTATGCACATGATGCGTTAGAACCGCATATTGATGCAAAAACAATGGAAATCCATCATGGTAAACACCATGCAGGATATACTAATAATCTTAACAATGCAATCGCTGGAACAGAATTAGAAGGTAAGTCTATAGAGGACATTCTAAAAGTATGCAAAGACAATGCAGCAGTTAGAAATAATGGTGGTGGGTTTTATAACCACAGCCTTTTTTGGTCTGTAATGAGTCCAAACGGTGGTGGAGCTCCAACAGGAGACCTTGCAGCAGCAATTGATAACGCTTTTGGATCATTTGAGGGATTCAAAGATGCTTTCTCAAAAGCAGCAGCAACTCGCTTTGGTTCTGGATGGGCTTGGTTGTGTGTAAACAACGGAAAATTAGAAGTGTGTTCTACAGCTAACCAAGACAACCCACTTATGGGTGTTGGTTGCGATGGCACACCAATCTTAGGCTTAGATGTTTGGGAACACGCATACTATTTGAACTATCAAAATAGACGCCCAGATTATATCAACGCGTTTTTTAATGTAATTAACTGGGAAGAAGTAAGCAAAAGATATGCAGCAGCGCTTTAATGACGTTAAGGCATTAATAATTAGAAAAAGCCGGTTCGATAGAACTGGCTTTTTTGTTGAAATGTATTTATGTAAAGCAGAAATATCAACAACTAGGCAATACAAAATTAAGGTATATACAACTTTTCAATTTTAGTAATTGGGCCAGTGCATTTAACTTTGTGACAGGCAATGCATGCATTTATCGCATCATTAAACAAAGTTTTAGCTTCTTCTGGGTTGGCATATATAGATTTTTGTGCAGTGAGGTAAAGTTCTGCATGCTCTATAAAAAAATCATCCATAGGCTGTTCTTTTGTCATAGAGGCTTCTAATATGCGCTCAAAACCTTCAGGATAATCTCTTAAATTTTCACCAGACACAATGCGTTCTTTTAAAGCTTCGTTGAGTTGAAACATTTGACGCATAAGAGCAGTCATTTCCGAAACCTCATACATCTGAAAACTTCGTTTTTCCTTATGCTCTTCTTTAAGGTCGTTTTCATCTTGTTTTTCTTGACATGAAAAAAGAAGCAAAGTACAAATCAAAAAAACTGTTGTTTGAAATGGGAAGTTCATAATAATTGATTAGTCTTCAATTAATACACCGTCTGCTAAGAACTTGTATCCGATTTTAGGTTCGGTAATTGCGTCTATTTCTTCTTGTGACAGTCCTTCGTCTTCTGCATAGTGCTTTAATTCATCTACGGAGGTAATAGAAATAAACGCTTTTCCATTAACAATTGCATTAGACTCTGCTCCGTCAAAAGGCATAAAAAAGCCGTAATCCTTAAATCGAACAAAAGTTGATGTGTTTTCGTCGAGTTGAACATTCATCCAACATCCTTTTTTCTGACAAACGTTTTGAATTACTCCTGTAAACTTCGCCTCAATAGTATCTTCTTCTTGCAATTTTTCGTACAAGGCGATAAGCTCAGCCCCAGAAATAGCATCATCTGGCGAAATCGTGTCCCCAAAATAATGATAAATCACTTCACTACTTTCTTCAGTTGTTTCTTCCAAGGTTGCAGCTTCTTCATTACAAGCAAATATTAATGGTAGTGTTAATCCAAACACAAATATTCTAAAATTCATATGTATATAATTTAATTTTTATCAAAAAGTTATAGTAATATTACAAATTTACATTTTTATTGATTGAACCCGTTTTATTCATGCATTTAACTTATGAATATCATCGAAATAATTTAAAAGCTAACAAAGCTTTTGAGTAATTATATTGCTAAAAGCCGTTTTAACAAATAACCAAACACCTATTCTTTTCCAGAAATAATTTTAAACAATTCGTCTAAGTTTGGTGCAATAATAACTTCAATTCTTCTGTTTTTAGCTTTATCTAGTGGATCAACAGGATGATATTCCGAACGACCTGCCGCCATTAATATTGTTGGGCTTATAGCAGAATTATCGGTCATGATTTGAACTACAGCAGTAGCTCTTAAAACAGAAAGTTCCCAGTTGCTTCTAGGGTGGTTTCTGCTTGTTAAAGGGTCTGTATCGGTATGTCCTTCAACAATAATTTCCAATTCATCATCTCCTTCAATGGCTTTAGCTAATTGGATTATAGCCTGTCTTCCTTCAGCTTCCACAACGGTGCTTCCTGATGCAAATAATAACTTCGCCTCAAGGCTGACATAGATTTTACCGTCACGCTCCTCTACGCTAAGACCTTTGTCGGTAAAACCTCTGAGTGCTCTTGCTACCTTCTCTTTTAATTGTTTAACCGCCACATCTTTCCGAGCTATTATTTCTTCCAATTCTTTTACACGAGCTTCACGGTCTTCTAAAAGTTTCTGTTTTTCTTTCAATTCACGCTCTAAAGCAATTAGCGCATCTTCTTTTCTTTGCGTTTCAATGATTTTTGCTTCCAAATCGGATTGCATGCGTGCGAGCTCTCTGGCATCGCGATTTTTTATTTTATCAATTTCCCTTTCTAATGTCTCACTAATTCTTGTAGCCTTTGCATAAGCGGTTTGCAATGACCTAAACTGATGCCCCATTTCCGAGGTGTCTTTTTTTAGGGCATTTACTTCTCTCGAAAGAACTTCTAGTCGCGTTTCTAAGGTTGCAGCTTTCGCTTCGTTATCTAAAGCTTTGGTTTTAAATTTGGCAAGTTCATCTGCACATGTTTTTTCTTTTTCCACTAAATCATTGTATTTTTTAGCAGGCACACAAGAAAAAATCAGAAAAGTCAACAATAAGAAAATAAAATAAAACCTCATAACAATATTCTTTAGCTTCTACAAAATTGCGGAAAGCATTAATACAATAACAAACTTCTGTCATCAGTTATAAACAGTACTTGTTTCATAATTAACCTAAAATTGTTTAAGAAAAAAGAAATAGTAGATTTTAAAATACACCCTGCTTTTACTTCAGAAATGCAAGAATATCTAACTTTATTACCTTTATTTGTTATTTGGTAATGGAAGAAATGAAACTTACGGCTTGCATCATAACGAAAAATGAAGAAAAGAATATTGGTCGTTGTATAGACGGACTTCTTCCTGTTGCGGATGAAATTATTGTTGTCGATTCGTTTTCAACGGATAACACAGTTGCTATTTGTGAAGACAAGGGGGTTCGTATTGTTCAAACCAAATGGCAAGGTTATGGACCAACCAAAAACTACTTGAATAGTCTTGCTTCATGCGATTATATCTTTTCCGTTGATGCGGATGAAACTCCAGACAAACTATTACAACAGCAAATCATTTCATTGAAAGAAAAAGGATTTTCAGGAGTGTATGAGGTAAACCGACTTACAAATTATTGCGGTAAATGGATTAAACATTCAGGTTGGTATCCCGATTGGAAAACGCGAATTTTCCCCAAAAAAGGAACCAAATGGGACAGCCAAGTGGTGCATGAATGTCTAGTTTTTGAGGAAGAACACCTCGTTCAAAAACTAGAAGGTCATCTGCTCCATTACAGTTATTATTCTAAAAAAGAACACCAAGAAAGGGCAGATAAATATTCTTTGTTAACCGCTCAAAAGTTATTTAGTCAGGGAAAAAAAGCGTCTTTTTTAAAACCCTATTTTAGTGCTGTTGCAAGGTTTATTACCATGTACCTATTAAAACTCGGGTTTCTTGATGGAAAAACGGGTTTTTGGATAGCTTGGATTTCTGCCAAATCAAATATTTTGAAATACAAAACTTTAAGAATTTTACATCGTGGATAAACCTATAGACTTATCAAACAAAACAATCATAATAAGCCGAACGGACAGCATTGGTGATGTCATTCTTACTTTGCCAATGTGCGCTTGGATAAAAGAACAGTTTCCTACTTGTAAACTATTATTTCTTGGTAAAAAATATACTAAACCTGTCGTTGATTGTTTTAAAGCGGTTGACGATTTTCTTACCTTAGATAGTTTAGATGAACTACCTGTTCCTGCGAGAATACAAAAAATAAAATCATGGAAAGCTGATGTTTTTATTCATGTATTTCCGAATAAAGAGCTTGCAAAAATGGTAAAAAAAGCAGGTGTTCCAATTCGAGTAGGCACTTCTCATAGGTCGTATCATTTGCTAACGTGTAACTATAAAGTAAACTTCTCTCGAAAGAGTGCTAATGAACATGAATCTCAATTGAATTTTCACCTCTTAAAACCCATAGGTTGTAAAGTTCTTCCGGGTCTTGACGAACTGTCAGCTTATTTTGAACGTTTCAAACCCAATAATCAAGAGTTTATTTTTGAAAAACTAAATACAAACCTCAAAAAAGTGGTTTTACACCCAAAATCCAAAGGCTCAGCATTGGAGTGGGAAATGGATAATTTTGTGAAGCTTGCAAAACAACTTGCCAATCAAGACTGTTTGGTGTTTTTTTCTGGAACAGAGCAAGAAGGAGCTTCTTTTAGGGGGAAAATCCCAACGAATAAAAACATAATTGACATTAGTGGAAAATTTAGTTTAGATGAATTTATTGTCTTTTTGAATCAAGTAGATGCTTTGGTCGCTTGCAGCACCGGACCGCTACATTTGGCTGCCATTCTTGGAAAAAAAGCCATCGGGTTATATACAGAACAAAGGCCAATGCATCCAGGAAGGTGGAAACCAGTTGGCAAACATGTTGAAATCATTTCAGATAGTTCAAAGTTCAATGCCAAGTCAAATGAAAAACATTATTTGAATATAAGCGTAAACGAGGTTTTAAACAAAGTGATTAAAAGGGAGTAATCTGTTTTTATCCCTAATCAATATCAATTAATATTCACTAAATTTGAGCCTTGATTTTATGACTAGAAAGGCAAAACATACTTTATTTTTTGAAGAGTCTTACGATTTCGACATGTTCGGAATTTGTTGTCACCAAAGTGATTACAGGTTGGTTTGGGCTATTAACGAACGGCTTGAACTAAAGCTTTCCAAAGCTCCAGAGGCTTTTATGGTGTCAGGAAAAAATGGAGAAGTTACCTCCGCTCACTCTTTTTACGAATGGTTTGATGAAGAATTAAATCTTAGTTATTACTTGATAAAAAACAAAGCGTTACAGCATTTGTTAATCCCTGAAAAAGCACAAGTAGATTATTTCCTGATTGTAAAAGATAAAGGTCAGATAGATGTTGATGATTTCTTAACAAAAATAAAGGAAATTTCTAGCGTATTAACAGTAATTTTGATTGATCCTTTGGAGTTAAAATCAAGAAGCAAATTAGTTTTTTGATTTTTAATCTTGTTTAACAAGGTTTAAAAAGGAATTAAAAATGATATAAAATGAAAAAAACAAAAATAGTAGCAACGATAGGTCCTGCATCAGCAAACAAAGAAGTATTGCGTGAAATGATGTTAAAGGGAATGAATGTTGCGCGTCTCAACTTTTCTCATGGTTCGTATGAAGACCACAAGAAAGTAATAGATAATATTCGAGCATTAAATGACGAAACAGGACTTCACGTTGCCTTATTGGCTGATTTACAAGGGCCAAAAATTCGAACCTTGAAAATGGAGGGCGATGGTGTAAACCTCGTTGATGGAAGCGAAATTGAAATCGTCGTTAACTCCAAAGAACCTGGGACAGCGAAAAAATTTGCGATTAACTACGAGCAATTACCACAAGATGCTAACCCTGGTGAAAAAATCTTGTTAGATGATGGTAAAATCCAGTTAGAAGTTATTTCAACCAATGGTAAAAACAGTATTAAAGCGAAAGTTGTTTATGGTGGATTGCTCACATCAAATAAAGGGGTTAATTTACCAAACACTGCTATTTCACTGCCTTGTTTGACAAAAAAGGACCAAGAAGATTTAGCATTTGCCATGGAGCAAAACGTGGATTGGGTAGGTTTGTCTTTTGTACGTTCAGCAAGAGATATTATAGAATTGAAGGGGATAATTTCAAACCATAAAAACAAAGCAAAGGTCATTGCTAAAATAGAAAAGCCAGAAGCCATTGAGGATATAGATGAAATTATTAATCACACGGATGGGGTAATGGTAGCTAGGGGTGACCTCGGTGTTGAAATTCCAATGCAAGAAGTGCCTTTAATCCAAAAAATGCTTATCAAAAAATGCTACACACATGCGAAGCCAATTATTGTGGCAACGCAGATGATGGAAAGCATGATTGAAAACTTCACCCCAACTCGTGCAGAGGTGAATGATGTTGCAAATGCCGTTTTAGATGGGGCAGATGCTGTGATGCTTTCTGCTGAGACTTCTGTGGGTAAATTCCCAGTTGTAGCAATCGACACGATGAGTAAAATTGTTTCAAAAATGGAAGATTCAGATTTTATTTATCACAAGGAAGAGGCTCCAGAAAAAAATCATGAGCGTTTTATTTCAGATAGTATTTGCTTTAATGCTGCAAGATTATCTCAACGTGTAGAGGCAAAAGCAATTTTAACCATGTCTTTTTCTGGTTATACAGCGTATAAATTAGCTTCACAAAGACCTCGCGCAGATATTTTTGTGTTTACAAGTAACCGACAAATATTGACTCAACTTAACTTGATTTGGGGAGTTAGAGGTTTGTATTACGATAAAATGGTTAGTACTGACCACACTATTGCAGACATTAAATATTTACTTAAAAAAGAAGGTTACATCAACGCAGGAGAACTAGTAATAAACATCGCTTCTATTCCGATTGAAGAAAAAGGTAAATCGAATATGTTGAAGTTGAGTTATGTGGATTAGGTGTTTAAGACGATAAGATTTTAAGAAGTTAGCATCTCGATAAACTCGATGACCAACAATAGACGCTAGATGTTAGATAGTTGTATCTCGATAAACCAGATGACCAACATTAGACATTAGTGTTTGACAAATCCTTAGCTTAGCGACTTATACTACGCCCTGCTCGTTCGCTAAGGATCTTTATAGCGTATCAACTTGGGAAGATGTTAAGATAGTAAGACTAGGTGTTTTGCAGATTTCAATTACCAACGGTAAAAACATGTGTTCTTCTAGCGCCTAGCTCATCCATAATGGTTAGTTGATGTTTTCCTTCGGGAAGTCGTGTTTGCAATTGATGAATGTCTTTGGTTTCACCGAGGTATTCGCCATTTATGTGCCAATATAATTTAGTGTTTTTTCGTTGGGTTGCGGCCTCCAGCACAAAAGGGTTCTCTTGTTCATTAAAGTCTTTTGGCAACACTAGCGATTGATTATGCTTAGGATATAAAATAACGAGAGCATTTTCGTTTTTATCGTTCATGCAGTTTTTTGAAAAAGCAGGAGGGCTTTGATATTCAGGATGATGCTCTTGATAGTATTTCTCCAGATGAGGTGGCAAAATAAACCAAGAAACCGCTTTAATTTTATCAAAAGGATAGCAATCAGCAAAAACCCTTTCCGTTTCTGATTGGTTCAAATGAATCGTTTTGTGATAAGGACAAATGGCAAGTGAATTTTGCGTTCCATTAATGTAAACTGTTTCTGTTGAAAGACAGTTTTCACTTGCCTTTTCTCCGCTTTGAGTGCAAATTTTCAACGCTTTAGAAGTAGCAGGAAGAGCGAACCATGCCTTGGAGTCGGGTAACAAATTAAAAATGGAAAATAGTAAAGGCGCAGCGGCTTTTATCCCTGTTAACCCCGGCCTTCCTTCGCCATTGGCGTTTCCAATCCAAACACTAACCACAAAATCGGGTGTTACACCAATCGCCCAAGCATCCCGAAAACCAAAGCTCGTTCCTGTTTTCCAAGCTATTTTCTTAGAAGAAGAAAAAAGTTGCCACAAATTGTCTTCATCAGGTCGTTGGACGTCAAGCATGGCTTCAAACATAGAAAAAAGCGAAGTTTGTTGAATAGTGTTTTCTCGTTGATAGTGCTGTTTTTGTGTCGCTAGTTTTTTAAAATGAAGTGCTTGTGATGGTAATCCTTGTAATTGCTGTGCTAAATCTAAATAAATGGAAGTAATTTCAAACAAACTCGTTTCTGCGCCTCCTAGAATTAAACTTAACCCATAATGTGATGCTGGTTTGTTCAAGCTGTGCATGCCTAAATCTTTTAAATCACTGTGAAATTTAGTTACGCCATACTGCCTTAGCAAGTGAACCATTGGAATGTTAAGGCTTCTCGAAACGGCCTCATTGGCTGGGATAAGCCCTGAAAATTGATTGGCAAAATTTTTAGGGGCAAACGACCCAAATTTACTTGGCACATCGATGAGTAAACTTTTCGGCGTGATTAATCCTTCATCCATGGCTTTTGCATACAATAAAGGCTTAAGAATGCTTCCTGTGCTGCGTTTTGCTTTTACACAATCAACATGTTTTGCTTGCTCATTGGTCGCTAGTGGGTTATTTCCAACATAACTTATTACCTCACCTGTTTTTACATGGGCCACCACGACAGCGGCATTAAAAATTTTATTTTCTGCAAGCTTTTCCATGTGAAATGCTACTTCTTTTTGCACTATTTCCTGAACGTTTTTATCTACACTTACACAAGTAGTGAACCCGCTTCTTCCTTCTTTTGAAAGCTGAGCGAGCAAATGAGGAGTAGCGTTGGTCAGCGGCAAAGGCCGATTGGGCAAAGGCTCAAGTAATGCCAATGAATAAGTAGTACTATCCATTTCTTGTTGATCGAAAAGATAACGCAATAAGCCATCTCTTTTTTTTCGCAAGGCAGCATCATTTCTCCCTGGAAAAATTAATCCTGGCGCATTCGGCAAAACGGCTAAGGTTGCACTTTCGGCCCAACTTAAACGATGAGATGGACGATTGAAATAACGCCAAGCAGCAGTTTCTAAACCAACTACATTGCTTCCAAATGGAGCATTGGAGCAATAGAAATTTAGGATTTCTTTCTTGGAATACGCCAATTCTAACCGAAGCGCTAAAATCATTTCGAGGCATTTTTCGCGAATTGTTCTTGGTGGATTTTTTCGCATTAACCGTATCGTCTGCATGGAAATAGTGCTAGCCCCACTAACTCTCGTTCCCGAACTTGCATTTTGATAAATTGCCCTAGCGATGGCAGAAATACTTACTCCTAGATGCGAATAAAATTTTCGGTCTTCAAATGCTAAAATACATTTTTCAAAACGAATGGGAACAGTGTCACTTGGTGCAAAACGCCATTGTTCGTCTGTCGCAATGCGTGCTCCTAGTAACTGTTCGTTTTTGTCAATAACCACCGTTGAGGTACCATCAGAGAAAAGTGGCGCTGGTAAAGCAAAATAAAACCAAATTAAAAAGAGTAATGTACTGAAAAAGAATATATAAACTAAAAACTTATGCCTGAACAAAAAGCGCAGCTTGTTTTTGATGTAATACCATTTATTAACTTGGTTCATTTTTTATCTCTTTATCCAAAAATAAAACTACCAAATAAGAAAAATCGTAAAGTTTGAGCATTCGTAGTGTTCATGTTACTATCCGTTTGCTATCTTTGAAGAAGAGTAAATTACTATTTTGCTATTTCGATTAAAAACATACCTCAACAATCATCGTTTAACTAGTTTAGTTGACATGCGGACAAAGTATTGGTTATCGCAATTCGCTGCGCTGTTTTTTATGTTGTCCGTTGGGCTTTTTTCTGTTGCACAACAATACATTTTTAATCAATTCAACGTGGATGATGGCTTAGCACAATCTCAAGTGTATGCCATTACGGAAGATGAAAACGGTTTTTTATGGCTTGGCACAAGAGGAGGAGGAATAAGTGTTTTTGATGGTTTTGAATTTAAAACGTATCAAACAAAAGACGGACTAAACAGTAATTACATTAATCGCATTTTACCATGGGGCAACAAATTAGTTATCGCTTCTACCAATGGATTAAACATTTTTGAAAAAGGACAATTTAAAAGTTGGCTAAAAGGCGATAAGGATAAAAATAGTGCAGTTACAGACATAGCCGTGAACGATAAAAATCAATTAATTTGTGCAAGTTCGGAAGGTATTCATCTTTTTGATTTTGATGGAACGCCAATCCCTTTTTCTAAAGCTTCTATTACAGAAGAAATTATTTCTTTTCATTGGGGCAAGGATAGCCTCTTGCTAGGAACAAATAACGGATTGTTTTTAGTTCAAAACGACAGCGTACTCAATTTGTCATTGGAATATCCCGCAATGAAAAACGCCATTACCTTGATTAAAAAAGACGCTTTTGAGACCTACTGGATAGGCACTTATGGAGATGGTGTTTATTGTTTAAAAAAAGGAAATATTTTTCGAATTGATGAACAGCACCAATTATACAAACAAACCATTTTTGATATTCACTTTGACGAGCAAGAGGTTTGGTTAGCCACCATGAAAAAAGGGGTTTTAATTTACAATAGATTTACAAAATCCTTTACGCAAATCTCAGAGAACGAAGGACTTTCTAATAATCACATACGCTCCATTTACCAAGATAGAAATGCTAATTATTGGATTGGAAGTTCTGGCGCAGGAGTAAATCAATACCTTGGAAAGCTGTTTACTTCTTACGACCAAAAAACTGGTTTGGCCGCTAATTTTATTTACAGTGTTTTTCGTGATTCCAAAGACCGGTTGTGGATAGGCACAGGTCGAGAAGGTGTTACTGTGCTGCATAACGATAGTATCTACTACTTTAATTCTTCAACAGGATTTAAAAATGTAACAGTAAAATCAATAACTGAAGATAAGGAAGGAACAATTTGGTTAGCCACAGATGGACAAGGGGTTTATCGTTTGGACGATGAAGAGTTTGTTCCAGTAAATGCCTTAAATAGGGCCTATGTTAAGCAAATGATGTGTGACCAACAAGGAACGGTTTGGATTGCGACCTTAGGAAGCGGAATTATTTCTGTTCAAGAAGAAAATAACGCATTAGTATTTAATAAATGGACCACCGCAGATAGCTTGCTTTCTAATCGTATTCAGGCTTTTGCAGCGTTGTCGGACAAATCAATTGCTTATGCCACGGATAACGAAGGAATAGGCTTTTTTACTTGGTCAGAAAAGGACAACATGTACCTGCACCATAACGATGCTTTATTTAAAGGGGAGAATATCCGGTGCATGGTAGAGGATAAGCATCGACGACTTTGGGTAGGAACAGCCGGAAATGGTGTGTTCTATCGCGAGGGTAAAGAAGAATGGATAAAAGTAGAGGATTTAAGTTCTGAGAATTGCTATTCCTTAATACTAGACGAAGAGGGAAATGTCGTGCTCGGTACAGAGAAAGGGATTGATGTTATTTTCTTAAATGAAAAAGGAAATGTAACCCAATTAAAGCACTACGGAAAACGCGATGGTTTTTCGGGAGTGGAAACATGTCAACATGCGGTGTTTCGGGATGAAGAGGGTTCTATTTGGTTTGGAACTGTAAACGGGCTTATTCGCTTTAACCCCAAAGAAAAGGTAGCGAATAAAAAAGCACCGCTTTTATCCCTCAGTGATGTGAAACTGTTTTACGTTTCGTTGGAAAACTTCGACCAATTTTTCGAGGAACCGTTACTTCTTAAACATACCGAAAATCACCTGTCTTTTGATTTTATTGGGGTGCATTTAGTGAAACCAGAAAAGGTGAGTTACAAATGGCGATTACTTGGATTAGAAGATTCATTTTCACCACTTTCTAAAGAACGAAGTATTCAATATTCGAACTTAGACCCAGGAAAATATACATTTGAAGTGATGGCAGTAAATGAAGATGGAGCGTGGAGCGAGCCTATTCTTTTTTCGTTTGAAATAAAGCCTCCCTTTTGGCAAACGCCCTTCTTTTTTTGGGGCGCACTGTTGATTGTTTTGTTGGTTTTGGTTTTTATTTATTGGATAATCACTAGAAGAGTTAAAGCAAAAGCAAAAGAGCGAGAAAACCAAATTCGCTTGGAGAAAGAAGTCTTAGAACTAGAACAAAAAGCAATGCGTTTACAAATGAACCCGCACTTTATTTTTAACGCCATGAATTCCATACAAAGTTTAATTGGCTCTGGAAATGAAAAAGACGCGCGCTATTATTTGGCTAAATTTTCGAGGCTCATGCGCCAAATTTTGGATAATTCTCGAAAGCAACTGATTACCTTGCAAGAAGAAGTTGAAATGCTAGAAAATTATTTAAAAGTGGAAACCTTTTGTTCGGGTCTGAACTTTGACTATGAAATTCATCTTGACGACAACCTAGAGCCTGATTTTATTCAAATTCCACCGATGTTGATTCAGCCTTTTGTGGAAAACGCCATAAAACATGGAATGAAAGGCTTTACAGCTGCACAAATCGGTAAGATTTCCATCACCATGAAAGACGAAGGAGATTGGTTGTTGTGTGTAATTTCTGATAACGGAATTGGTAGAGCAAAAGCGGAAGAATTAAAACAGAAAAGTAAAGAAACATACCACGAATCAGCAGGGTTGAATGTAACCGCAGAACGAATAAGAAGGATGGCAAATTTCTCCGAGGAACCTTTGGAAATAATTGATTTAGTAGAAAATGATGTTCCGAAAGGCACAAAAGTGATTTTGCGTATTCCCATTCATACGCATTAACGAGCACAGATTAAAACGAACAAATGATGCAAAGCAAAAAGGAAAATTACAAAGCAATTATCATTGATGACAATGAACAAGCACGAAATACCATCAAACAAGACCTTGCAGAATATGCTGAAGACATTGAAATTATCGGCGAAGCAGAAGGGGTGGTTGCCGGAGCAAAACTACTGAAAAACAAACAACCAGATATTTTATTTTTAGACATTCAAATGCAAGACGGAAGTGGTTTTGATTTGTTGGATTTATTGCCATCAATTCCTTTTAAAATTATTTTCATCACTGCATCCGACGCCCATGCAATTAAGGCTTTTCGCTATGCGGCAATCGATTATTTGTTAAAACCCATCGACCCGGATGAATTGGAGCAAGCGTTGAAAAAATTTCGTTCTACGAGTAAACTCAACGAAGCACCAAAATACGAGCTCCTCAATGACCGCCTAAAAAACCACGATAGGCCAAATGAACGACTTGCACTCCATTCGCAGGATAAAATTCAGATTGTAGCCATAGCAGAAATTATTCGCTGTGAAAGTAGCGGAAACTATACCACCTTTTTTATGGCAAATGGAACCCAAGTGTCTGTGACTAAAACCTTAAAGGATTATGAAGACCTGCTTGTTGATGCTGGTTTTTTTAGAGTACATCAGTCTCACTTGGTGAATGTAAAATACATACAGGAATACGTCAAAGTAGAAGGCGGTCATTTGGTCTTAAAAGACCGTACTATTATCCCTGTTTCCGTTCGCAAAAAAGCTGAGGTAGTGAAAATGTTAGATGGTTTGTAGGGGGGGTATGGGCGTTTTGCCGTAGGGGCGTATTGCAATACGCCCATACAGCAATACGCCCATACAGCAATACGCCCATACAGCAATACGCCCA
>SKGS01000204.1 GCA_007117355.1 Lishizhenia sp. | reverse complement strand
TAGGTAAAAGCAGTTTTGTTTACTTTTTCTGCTTCGGCAAAAAGTAAAAAGAAAATAATTGCCAAATCAAGATTTTACATGGATTGGCGTTAATAGCACAAAAGTAAATGCGTTTGCCCTGTTCATTTGGAGGTTAACCTTTTTATAGAAAAGATAAAGCTTTTCAAAACTTGCTATTTTTGAAATACGCAAGTACTTTTTCTGTTTTTGAGGCACCTATTAGTTTAATTAATTCTTCTTTCGTTGAATTTTTGACCGCTCTAATTGTTTTGAATTCGCGCATTAAGAGTTGTTGCGTTTTTTCACCGATACCTGGAATTTCCAAAAGTTCGGAAGTGATTGCTGATTTACTTCGTTTATTTCTGTGGTGTTCAATGCCAAAACGATGCGCTTCATTTCGCATGTATTGAATCACCTTGAGACTTTCACTTTTCTTATCAATATATAAAGGAAGTGAATCTCCAGGGAAAAATATTTCTTCTAAGCGTTTTGCAATTCCAACAATGGGAAGTTTTCCTCTTAGATTTAACCTATCTATAGCTTCCAATCCTGCCGAGAGTTGCCCTTTCCCACCATCCACAATTACAAGTTGAGGTAACGGTTGTTTTTCTTCTAACAATCTTTTGTAGCGTCTATATAATGCTTCTGTCATTGATGCAAAGTCATCTGGACCTTCAACCGTTTTGATATTAAAATGGCGATAATCTTTTTTGCTTGGTTTTGCATTTTTGAAAACGACACAAGCAGATACAGCATTCGTGCCTTGAAAGTTGGAATTATCAAAACATTCCATGTGGACAGGCAGTTCTTTAAGTCTAAAGTCTTTTTGAATCGTTTTTAGAATACGTTCAGTATGAACTTCTGGATTTTTTAACCTTTCTTGCTTCTGCTTGTCAAGTTTATAAAACTTTGCATTCCTCAAGGATAAATCAACGAGTTGTTTCTTATCACCTCTTTGAGGTACAAAAAATTGTATTCCTTTTATTTCTAAACTTTCAAGTGTATCAGCAACCAAGACCTCCTTCGACTGGCTATTGAATCGTTCTCTCATTTCTAAAAGAACAAATCCAATAATATCTTCTTTTGTTTC
Source organism: Lishizhenia sp. (assembly GCA_007117355.1). Classification (GTDB taxonomy): domain Bacteria; phylum Bacteroidota; class Bacteroidia; order Flavobacteriales_D; family Crocinitomicaceae; genus CSBr16-161. Next base: position 8,297 of record SKGS01000204.1, on the reverse strand, counting down.
TTCTAATTGTTTTTTAACCTCAATAGTATGTCCGTGAATTATTGCACCATTGTTAACTACGAAATAATTCACAAAAGCACTTTTTTCATCCATTACAAGCGTTATTACATCTACTTGATGCACAGTAGGCGATACAATTGTTGATTTAGCTTTATATTTTTCAAGTAATGCTATTTTGTTTTTGAGTATTTCTGCATCTTCAAATGCGTATTTCTCGGCAGCCTCAATCATTCTCTCTTTTAATACTCTTATGACAGAAGCAATATTTCCTTTTAGAATGAACTCGATTTGTTGTATGTATTCTTCATATTTCTCATTACTTTCATAACCAACACATGGCGCTTTACAGTTACCAATATGATATTCTAAACACACTTTGAATTTTCCAGATTCAATTTTTTCTTTTTGTAAATCTAGGTGGCAATTTCTCAATGGAAAAAGTTCTTTTATTAGCTCAAGCAGTGTGTTTATTATTTTCACCGATGGGTATGGACCGAAATATTTTGAGCCGTCTTTAATTACTCTTCTTGTAGAAAAAACTCTTGGAAAAGGTTCGTTTTTGATACAAATCCAAGGGTAGGTTTTATCATCTTTTAGTTGAATATTATACCTAGGCTTATATTTTTTGATAAGGCTATTTTCCAGTAAAAGAGCGTCTGTTTCTGAATCTACAACAATGTAGTGGATGTCTTGTATATTTCTTACAAGAATTCTCGTCTTTGCCGTATCATGATTCTTGGTGAAATATGAGCTTACTCTTTTTTTTAAATTTTTTGCTTTACCAACATATATGATTTTTGCATTCTTATCAAAATATTGATATACACCAGGTTTTTCTGGCAGCGTTTGAATTTTAGATTTTATATGACTCTCTTTTATACTCAATTTGAACAACAACTTTATCAAAAATACTAATAAAGGAGTGAAATGAAATGTAAACCAAGCGTATTATGCATAAAAAAAGGAAGCCTAGGCTTCCATTAATTTTAGTGTATGTTTCATTCTACTAATCTCTGACTAAATGAACGAATCCATGTTGCTTAATTTCCACGTTGTCTTGTCCAACAATAGTAAAGAAATAAAAGTAAGTTCCTTCTGTACATTGATTACCAGAATTGTTTACTCGACCATTCCAACCTTCCTCAATGTTATCGCTTTGAAATACAATATTTCCCCACCTATTCGTAATTACCATTTCTAATCTAACAGCATTCACAGGATTTATGGTGAAAATATCATTAACACCATCTCCATTTGGCGTGAAAACATTAGGCATATCGTATTCTAAAGGAAGTTCTTCTACAACTATAATATTTTGAGTAGCCATATCAGAACATTCTCCATCAAATAGTTCTAATGTAACGGTGTAAACGCCAGGTTCTAAATATGTCGTATTTTGGCTACTTAAGTCATTCACTGTATTTCCAGTGCCATTTCCAAAATCCCAGATATAAGTTTCAGCAGGGTCAGAAGTATTTGTAAATGTTACATCTAAAGGGTTGTTACCTTGAATAGGGTCTGCGTCAAATGAAGCAGTTGGCGGAGGGTCTTGTTCTAAGAAGATACTATCACTAACAGTACAGAAATTATCAGAAATTGTAAAATAATACCATCCCGATGGTAAATCAGCCCAAACAGAAGCATTAATAGAGTTTTCACTATCCGGACCTGGACCTGTCCAAGTAAAATTAGGCACGCCAGTAAAACCGGAACCTGAACCAGAAACAGCTCCATTAGGTATTCCACAATCCGCAGGGAACTGAATTAGCGTATCTAAGGAAATAGGGTAAACGTCTGTAAAAACGGTGTCTATCGAAGCTAAATCAATAGAATCTAGTGGACAGTTTCCAAGTGAGCCATCGGTAATAATAAAAATCAATTCGTCTGTTACTTCCTCTACAGTAATGGTCGCTGTACTATCTTCTCCAATTGTGATAGTTCCTGATTCGCCGTTTATGGTATAGTCAAAGGAATCGCCGGGCGTTCCATTTATCGTATAAGTGTGATCGCCTTCGGGACACACTTTGGGTTCTGAGTCGATAGTTGGTATAGGTCGAAAAGTAAAAGTTACTTCATTGCTTATCGAGCAAGGACCAGCTGTTGCGCCATCATCGGTAACTGTGAGCGTAAAAGTTACTTCTCCATAATTCTCAGAAGGAGTGAAAATAGGGTTGAGAATATCTGTTTCACTCAAATCATTAATTGCATTTTCTGGAAAAGATGTCCATTCATAGGTTGTATTTCCTTCAGCGTTTTCAAAAGAACCATTCATTTCAAATGAATCTCCAAGACATACGCTTTGGCTTTCTCCTGCATCAACTTCAAGGTCACAAGGGATTAAAACACTACAATCAGTTGAACCAGTTCCCCCTGTTTGTGTCACGTTGATATTTGTTGGGTTGTTTGAGAAGTTTGTAATCAGTAAAATATAAAATTCACCAACTTGAGCATTAGGTATATCTACAACTTCAACAGCCTGTGCAGAGAAAGAACAGTCAACAATATTTGGTGCTGTTAGTTGACCGTTACAAGGACTTGTTGGGTCTGAAAATGGTCCCCAAATAATGAAATCAATATCAACTAAAGGGCTAGGGGTTAATGTGATTTGTATTGTTCCTGCTTCTCCAATTTGAAGGTAGTACCAAGCGGGGTTGGGTTGTGAGAATAAGCATCCATAAGATGGGCCAGGCTGCGCTGAACCACTATTTACTCCACCTGGAAATGTTTCTGGTGAATCAGAACAAAAAGGTTGAGAATCTCCACAGTTATTTGCAGACTGTGCATTTATAAAAAAAATGTTGAAGATTAAAAATGATGTAAAAACAAATCTCATTGTAAACTATTTTAAAAAAACTACCAATCTTATTTTGGTAGTACAAATATAACTATTTGGTTTAGAATTGTTAAATTTTTAATATTTGTATGTAAGACGTAGTGACTTTATCATTCGTTGCGATTAGAAAAATTAACTAACATATATTAACAACATTTGTTTCTCTTTTTTTGTTTGTTGTGATTAATGCAAATAATTGTTTGATAGAGTTTTGATGCGGTTTCATGTTGGTGTCAGATTTAAAATTTGTCTCTTACTTTTTTTTCTTTTACTATTTTAATTGCTTCAAATCAAAATAATCATTCTTCGATGTAGTGATAAAGAATTGGTTCTGCTCCCGAATGACCAGAAGTTTCGGTAATCGTCATATAACCTTTTTCATCACTTGTAAATCCAATGGATTCGCCTTGAGGTTCTTTAATGTAAAAAACACTAACTGGATTAGTTTTAAACAATGACTTTAATAAATTGTCACCTACATTGCTCCAATAGTAAACAGTAGATTTATTTTTCAATAAAACCTTATTTCCAGACGGGGAAACATCTCCGCCAAGTAAACGCTGCATAGGAAGTAATCCAATGAAATCTAATTCTTTATTCGTGTAAGGATAACCTAATGCGTAAACACGAGCAACAGCCTCTCTTTTGGTTATCACAATTAACTGAAGGTTTTTTGGGTCAATTAGCAATGTTTCGGCATCTCTCGCTCCATCTGGATATTCAAATGTAATTACATCGTAATTTTGAATTATCATTTTGTTTTCAGAAAAAGAAAATTCGTTGGGTTCTTCGAAACGAATGACACGAACATTTTCTCGAACAGCGTCATTATCCCCAATATCTGCAACATAAATGTAGTTTTTACCTGGCGTAGGACCTGGGCCAATAGCTAAATCTTCCCAGTCGATATTTTCAACCCCTTGAAGTACTAGTTTTCCCTGGTATCCACCTTCTTTATTAAAAACATATACCGCATTTTTATTGCTTCTATCTTCAACCATATATACAAACCCCTGCTGATTGCGACTTGTAACAAGTCCAGATACTTCTTTCAAGTTTTTGTCAATTACTTGCTCATTAAAAATTTTGAAATGGTCAATGTAAGGAATGTCACTCAATTCATACTTTGCAGAATATTTAGCTTCGACCTTGTTTTTATTGCACCCGAACAGCATTATTGAAAACACGAAAACAAAAAGGATATTTATTCTAACAAGCATGATAGTTTTTTACCTACTAATGTACAAAAAATAGTTATTCAAAATAACAATCTAGTATCAACGACAAAGCGAAAATCTTCGCTAAGGATTCATTGTACGCCAATTTTGCTTGAATATTACGATTTCTGGCTTCCATGTAACTAGCAAAATTCACCACTCCATTTTTAAACTGTTTTTTTACTCCGATAAAGGCATCTTCATTTGCTTTTTTAGCATATTGAAGGGCTTGAGCATTTTCTTTTTCGTTTTTTAATTCCACTAATAATTGCTCAATTTGATTATTAAGTTCTAAAAAATATTGGTCATAAGCCAAGTCTGCTTGAGTCATTTCAACTTCTGCAATTTTTATAGCTGACCTTACTCTTAAATGATTGAATACCGGAATGTTCAGTGTAAGTACAGCTGTTTGGTAGAAATTTTCATCCATTTGAACGAAAAATGGTTTAGGAATAAATTCGGTTCCAATAAGTTCAGTATTGTTTCCAGAGTAACCTGTCCCCAATGCAGAATTAAGGTATAAATGGGGGAGCATAGCCGATTTGCTCCATTTGTATTCTAAGCGTTTGATTTCCTTTTGAAGTTTAGCTAATTCAAGCTCTGGAAAAGTACTTAAATCTAGGTTATCGTATATTTTTAATTGGTCTATTACATTGTCTAATTCTTCTTCTTTGAATTGTTCAGTTTTATCAGGTGAATTAATCATTTGTTGTAATACAAATACGGCGTATTCTTTGTCGTTTTTTGCCATTAATACTGCTGCGCTGTCATTTGCATACAAGGACTTAAAAATGGAATTATCTATATAAGTTGCTCGACCAATGTCAGAAAGCGCCCTAGTGTTTCGCAACAATTCCCGAGATAAATTTAGCTGCTCTCTCATCATGTTAAGCGAAAGAATATCTAACTGTAACTTGGCATATGCACCTGCTAGTTGAATTTTATAATTTCGTTGTTCAAGTTCCAATTGCTTTTCAGCGTCAACCCTTGAAAGTTTTGACAACCCTATTCTATACCTGACAGACAACCCTTCAAATATTGCCCAAGTACTTCTTACATAAAAGTTATTTGTTCTAATTCTGTCTGTAGCAAACTGATTAGTAAAAGGGTCTATACTTTGACCCCAATTATAACCGTGGTTAGCACCAAAATTGATTGAAGGTAATTGCTCAAATTTTGCTTGCTTTTCTAAAATTCGCGCTTTTTCAATATTAAGTTCAACAGACTCAAGATATGGTACTTGACTTAACCCTTTTTGTACTGTCTGCTCAAAATCTAGTTTTTCTATTTGCTGACCCGTAACAACAAACCCTAATAACAAGCAAACTGAAAGAAGAGCTACTTCATTCCTGTAATTAAATGATAATATCAAAGGATTAATCTTCATCAAAAAACAGGTTTACTTTTTGAACAAATGGAATTTGTCTCAGATTACTTAACAATGTAGTTGGTTCAATTTTACGTTTAAATTTTATGTAGTAAGATAATTCTACCAAATCCTTTTCTGAATCACCAATAGATTTAATATTTATAAGCTTTTTAGATTTGACAAAATCATCAATTACCTGTTGCACTTGCCCACCGTCTTGTTCGGATTTTTGTGAGTAAACTTGAAGTAAGTATTCCCTTTTGCGAGGGTTTTCCTCGAGTAACTCTACTGCTATCCATGCAGCTGCGCCAATAAAAACTGTTCCAAGTAAGGCAATGAAGTACATACTCGCTCCACATGCTAAACCAACAGCCAAAGCGAAAAAGATAAACATGATATCTTGTGTGTCTTTTACTGCTGTTCTAAATCGAATAATAGACATAGCGCCAACAAGACCAAAGGCTCTAGCTAAATTACTTCCAATAACCATAATGACTAATGTAGTAATTAATGCTAACATTATTATTGCAATTACGTTGTTGGAAGAAAAATTTACACCTCTGTAAGAAAAACGATAGATAGTAGCAACAATTACCCCGCATAGCAAAGCAAAAAATAAGTTTACGAACGCTTCAAACGGAGTTAATTCAAATAAAAATATGTGTTCTGCTATTTCATTCATGTTAAATTGCTATATCTGCTATTATTTTATGACACAAATAACCTTCTGTATATTTGGACAATGCTGCTGCTTCTAATTTAAACTCCTCTATTATTAACTTCATCCATCCAGGCATAGGAGGGAAGAAATATTTAACTTCTAAAATAAAATGATTTTCCCAAACATAGTTCAAATCATCATTATCGAATAAATCATCAGGAGAAGGGAAAATCTTTGAACGAATATTTTTATCGAGTGTTACCCTTACTTCATCATTAAATTTTCCGTGATATGCCTCTCTGTCATATACAATTAAGTTTACAGGAGACTGGTTGTTTTTTTTCAATAGAAAAAGGAAACGATATGCATCGTCTAATTGGTTACGCTTTTGAAGACTTTCCTCCAATTTAGGATCTAGTCCAAAAGTTAAAATATCTTTCAATTGTAAAAAAGGAACTAAAGATCGATTTTTGGTTATTCGGTTACCTTGCTTTCTTTTTACTTCTAAAAAGACCATGTTGTCTCCAACGAATTGGTTATATCCTCGAACGCGCAATTTTTTTCTAGTTTTTACACCAGCAATTTTTTCATCAAGCGCATCTAATGAAGGAGAGTCAAAATAAATGCTACGAACAGTGTATTCAGGATATTCTTTTTTGAGGTTTTTTGCGAATACATCAGGTCGTAAATAGGATGTAATAGCATTTCGAAGTGCATCAAGTTGTGCATTCGGAACTAAGTATTTCCGTTCGTATCTATACTTCATCGCCATTATCCAAAAATAATTTTCTTTAGATATTCTAGCCACCCAAGTGATTTGCCTTTAAGTTCAACATCAATAAGGTCTCCATTGAAGAAACTAGGGTCTGGTGGTAAAGAAGCAATATAATAGACATAAGGTTTCCATAATGAAAGTTGTGCGCTATTATCTCTATGACTACTACTACATAAAACACCTGACTCTAAAAGGTTTATTTGCAAGGTATCATCAAAGAAAGGTAAATCTTTCAATAAAATTGGAACTAATCCTATTTTTCTGTCTGTACTAACAACTTTCAATAAAGGCTCCAGTCTTAATTCTTGCGGCACAATAAAATCAGCATGGTTAAGGGTTACAGCGCCACTAATAGGGGAGACTATGGTGAACAGAGATATTCTTTTTTTGATTTGATTAATTTCATTGTTTAGTACTTCCATTTTAGTTTCAATCCAGATTGCTTGTTCTGGTTTGTCTCCGGTGTCCACACTTAAGAGTTGTTCCTTGGCTAACGCTAAAGTTAATTCTTTGACCTTGAAATCATTCCACTCTAAGTCAAATTGTTCTTTAGAAATAACACTATCTTTAATGAGTCTTTCTGCACGAGCAATGATTTTTCGCTGTGTAGCTAGCTCTTGTTCTGCTAATGCAACTTTTCGTTCAGCAACGGTAACGTCTTCTGGCTTCTGACCTGTTGTATAAAATAAAAGTTCTGACTTTAAAACTTCTAATTGTCCCATTAATTGGATTAATCGACGTTGCTCTTCATTGGAAATTATAAATCCGATGGTATCTCCTTTTTTAACTGCACCTTTATCAATTATTGAGTCAATGATTTCCAAACGTACCACATCACCCCTTGAAAATTCGGTTAGCGTGTAAGAACGAGAAGTGTTGTAGTAAAGATCTTTTAGGTTAGAAACAACTGTACCATTAACTGTGCGTGATAATTCCCATTCTTCCAACGGTTTTACAACCATCTTAGATTTTACGGAATAAGTAAATATAGGATTAACGAAGAATAGAAATATTATTCCTACAAGGATACTTAATAAGACTAAAATTGTTACTTTCTTCTTTCGCAATGCACCAAATTTAACTAGTCGGTAGGCTCAGTTAAATACTTTTCTTAACATTAATTTAATAATGCAATAATAGTAAATAAATTTTAACTGTCAATCAACTGTTTGTTCTAAAATTTAGTAGGTGTTTATAATTAAAGGAAAAAGAAACTAGAGAAACTCAAAAGTTCAACAAATCAGAATTAATTTGCCTGCTCAAGGCTTGACTATTTTTGTAGTAATCAACGTATAAAAAGAATATTAAAATTTGTTCCTCTTACTTCATCAACGTCACATGACCATGATGCACTTCACGTTTATCGTTGTATTTACTTCTGAATTGTATTTTCCAAATGTATGTTCCTTCTTGTACAATCTCACCTCCGTAAGTTCCGTCCC
>SKGS01000191.1 GCA_007117355.1 Lishizhenia sp. | reverse complement strand
TTTCTAACGGTAAAATTAAACAAAAGTTACTAATCTAACAAATAGATTGTTTTCACGGCAGTAATATGTGGTCTTGCAAAAAATGACCCTACAAACTCAACTGTGTCTCCAAAAGGGAGGAAAATTTCAAAATCACCAACTCTTTCTCTGTCGTTTCTTGAGAATTGATCAAAAACTTCTTGCAATTGAAAAACAGCATAACCAAATTGATTCGTTACAGCTGTTTGGGTAAATGCGGGAGTTGTTTCTAATTTTGATTTCACAATTACCTCAACGTCTTGAGTTAAAATATTGTTAGCATCTCTAACGTATATTTTTGCTATTGATGGGTCTTTCTCTTGACAACTAAAACCAAATAGAACAATTGCAAGAAGTAAAAATATGTTGAGGATTATTTTGTACATATTCAAAAATTGATATTATTTTTCAAAATCAGATGTGAAAGTAGTAAACTGAAACATCGAGATTAATTATCAAAGTTAATTATTTTATCCTTTTTCACCAAAAAATCATATAATTTTGTCCAGAAATTGGGAAAAACTATTTTCAGTTGAAAGAATAAAGAATGATAGAATTACAAAATAAAATTGCAGAGCTAGCAGAAGAAGCTAAAAAGGCTGAATTAAATGACAAAGCAAAGCTCGAGGAGTTCCGAATAAAATTCCTTGGAAGTAAAGGGCTTGTTAAGCAGTTGTTTTCTGAGCTAAAAACTGTACCAAATGAAAACAAACGAGAAGCTGGTCAACACATCAATAGTTTTAAACTGTTTATAGAAGAGCTTTTTGAGTCAGCAAAAGATTTGGTTTCCGAGAAATCTGAAAAAAAGGAGCAAATTGACTTTACAAGACCAGGGGAGGCGGTGCTGCTAGGTTCAAGACATCCTATCTCTTTGGTTCGAGAAGAAATCATCGCTATATTTTCAAAAATTGGTTTTGTTATATCTGAAGGGCCTGAAATTGAAGATGACTGGCATAACTTTTCTGCATTAAACTTTCCTCCTGAGCACCCGGCAAGAGACATGCAAGATACTTTTTTTGTCGAAAAAGGGGAAAAAGAAATGGCTTTGCGTACACATACCTCTTCTGTTCAAGTTCGCATCATGGAAAATCAAAAACCTCCAATTCGAACAATTTCTCCTGGAAGAGTTTACAGAAACGAAGCTATTTCAGCTAGGGCACACTGCTTTTTTCATCAAGTGGAAGGACTATATATTGACAAAAAAGTTTCCTTTGCAGATTTGAAACAAACATTACTTTACTTTGCAAAAGATCTTTTTGGTGAGAAAGCACAAATCAGAATGCGCCCTTCGTATTTCCCGTTTACTGAGCCGAGTGCAGAGGTAGATGTAAGTTGCACCTTATGCAATGGAAAAGGGTGTAACGTTTGCAAATACACGGGCTGGCTAGAAATAATGGGGTGTGGAATGGTGGATCCAAATGTTTTAGAAGCGTGTGGCATTGATAGCACCATTTATTCAGGGTTTGCCTTCGGAATGGGAGTGGAAAGAATTGCACAACTCAAGTACCGCGTAAATGATTTACGATTATACTCTGAAAACGATGTGAGGTTTTTACAACAATTTAAGTCTGCACTTTAATATGGGGTGGTTTTCTAAAAAAGAAAGTGATGAACTAGCTTGGGAAAAAGTAAGTTCTGTTGGTCAGATTGACTCGTTGATAGAAATGTCCAACGAAGTGCCAATTTTATTTTTTAAGCACTCAACTCGATGTGGTGTTTCCTCTATGGCGTTAAATAGACTGAGTACTAATTGGAAGCTGACTCCAGAAGAGTGTAAACTTGCGTTTGTTGACATACTTGCCTTTCGTGATGTTTCCAACTATTTAGCTGAAAATTTAGCAGTATCTCATCAGTCCCCTCAGGTTATTCTAATAAAAAACAAAGAAGTTATTTACCATAGTTCTCATAGCGGTATTAGTGCACTGGATATTGTTTCCGCTTTAAAAAAGAACTAAACTTTTAGTCAAAATGAAATCTCTTTTTTACACTTTTTTAATTATTGTTCTCATTCAGGCTTTTACTGGCTGTAAAACAGACGACGATAGCCCCGCAAGAGTCTTAATTCCAGCTAAATTCGTAAAGCCTTTTAATGAAACGAAAGTTAAAAGAGGAGCAGAAGTTTCCATTGAAGCAGAAATAGCAGCATTGGAAGAAATAAAGGAGTTAAAAATATTTACACGTGACACTGTTTTTTTTCAAGGGACACCTACAAAAGAAAACCTTTCGTTTGTTTTAAATACTTATAATTTGCGTTTAGGCGGACTGCAAGTCTCTATGGAGTATATGATGCAAGATGGAAAGGTCAAAAAAGATAATCGTATCATTCGGCTTTTATCAGATATTTACCCAACGGATTTTAGAGCGGAAGTAGTAAATGTTTTTCCACATTCCACCTCTAGTTACACGCAAGGACTTGAGTTTGACAATGGCATACTTTACGAAGGTACAGGAGGAATGGGTAGAATGGGCAGTATAAGTAAAGTCTTAAAAACAAACTGGAAAACTGGTGAAATACTTTTGGAGCATGTATTAGTTGAACAATATTTTGGTGAAGGCATTACCATAATTGGAGATAAATTGTACCAGTTAACTTGGCAACAAAATAAATGCTTTGTATATGATAAAAACACGCTAGAACTAATAAATGAGTTGTCTTATAGCGGTGAAGGTTGGGGGCTTTGCAATGACGGAAAACATTTGATTATGTCCGATGGAACGGAACGACTCTATTTTAGAGACCCCGAGACTTTTCAATTGGTAAAAACCATTGAGGTGTATTCCAATACTGGTCCTGTAACTCGATTAAACGAATTGGAATATATTGATGGTAAAGTTTTAGCCAATGTTTATACAACTAATGATATAGTTAAAATCAATTTAGAGACTGGGGCTGTAGAGGCTATTATTGACTTATCAATTATAGCACTTGAGCACAAAAAAGGCGGTGAAGTTTTAAATGGTATTGCATACAAACGAGATGAAAAAAGACTATTTGTGACTGGTAAAAACTGGCCTAGCTTACTAGAAATTGAACTAGTAAAGATATAATTTTTTTATACAAAAAAAAGCAAGAACGGATTAACCCGCTTTATTAACTGCGTTGAGCTCGCAAGTGGTATGCTGAACTTGTTGAAGTGCTCGGTTCATGAATTTAATTTTGAAACTATTTTAGACACATAGTATAGTAAGTATATTTCAAGGGGTTTGAAACATTTATCGATGAATTAATCAAAACCTAAAAAAGAAAACCATTAAGCAATTAAGGCTCATTAAGGGAGTGAATCTTAATTCCCTTCATTCCTTAATGGTTCAAGATCAGTTGATAAAAGATAAAAAAATGGTAAAAGATTTGTGTTTCAATACAGAATCTTGGCGGTTAAAAAAGAAATATCAGTAAAAATACTTTTTCCATTAAACTCATGGTAGAACCAACCTGACAAAAAAAAGTATCCCCAAAAATGGGGACTATATAAAATGCCATATTTACTTTTAAGATGCTTTATATCACTTTTTTAATTCGTGAAAAATGTCAGATTGGTGAATAATGAGGGTTAAGCTTCAAGTAATGAGGTGGTTTACACCATAAAAACACATTACTACTTTTTAAAATATTGTCCAAAATTAGAATCATACCAAAGTTTAATGCCTTATTTACACAAATTTCATGCATTTTCAATAATTTTACAAGACAAAATAATTTAGCTTGTTAAGAATGCGATTTATCATACTCACAATTCTTCATATCTGCACCTCGTTTGTTGCAATTAGTCAATTTCAAGATGATTTTTCAAATGGAAATTTTACAGAAGACCCAACATGGGTTGGTGATACAGAAAACTTCTCAGTTGAAGACAATCAATTACGATTAACCGCTCCAGCTGTTGCTTCTACCTCTTATTTGAGTACAGAAAGCCAAGCTATAGAAAACGCAACTTGGGAGTTTTGGTTGCGCATGACATTCCAACCTTCGGGAAGTAATTTTGCTCGTGTTTATATTGTTGCAGACCAATCGAATCTAACAGGTTCAATAAATGGTTATTTTGTTAAAATCGGTGACACTCAACGAGAAATAAGTTTATATCGACAATCGGGGAATACCACAACTAAAGTAATCGACGGGGTTGATGGCAGAGTAGCGTCCAACAATGTTGAAGTCCGAGTACGCGTAACAAGAGACGAAACAGGCAACTGGACGCTTGCTTCTGATACCTTGGGAGGCAACGACTACTTTCAAGAAGGACAAGCTTTTGATGACACACATGTTCAAGGATTTTACACCGGTGTTTTTTGTCGTTATACAGCAACTCGTTCGGATCGATTCTATTTTGATGATTTTAATGTAACAGGTGATCCTTTTTTCGACCCAGACCCTCCTGTATTATTGGAAGCATTGACTACATCAAACAATGAAATAGAAATACAATTTGATAAAGTTGTCACAGAAGGTTCTGCTTCCATTGCTTCTAATTTTAATTTAAACTTGGGAATAGGCGAGCCGTCAATTGCATTTCGAAACCTATTAGATGCGACTAAAATTAATTTGGTTTTTGACGATTCATTTGAAATAGGAACAATTTATACGCTTTCAACCGAAAATATCGAAGATTTGTCTGGCAACGTTTCTGAGGTTCAAACCACAACTATTCAATACATCGAGGCACAAGAAGCTGAATTTGGAGATTTAATCATCAATGAAATTTTACCTCGAGAAAGTCCTTCAGTTGGTTTGCCAGAACGACAATATGTGGAACTGTATAATAGGAGCAATAAATATATCCAAGTAAATGGTTGGAAATTAAGTGATAGAACAGGTACTGGTACAGTTCAAAATGGTTGGATTTATCCAGGGGAATATCTGTTGCTTGTTCCCACTAGCGGGCTTGCTGATTATCCAGAAGCCACAAATGTAACCAACTGGCAATCTTTGAATAACACTGGTGATGATATTGTTTTAGAAACCAACACTGGTGTGATAGTAGATAAAATTTCCTACACGGATAATTGGTACCAAGATGACAACAAAAAATCCGGAGGGTGGAGTATTGAGCGCATCAATCCCTTTTTAGCTTGTTCTGGTGAAGAAAACTGGAAAGCTTCAGAACACGAAAACGGAGGAACACCAAACCAAGAAAATTCTATTTTTAATGATTTCCCGGACACTACATTACCAGAATTAGTTAACGCCTCATTCCTTTCTTCAAATGAATTGCTTTTTGAATGGAGCAAGGGAATGGACTCTACCGAATTGATGGAAGCAGTTTTTGATATAACACCATTCAATGAACTTTCTGAACGCATTGTCGAAGGAGTCTTTCCAAACTCAATGATACTTGTTTTTGAAGATGATTTTATCCCTAATACCATATACTCTTTTAGTTGGGGATTAATCGCTGATTGTTCAGGAAACATAAATACTTTTGAAGGAGAAATTGTTCTTCCTGATACTCCCGAAAAAGGAGATATTGTAATCAATGAAATTTTACACCACGTTCTTGTTGGCGGTTCAGATTTTGTAGAGCTTTATAACAATTCAGAGAAATTTATTGACCTAAAAGATTGGCAGTTAGGAAACCATACAAATGACACTGTTGGTAATTTAAGAGTGATTGACTATTCGTACATTCTTGCTCCAAATGATTATGTTGCAATAACAAGGGATAGTTCTTTTCAACTTATGAATTACCCTTTTGCTGTATCTGGTAAATTCATTCAAATTCCCGCTTTACCGTCTTACACAAATGATTCATCTACCGTGTATTTAGTTTATGAAGATGAAATAATGGATAAAGTATCCTACACTAGTGATTGGCATTTTCGGTTACTTCAATCGAGAAGAGGTGTTTCATTGGAGCGTTTTGATGTTAATGCCCCTTCAAACGATGGAAATAATTGGCATAGTGCCAGCGAGACAGTTGGTTTCGCTACGCCAGGAAGAGAAAATTCTCAAGTCAGAAAAATCAGTGCTGAGGGAACACTTTCTATTTCTAGTGCTTCATTTTCACCAGACAACGATGGCGTGGACGACGTGTTATTGATAAGTTACGAATTAACAGACCCTGAAATGCAAGGTTCTCTTGTTATTTATGATGACTTAGGGAGAAAAACAACAACTTTGTTGAACAATCATTTGCTCGGCACTTCGGGCACAATAAAATGGGACGGTGTTCGGGATGATGGAACGAAAGCATCTATTGGTCCGTATATTATATTATTCGACGCTTTAAATGTTTCAAATGGAGAACGAATAATAAAACGTAAAGTGGTTACTGTTGCTGGTCAGTTGTGATTATTTTATCCGGAATTGAGGTTGTTTTACCCAACTCTAATCATTTAAACAAAACCTCTAAGCTTTCAATCTGTAAAGGTTTATTTATAAAACTCTCTAAGAATGGGTAACTATCAAACTTTTCTTTATCAGAAGGGTCAATAGAGGAACTTATAATACAAATTTTGATGTCTGGGTTAGGTATAACTAAAGTTAACTCTTCTAAGAACTGCCAGCCATCCAATACAGGCATGTTAATATCTAATAAAATAATATCGGGATTAATAGCTATGTTATCTAGTGCATCTTTACCGTTTACAAACTCGTAAATTTGGCTTTTATCGACAAATTTTTGCAGCATCTTCTTACAAAGAAAACGGAAAATTTGGTCATCGTCAACCAAGAATACTTTAAGTTCCGATTGTTCCACTTGTAGTTGTGTTTTTGATATAGTTCAATATACTGCAACTAAGATAAACTATTTTTACAGATTGACAAAATAAATTTTAAAAACTGTCCCCTTGGAAACTTCACTTTCTACTTCAATTCTTCCACCCATTGTTTCTATTTGGTTTTTCACTAGGAATAAACCTATACCTCTTGAGTCTGCATTAGAGTGAAATGTTTTATACATCCCGAAGAGCTTATCTCTGTTTTTTTGGAGATCAATGCCTAAGCCATTATCTTAAAAAATTAAAACATCATACTTTTCTTCTTTTCTAAAAGAAATTCTTAAATACTTATTAGGTTTATTGGGGTCACGGTATCTAATTGCATTAGTAATAAAGTTGAGTGTAATACTATCCAAATAAGCGGGAACAACGTTTACAACATCATCCTTGGCCACATTAATCATAACCTCAACATCTGAATTTAATATTAAGGAAGAAATATTATTACATGCTTTATCAATGTACTCTCTAACATTAACTTTTTCAAAACGCTCTTTTTCTGAGCTACTTAATGATGTAACCTGATTTAGATTTTCTAAAGTATCTAGTAGATTATTCGAAGCTTCAAATAAATATTTAATTAAAATATTATCTCTTAATTTTTCGTCATCTTGAACTAAGTTGTCTAAAAGCATAGAAATATTGCCAGAGTGTGAACGCAAGTTATGGGAAACAATGTGTGTAAAATGTTGAAGACGTTTGTTTTGGTTTTGACTATTTTCAAGTAACAATTTAATTTCGTTTTCTTTTTCTTTTAGGTTTGTTATATCAGAAGTTATACCATCAATTCGAGTTTCATTGTTTTCAACTACAATTTTCCCACTATTTCTTATCCATTTAACATTCCCTTTTTTAGTAATAATTCGATATTCATACTCGTATTTACCAGTTTCATTTAGGTCTTTATAAATGTGTTTAATTACTTCTTTATCATCGAAATGAACAAACTCTTCCCACCTTCCTCCATTTCCCCATTCTTCTTCTAATTCATAAATCATCTTATAAGAAGGTGTCATATATATCACATTGTAATCAGGAGTTATCACTGACCAAATACATTCGGACAGGTTTTCCATAATGCTAGCCAACTGCTTTGAGGTCTTTATTAATTCTGATGAGGTTTTGGTTCGAAGTTGAACATTTAATAGTACTTGCGAAAACAGTACCATTAAATCCGTTTCTGATTTAGAGAAAGAGTGTGGTGCTCTTACGTGGTCTATTCCCACAAAACCGGTACACGTCGAGCCGTCCATCATTGGAATAGTCATTAAACTTTTTATGTCTTGTGCATCTAAAATACCCTTTAATACTGGGTCAGCAACTTTATTTACATCTTCAATATAAACTATATCTCCTACTTGATGTTTAAAGTACCACTCCTCATTTAAAATTATTGGTAGTTCTTGTAAGTTATGTATTTCTGGAGTAATCCCATCGTTACACCATTCAAAGGTGTTACGGGTAAGTTGTTTTTCGTAGTCGTACTCAAAAATATAAACCCTGTCAGCTTGAATAAAATCACCTATTTCACCAAGCGCTTTGTTAATTTGAAAATCAACATCAGATAAAGAAATATTAATAAACTGGGTGGCTATTTTCATCAACATTTTTTGCAAATCTGATGATTGAATAAGCTCCAACTCGAACTTTTTTCTTTGCGTTACATCGGTTACTACTCCAAGTATTAAATTATCTTTTTCTTCTCCAATTGATAATGGTAATTTCGTTGTTTGATACCATTGTATTTCTCCATCAGGCAGAACAACAGACTCGTCCTCAAATACAATACGAGAATTACGCTTCAACACCTCCTGGTCTTGATTGCGATACATTTCCAATTTCGTTTGGTTTAGTGAGTAATCTTCGTCTGTTTTACCAATTATTTGTTCAGGAGTTGTTGAATAAAAATCTGCAAAAACCTGATTTACAAACACGTATTTACCCTCTTTGTCTTTTACAAAAATAGAGTTCGGAGAGCCGTTTGTCAATTGTTGAAGCATGTCCTTTGCTTCTAAGATGTTCTTCTGTAATATTTCTTCTTGTAATGCATGACCAATATTGTCTGCAAATGTCAATAAAAGTGAAATTTCAAATTCACTCCATTCTCTTTGTTCTCCATATTGGTCAAAACCAATAAATGCCTGTGTTTGATTATTAAGTACAACTGGAACAAGAATAAAGCTTTCAACACCTTGTATTTCTATGAATTGTCGCAAAAAGGAGCCTTTTTCTATATCGCTAGTTAAGACTGTAACATATTCCCCATCTATAAGCTTTTGTCCTATATCACCCAGCATCTCACAAGGTAAATTCTGGTAGTTTGGGTGATTGTACGCTGGTTCTCTGCCGTCTCTATAACATTCAAATTGTAGATTTCCTGTGCAAACACCATTTAGAGTTGCCATTTCTATATAATAAGCTTGATCGGCATCCATTTCCTTCACAAGCTCTTGGAGGGTTTCAAAAATTACCTGTTTTGGATTTTCTGAATGCAAAAGTAAAGAGGATGCTTTCGCTTTTAACGTTAATAGTTTTTGTTGTTTTAATAATAGTAATTCAGATGTTTTTCTTTTAGTAATATCAATCAATATACCTTCTAAATACAGTATTTCATCTTGTTCATTAAAGACGGCTTCTCCTTTATCATTCACCCATCTAATTTCACCAGATTTGGTTCGAATTCTGTATTCTAACTCAAAAGACTTACCTTTTTCAATTGCCTTCTCAAAAACCTCTTTTGCTTTTTCGTGATCTTCGGGTAAAATTATATCTGACAAATTTATTCTGTCTATTCCAAAAAACTCATCGCACTGATATTCTGATAAATCATACATGCCATCGCTGAGAAATTCCATAGTCCAATTATCATCTAAACGACAGCGATAAGCGGCTCCTTTTAGGCCGTTAAGCAAGGCTTTATACGTGTCTTTACCAATAAATGTTGTTTGTTGTTGTTTTTGTTGCTCTGTAACATCCTCGAAGGTTCCGATTATGCTATTGGTTTCCTGGTTAAATCTTGCGCTAATTCGAACAATTTTTAAATTGTTTTTTTTTGATGTAATTCGTGTAATAAAATCTACTTCGCCTTGTCTTAGCGTTGTTTCATCCAACATATTTAAAACAATTTCTTTATCTTCATAAATAGAAAGCGATAAATCTAATGTCGGAATAATGGATGTAGGCAACTCATAAATATCGTAAACTCCTCGTGACCAATACACCTCATTGTTTTCTAAATACAAAGCCCAAGTTCCAATCTTTATTTCTATGTTGGCATCTTGCAATAATTTTTCAGTTTTAGAACTAAAATCTATTTGGTTTTTATACCTCAAATCTATTTTAAAGTCATGACTAATTTCTACTAATTCACTAATAAGAGGATGTTCAGCAGAAACAGTAATTGGGGTAATAAGCGTTAACCCTTTTTTGTTTCCGTAAAGAAACGTATGATAGTTTATTTGATTTTGCTCATCAAAAAAGAATTGATAAACCTCATCTGGTTTGTGAGGTTCCTGTTTACTGATACAATGAGCAAGAAAAGATTGGTTAATCTCATCTATATTGTCAAGATAAGAGAAAAATACTCTTTTTACAAAAATCACCAACTCAATATAGTCAGCATCAAAACCATCACATAACCGAATAATGCGCTTGGTTAATTTCTCCAACTTACTAACCTCATCGAGCTGAATTGGTAAATCTTTTAAAATAGAAACTAGTTCAATTGTTTCGTCTTTGTTCATTGTTGTAACTAAAGTAGAGCTTAAAAAGCTAAATATACAACTATAATTTGTTACAACAACAAATGCTGAGCGAATAAAAATTATTTTTTAAAAATAATATGAATGCAGTAATTACTGTTTTTTCTGTTGTTTATAAAAATGTTACAAAAGTTCATTTGCTAAATTTGCCAACTCCGAACGCTCTCCTTTTTCAAGTTTAATGTGAGAAAACAAATTTTGCCCCTTCAATCGGTCTATCAAATACGCTAAGCCATTAGAGTTTTCATCCAAATATGGTGTGTCTATCTGGTGAACATCTCCAGTAAAAACTATTTTCGTTCCTTCTCCAGCCCTAGTAATGATTGTTTTTACCTCATGTGGAGTAAGATTTTGCGCCTCGTCAATAATAAACATAATGTTTGACAGGCTTCTTCCTCGAATAAACGCTAGTGGGGTAATCATTATCTTACCTGTATTTTGCATTTCTTCTATTGCTTTGTATTTTTTCTCTCCTTCGTTGAATTGATTTTTTATGAATTTTAAATTGTCCCAAAGAGGTTCCATGTAAGGGGAGATTTTATCGTTTGCATCACCTGGTAAAAAACCAATGTCTTTATTTGAAAGAGGTACTAATGGTCGCGCTAAAATAATTTGATTGAATCGCTTGTGTTGTTCTAATGAAGCGGCAAGAGCCAAAAGCGTCTTTCCTGTTCCGGCAACACCTTGTAGCACAATTAATTTAATGTCATCATTCATCAAGGCGTTTACAGCAAATGTTTGTTCTGCGTTTTTAGGTTTTATGCCATAAGAATAAGATTTTTCAACCCTTTCAATTTGATCGGTCAAAGGATTGTAATATGCCAACGAAGATGAGCGTCCATTTTTCAATATGTAATATCCGTTTGCAAGTTTCTTGGCTCCTAAAATCCCTTCTTCCTCAATTCTTCCTTTGTTAAATAATGCTTGAATTACATCGGAAGAAACATCATCAACTTGAACCAAACTAGCTTGATCAATTTTATCTTGTGCTACTTTCCCTGTTTCATAGTCTTCTGCTAGTAAGCCTAACGCTTTGGCTTTAATTCTTAAGTTTATATCTTTAGTCACTAGTGTTACAATAGTTTTAGGATAAGTCTCCTTTAAGAAAAGCGCCGCATTTATAATTTTATGATCATTTTTTCCTTGAGCATATATTTTCTCTGCGTTGGCATTGATTGGCTCGCCAGATAATACAACCATAAACTTTCCTTTACCTCTACCAAGTGGAATCCACTCTTGCAGAGATTGCTGACCTGAAAGTTTATCCATAAAGCGAATTACCTCTCTTGCGCAAAAGTTCTTTGTGTCATTTCCTATTTTGAATTTATCTAATTCTTCCAAAACCGTGATTGGAATTGCTACATCGTGTTTTTCGAAATTATTAATTGCTTGGTGGTCGTGCAATAATACCGATGTGTCAAGTACGAAAATTTTCTTTGTTCTAGCTGCCATAGAATTTGTTTAAAATTTCGCTTAAATTAATTTTAAATCAGACAGTTTTTAAACGGGACTAAAAAGGTTATTAACAGCTAATTCGTAATTACTTCAAAAAGTACAGGTTATAAATTGTGTGATTTGTTTTCTTAAAAGCGCATTAACACATTAATCACACTTTGTTAATATTCAAGTGATTAAGCCAGACTGTTTTCGCCCGTATTCAAACATCGCCAAGCTTCAAAGAAGTTCTGTTTAAACTGCGTAATTTGACTGTTTAAATGCAAATACGAGGTTAGCTCTTCTTTTCGAATAACATTCTCTTGTACCATTTTGTAAATTCCGTTTACATTGTTACGGTAAGCTGTATCTATTATTTCTTCAACCTCCTGAATACTCTTGTTTTCTTTTAGCGCAGCATAAAAAATACTATACTGCTTTTGTATCGATACACGTAAATCTGTAAAACTTGAATGAGTTTCTTGTTTCAAATTTTCAATGGTATGCAAAACTTCTTTAATGTTTTTTGCAGCTAAGGTCATCCTTTTTATTCCATGAATATGGCTTTGTAGTAACTCGGCTTCATTTGGTGTCATTTTTTCCCCCTGAATACTTAAATAGTAAGTAATGAGTTCTCCTTCTTTTAATTGGATGTTAGCATATTGAACAGCTAAACTTTCTTCATTTGAATCAAAGAGTTGGCTAGTGATTGACTTTTTTTCTTCATTAAAAGCGCTGAACCTGTACTTTTTTATTCGCTCTAGTAAGTCTTCTGCTTCTTTGCGAATCGCCTCCGTTGCTCCATCAACAACTTCCGAGGGAACAGTTACCAATAATGGAGACAAGGTCGTAGTTTTGGGTTTTACTAATTTCTGAATAAACTTACTGTAAGGAGTTAAAAAAGGGAAAAGTAAAATTATCCCGATTAATGTAAAAACACTGTGAAACGACACAAGCTGATATAGCGGGTCTTTGACTTCTAGCGTTTCTTTAACAAAATCCAAAAGAGGAAAAAGTAAAATTAAAGCAATTACACTGGTTAAAAAGTTAAACCCAACATGAGCAAAAGCAACCTGTTTTTTGACATAATCTCCTTTTAAAGCACCTAGCATTACAGTAATTGTTGTACCTAAATATCCTCCAATAACAATTGCTCCGGCAACAGACAAAGGAATGATTCCTGTGTATAAGGCACTCAACGTTATCGCCATTGTAGCCGAACTAGATTGAATAATTGCTGTGAGCACAACACCAACCAAAAAGAAGGCATGAGCAGGTATTGACATCTCTGCAAATACATCCATAGAAAATGTAGAAACATCTACTGCGTCTTTCATGTATTCCAAACCCATAAAAAGTGCACCAAAACCGACTAAAAATCTACCAATCTCTGTAAATAAAACTTTTCCTGATAAAAACGTAATTAATATCCCTCCAACGCCAAGAAATGGTAGCGCAAACGAATCAATAGGGAATTTAAAGCCAATTGAAGCGACTATCCAGCCAGTTACAGTTGTACCTAAATTTGTTCCGAAGATTATAGCAATGGCGTTTCTTAAAGGAATTATTCCTGCGCCTACAAAAGCCAAAACCATCAGGCTAACAACACTACTGCTTTGCAAAACAGCAGTTACAATAACCCCAACTAAAACCGCTTTGAATGGGTTTTTGGTGTGTTTTCTAAGAAATGTACGAAATGATTTTCCTGCTAAATTTTTTATGCCGCTTTCCATTTGGTTTATTCCTAAAAGGAATACCCCAAGTCCGGCTATAAACATCCAAAAATCAATAGCAGGCATAAATTAACCCCTATTATTCAAACTCAATCAGTAATTGTCCTTTCTCTACTACAGATAGGTCTTCTGCAACGATTGCTTTTACAACGCCTTCTCCCTCAGCTTTAATAACATTTTCCATTTTCATGGCTTCTAATGTAAGTAATGGAGAGCCTTCTTCTATTGAATCACCAGGTTTAACGCTATAGTTTAAAATTCTTCCTGGCATTGGTGATTTGAGCTGGTGTAGTTTTTTCACCTTTTTCTTATCGAGGCCTAATGCAGCGATTAAATCGTCAAGTGCACGCTTCTTCTTTATCTCAAACTGTCTGTGGTTTATTTTAACTGTAAGGAGTTGCTCTTCAATATTTGCGGAAACCACCTCTCCGTTAAACGTTTGACCTAAAAAATGAATGGTAAAAAAAGTATCATCTAGCCATTCAATCGTTGAAACACCTGTTTGTGTTTTTTCTGCGCCATCAATGATATAAGTTGAGCCTGCCATAGTTAAAACATTTAGAAGCAAAGATATTATTTAATTTCTTTTAACAAAGAAAGATTTAGAAGCATTAGCTTAGGAGTTGTTGTTATTAACCCGAATTCGAAGACTTCGGTAATGTAACCGTTCGGCTGAGTGCTTAGTAAAGGCAGTCGGTTCATCAATCGGATGTCTTGTGAAATTTAAAACGGATGAATAAAGGGTTACATTCAAAAAAATATTGAATATTTGTACATTAAAACCTCACTATGCTTGAAATCAATATTTTGGTTTTTATTAATGTACTGATTCTTGCTGCTATTCTTATTGCAAGAAAGAACAATCCATTACCTAACATAATTCTTGGTTTTGTAATTCTCACGCCAGGATTAAACTTTTTGAATAATATAAATATTCTCACAGGAAATATTTTCTCTTTCCCATGGTCTTATTTTTTCGTTCAGTCAACAGGTAGTCTCTTTGCACCCTTGTTTTACTTCTACGTTCAGTTATTATTAAATAGAAGTTATAAAGAAAGAATTTGGCTTTATGTCATTAGTTTCGTTACATTTTTGATTCCTTTGATTATGGGACTGAACTTTGCATTATCGCCGGAGGAAGCAAGACAGGTTTACATTTCAAATTTAACACAAGAGAATTACCCACAAAGCATGATATGGTATGGGATGTTCATGTTTTTACTTCAATTGATTTATGCAAGTTTTTGTGTTTATGATATACGCAAAGCTAAAAAACTAGCGAGTAATACTTTCACAGATACAGATAAGATTAAAGTAAAGTATCTAGAATTTTTCATATTGATTATTTGGGTGTTTACTGCTCTAGTGGTACTCTTGTATGAGTTGTTACCAGCAAATTACGTTGAATATATTATTTTGCCTATTATCATTCTAATTATCAATATTTTTCTATTTTACTATGCGTTCAATTTCAATGTGGTTTTTACAGAAAACTCTTACTTGGAATTAAAAGAGTCTATTGACGAGATGAATGTAATGGATTCACATTCAAACAACTTTCTGGATATTGATGATGACGAGCAAGAAGCTTTAATTCAAAAAATAAAATCTTCTTTAGATGTGGACAAAGTATTCACTAACCCGCAACTTAACATTAAGCTTTTCGCTGATCATATAGGTGTTCCTACGCATGTGCTTTCAAAAACAATAAACCAACAGTTTAAAAAAAGCTTTTCAGAATTAATACAAGAAGCACGAGTTGACTATTCCATAGAGCTGCTTAAGGAAAAATCAGAGCAGCTAAGCATGGATGGAATTGCTTTAGAATCAGGATTTAATAGTCGCTCCTCCTTTTACCGCGTTTTTAAAAAACTAACTGCTAAAAGTCCAGCTGCATATATACACGAGCTTCATAAATAATGTCTTATTTTGTAAATTAAGACAAGAACTACTGTTTTTCTTGGAACTAAAAAGCTAAATGATTTTAAAATTTGTATTGCACAAATCATTCTGTCATTAAGCAATTATGAAAACAACGCTGATTATTTTACTGTTCAGTTTTTCTTTTGCATATTCATTTTCTCAACAATTGAAATATGAAATAGTCAAAGACGACCCATCACTTCGCAGCATTGCTAATTTATACATTAGCACTCAGTTTGCTATTGAGTTTCCTTTTTTTGGAAGGATGGACGCAAAAGGAGACGCAGTGGATGCCGCTACTTTAGGAATTGGGTTTAATGTTCACGGTATTGCAAAGGAAAAATACTTTTTTGATGCACATTACCATAGGGGAACTTGGTTTACAGGGTTATCAGGTTATGCAGCTCATAGAGTTGACGTTGGTGCAGCTAAACTTTTTTCCGAAAAATCAGAGCAAAAAATGATGCGAGTTAATTTGGCAACCAAAGACAGGGGAACAGATTTGAGAGGACGAAAGGTTGTTGAGTCTAAATGGATTAATTTAACAGGTACAGAATACAAATATAGATCTCTGAGAGGTGGGTTATATTATCAGTCCATGGATTTTGGAGGTGCATTTGACGAGCAAAAATTCAGAGGTGTTTCTAATAATTATGGGGTTTATGCTGGGATTAGCAGAGGAAGAGTTGTTAATTTAGAAGCTAAAGTTGGTAATTATAAGCATTCAAAAGGAGTAAAAAACTATGGCCGACTTTATGCTGATGCAATTTTAGCTCCTGGTGGAGTTAATTTAACAGAGGGAGATCAAACTGAATCACCAACAAATTTTCCATTCGGATTTAGAGCAGGGTGGGATAGGTATGTTCCATCAACAGGAATATTTGCTGGAAACTGGCGAATGGAAATAGGGTACTTGCCTGGTTTTAATGGGTTATATGCTCAAATAAACCTTGGATTCACAATTCGTTCTAAGCTTTTGTTTTTAAATTCTTGAATAAATGAGTTAATGCATTATTTTAAGCTTTTTAGTCATTTAACTTGTCCTATTTTCTAAAATGAGACATCGTTGAATGTAATTAAACATTTAAACCTTTCTCAATTAATTACTTTCGATTTAATCGAATAACTATATAAAACAAATCGCATGAAAAATTTAGTAGCAATAATTCTATTATTAATTTTTGGTAGTTACTATTTAATGAGCCAAGAATATGTATTACCCGAGAACTTAGACTATAAAAAGCACTTCCAATGGGACAAATCTAAATGGCTTAGGAAAGCTGATAAGACAGCTATTAAGTGTAAATCCGCCTTGCACTTTAAGCTGGTATCAAAAGCTACAGAAATTGCTGGAAAAGGAATGGATTCAAGGGCTTCAGCTACTTCATACGCAATACTAAATGGAATTTCTGAAAAGACAATGCAAGAAATCGCTGATGAATATTATGTGATTTTAAACAAAAAACTTACTGAAGCAGGCTTTAAAATGTTGCCTTATGAAAATGTTAAGAAAAGTGATGTTTATGAGAAAATGATGAATAAAGAAAAAGACCGAACATACTCTGAAAAAAGTCGTGGAGCAGCGTTTACTGTTACGGCTTATAACGGTCCAAACTCAAAATACCATGAAGCAAATATTGGTACTTGGGGACTGTTCAAGAAAATCGCTAAGAAAAACAAGGCGCTGGTTATTAATTCGGATGTAATTATAGAGTTTGCAAACTTTGATATTGATTTAAAAAAGAGCAGAGGTTTTAGATATGAGGCGGCAACAGCATCTACGACTGTTCTGCCGGATGTTATTGTGACCCCCTATACGAGTGTTGACGCAGGCGGTACGTCTATGCTCGATCAAACACAATCTACCTTAACTTTTTTAGATGCAAAAGGAATGTCTTATGAAGTTAAAGCAAATAAGAGTATTTCTTTTGGCGGAGATTATGCCACAAAAATTGAAAGTTTTTCGGGACAAATGCCCGCTGTTATGAAGCGATTTGTTAACATAAAAGGAGATTTAGATCTAAGTACGGGCACATTTGAAATTACAGCAGACGAAGAGCAATTTAAGAAAGATGTATTGGCAGCACTTGAGAGATATGCTGATATATTAGTTAAAAAACTAATAATGACTTTAGAGAAATAACCATTGTGATTTTAGGTTAAAACGTTTAGTATTTCAATTGCTGTATTCTTAACCACCCTTCAAATCAATGTGACCACCAATGGTTTTAACGAAAACAGACGGTGGTTACTTTTTGAGGGTTTCTATAAGTTATAAACCAACTCAATCCATTCATTTGTACAAAATGGAACTGGAGCAATTATAACCTTTTCTTTAGATGGGTCAAAATTATTCCGTATTGTTATTCTTGTTACTGGGTCAAAAGAAAAAATAAAGGGTGGTTTTCTACTTTGCCAATTGTAAAATGAATCAACAACTCCACTAGTAAAAGGACCCGGCAAGGCGCACCATGAAGTGTTAAAACAGTTATAAAAAATAGTGTCATTTTCAGTGTAAGCACTATCAGTATTTAAGGTTAAATAACAGTTAAAATAAAAAGGTTCTTGATATACATTTCCCAAGTCAATATTTCTGTCAAAAACAATCCCGTCAAGAATCAAATCTGGTGCACGCAGTGAAAATTGGTTTTTTCGTCTCGTTTTAATCGTAAACTTAAAAAGTCCATTCATGTTTGTAGTAGTTTCATCAATAAAACCCTGAGTTTTTTGGTGAATGGCTACCGTTTGGTTACCAGCTGGAGTCAAACAGTCATGCATTAGTCGCCCAGATATGGTTACTTTTTTATTACATCCAAAACTTAGCCCTATGATTAAGGCATATACAAAATATTTCACCGTATATATTTTTTTAGTAATATCATTATATTGTAATGATTACTTTAATCCAGTTTTTGTTGCATATTTCCGAAGTGTAGCTTTCTTTTTCCACATCTTCAAAATTATTTATGTAGTAAAACACCTCTCCGTTGATTCTTGAAGCATTTACAGAGCTTGATTCATAGACTAATTGGTCTAAAGAATCTAAAATTTGTCCTTCATGAAAAGGACCAGCTACTTTTTTCCATTGGTAGTTGTTATTTCTGTAGAATAAGGTGTCTGTTTCCGTATATTCTTCAGTTGGGCTAAGTTGTATATAAAGTTTGTAAGTAGCACGAAGATAAACCTCATCTAGGACAACGTCAAATCTTGAGGCTGGAATACCAATCATTTTCTTGCTGCCAATATACATATCAAAATTAGCGTTTCTTCGCGTTTCCAAATCAATACTAAAATACCCTTCGGCATCTGTTTTAGTTATACCTTTACTCACTTTAGGACCAGTAAATGGAAATACTCGAATTTGCATAAAATGAAGCCGAGTATAACTGCTAGGAATATCGCAGTCAAGCATTAACCGTCCTGTAATACTTGTTTCTCTTTTGCAGCTGGTAATAGCAATGAATAAAGCGCATAAAATTAAAGCGCTTTTTGTTTTAATTGAAAAATTAATGCAATTTAACATGGTATTAAGTTTAAACACTATTGTAAATATAAAAAATTTTAAACACAAAGCTATATAAAACGAAAAAGATGCCTAAAAAGACATCTTTCTATAAAACTTCGATTATTTGCTTCTCTATTCCAAATGGAATCTGATTTTTACTCGTGCATAGGTTCGTACGTATTCGCCATTTAATGTTGCGGGATTCCATTTTGGAGAGTTTTTTACAACTCGAATAGCTTCATTTCGTAAATCCTTGCTTTTGTGTGAATTTGGATTGGCTTTTACGTCTGTTATACTACCATCTTTTTCTACAATGAACTCCACCCAGACATTTCCTGCTTCTTGAAATATTTTTGCTTCCTCAGGATAAACAATATTAGAAGCTAAATAATTCGACCAACTACCATTAAAGGTAGCTTCTTTATCTGGAAACTTAACAACAGACTCTAACTCTGGCGCTGGACCAATAGGAACATCAAAATCACCAATTTTGATATGATTAAGAGGAGCTGTTACCACTCCAAGCTCAGGGTTTATATCAGTGCTTTTTTTAGTTTCTAACTCCTCTGTAATTATTGGGTTAGATGGAGCTTGATCTGTTTTATTTTGTTGAATAACAACAGGTTGCACAACAGGCTCCTCAATTTTTTCAACCATTAACGTAGGAACTTCTGCAATACGCTCCTCTTTCACTCTGATGTGTTCATTTAAAGGGGAACGCCAAGAAAAGGCCATTAGCGTGCAAGCACTGGTTACTAATAAACCAAGCTGAAAATAAACCATCTTCGTTTTTTCAGGGTTTAACTCTGGATTTTTTTTAACTTTCATAACTTTAGCTTTTTAAGATTATGAAAGACTGAATCCAAGTATTATGCCATTTCTTAATTTTTTGTTAAAAACCGCTAGAAACCAAGGTTAATCAACAATCAATTTAAATCCTTTTCCGTGAATATTCATGATTTCAATGCGCTCATCCGCCTTGAGGATTTTTCTTAGTTTAGCGATATAAACATCCATGCTTCTACCATTAAAATAATTGTCGTCACCCCAAATTGCTCTTAGTGCTGCTTGTCTATCCAAAACGTCGTTTTTATTCTTTACGAGCAATCGAAGCAATTGATTTTCTTTGGTCGTCAATTTATTAATCTCTCCATTAATTTCGAGCATACGCTTTTCAGGGTCAAAAGTAAAATTGCCAATTTCAAAAGAACTTAATACATTTTCTTTATCCACACCGGACCTTTTCAAGATGGCATTAATTCTGGCCACTAACTCTTCCATGCTAAAAGGTTTGGTTAAATAGTCGTCTGCCCCAATAGCAAACCCTTGTAGCTTATCTTCTTTCATTCCTTTTGCAGTAAGGAATAAAATTGGAATCTTTTTATCGATTTCACGGATTTCTTTAGCCACAGTGAATCCATCCATTTCTGGCATCATTACATCTAACACCACAAATTGATATTCTGACGTGTTAAAGTTCTCCAAGGCTTCTTTTCCTGTACGAGCCAAATCAGTTTCAAACCCTTTCGCTTTAAGAAAAGTGTTTAATAAAACCCCTAAATTATCATCGTCTTCCGCCAATAAAATTCTCAATTTATCACTCATAACTAATCGTTTTTATTAATAATTACGGTAAAAGTTGAACCTTCACCAAACTTACTTTTTACATTTATTTCCCAACCTTTTAAATCTACTATTGCTTTCACATAACTCAATCCAAGCCCAAAACCTTTCACATCGTGAACATTTCCTGTAGGCACGCGATAAAGTTTATCAAATATGCGGTCAAGGTATTCATTTTTTATACCAATTCCTTTATCTGTAACGGTAAAAATATATTGACCGTCTTGTTTTTCTGTAGAAACGGTAATATCAACCTTGTCTTTACTGTACTTTATTGCGTTGTCGATTAAATTAGAAACAACATTTGTGGTGTGCATTAAATCACCTTTAAACGGCATTAAACCAGCTGCCTGTTCTAATGTTATTTTCCCCCCGGTAGCCGTAACTCTCATTTTAGCTTTGGAAACAACACTTGATACTATTTCGTTGAGCTCCAACGGTTCATTTTTCATTTTGAGCTCGCCTTTCTCAATAATTGCGCTTTGCAATATGCTTTCCACAAGTCCGCTTAATCGTTTGTTTTCGTCTTTTATCATTTTTACGAAAGGACTAATAGTATCAGCATCTGCATTTTCAACCATGTCTTTATCTCCAAGTGCTTCACACGCAAGAGAAATAGTTGAAATTGGTGTTTTAAACTCATGTGTCATGTTAGAAATAAAATCGTTTTTTACCTCCGCCAAATGCTTTTGATTATAAATAACTTTAAACAGCAAATAAAAACTTATAACAATCAAAATTATGAGTAAAATACTAACCGTTAATGTTAGCCACATTTCACTAAAAAGAACACTTTGACGATTTGGAAAATTAAAATGTAAGGTTAATTCTTCATCAAAAATGTTTCCAGGAAATAAACGAACATCAAACGTCTTTGTTGTATCTATGTCTTCCGAATAACGCTTAACATCCGAATTAAATCGCACAAACTCTCCTTCTTCATCTGTAATGACATAAGAAAACTTGGTGTCTAAATTTTCACTTTTAAATGTTGTTGAAATAATAGAGTCCAAAAAAACAATGTCAATACGTTCACTAGCCTCTATATAATAAGCACTTCGAAATGCGGTGGTCATCATTTCATTAATGTACTTCGATTTTTTAAAAAGATTGGTAATTACACGTTTATCGAGTTGGTAACCAAATTCATCGCTGGGTTCTTTTTCTTTTCCTCCCCCACCTTGCAGTAGGTAACTTAACTCGCTCACATCTCTGGCTAATACACTATGTTGAGAAGTAACATCTGAAATAGAATCATATGATTTTCCTGTGATAAATAAATATTTTGCATCGCGACCATCAACTCTAATGAATGTGTCTCTGATGGAAACAGATTCTTGCACTGGCACTAAACTCTGAAATTCTTGTTTTAATGCTGAGCGATATTGACCGCTAAAGTCTTGGTCTAAAAAAGTACTATACCTTCTGAAGTCAGAAGCTTTTTCATGTCGAATAACAACTTGAGAAATGACGTTTTCGATTTGTTTGTTTAGTTCATAAGAGGTTTGTATGTACAATTCATTCGCTTGGTAAAGCTGTAAACTCACAAGCACAACAAGCGCAAAACTTGTTAGACCAACGATGTATCTTATACTTAATTTTTTCAAATGTTTTTTTTAAGGTTGTTCTAAATTACTGTATAGAACTATCTAAAAATATAGAATCGTAATGTACGCTTGCATTGCTTAACCTTTTTTAACACAGAAACCGATTAATTAAGGTTTTTTAATTGACTACAAATCAAAAGGGTTAGTCCAAGAAAAATGGAGTTTCCAACTTGTATCACTTGGACGGCTCTCTTCGATTTTTATTTGACCATAACTACCTAAAAACCTCAACATTGGATGACGTGCTATTGTGTCATCGACATAAGCTTTTTCGCACTCGAAATTAGTTAAAGTACTTTCAAAATGAAGGAGTTTTTCCTTTTCACAAACAGCCTTTTTTAATGGAGGAGAGAACAATAAAAACCAATCCTTTTTTTGTTGGGTCAAAATTCCTGAAGATTGAAGCGCTTCTGTCATTTTCTCTTGGTCATTAAACCCAATACTCATTGCGAATTGCGGTACATTTCTTTTATGGGTGACAACTGTTTCTACTTCTTGAAAGTCATCATCGAACTCAATAGCGATTGCTTTCTCTTCAATTGTAATAGTATCTCCGATTTGTAATGAAAGAAACCCATTCCAATATGGAGAGATTTGATTAATTGATATACCATAATAGGAACTCATTTTGTCGAGATAACCCATCCATTGTTCGTTATTTTGAATGTTCCAGTCAATTACAAATCCATTATTCATTTGTTTTCCAAAATTTCTAGGGTTTTCTTTACCTAGCAAAGTATTTTCTTCAGAAGACTTAATATGTAACTCCGCTTGAAATTCAGATTCAAAAAATAAGTCAAGCTGCATTTCTTCCCACCCTAATTTTTTTAGGTCTTCGCCATTAAATGTTGCAAAATTTGACTTGTTAATTAGTAGTGAGTCAAGCCCTTTTTTATGCTTGTTATCGTTGTTTATTTTTACTGTTGTTGTGGAAATCAGTAATACATCCTCTGATAGAAAAATACTAATCCCAATGTCTGGTACTTCATATCTCAGCTGGTTCTCTAATTTTTCTATTTTCCAATCTGAGTAGAAAGCCAAGTCAGCCAAACTATTTTTTACTTCTTTATATTTTTCTACTTCAAACAGAGCGTGAACAGCTCCTTTTTGTGGCGCAGCAGAAACTAAACATTTAGTTGAGTTGATTCCGCTTGCAACAATTCTGTTCGTTAAAAGAGGTAAATCTTCTGGTGAAAAGGGCAGTTTAAATGGTGTAAGCACAGCATTTTGCGCAACAAAATCAAGGACTTCTTCTAAGTTAAGCGTTGCGTAAAACGTACCACTAGGAAGATAGTCTGTTAAAGGATAACCTTCTTTTTCTTGGTTTTTACAGCCAACAATTAAAAAAACTGCAACGAGGTAATATAAAACAGCTTTATTAGTTCGATTCATTGACATTATCGTATAAAGTGCTCAAGACTTCCATCATGTAATAAGCCCCATTTTTATATTTCCCATGAAAGCGATAATTCATTTTCATCGTGTAATATTCTTTCTCAATTTCTGGTACTGTCAATTCAAAACTACCCGATTTGTCTTTTATGGAGCTAAGTAAATTGCGTTCTGATTTACTAGAAGATAGTTCCATTAGTTCTTCCGGTAATCCGTCCCAATCTAACTTGGCATAAGTTAACGGTTGTGCTAATATTGTTTTTTGCTCCGCACTTGAAATTGAATTTTTTCCATAGCCTTGACTATAATTTTTCACAAGATCTTCATTATTCGTAAGAATAATTATATCACCAACAAGCATGATGAAAAACGGAATGCCGTCTATCGGAC
The DNA here is from genome assembly GCA_007117355.1 of Lishizhenia sp. GTDB lineage: Bacteria > Bacteroidota > Bacteroidia > Flavobacteriales_D > Crocinitomicaceae > CSBr16-161. Next base: position 4,338 of record SKGS01000191.1, on the reverse strand, counting down.
CATTTTTCATTCTATAAAAGTTTCCTTCTTTAGCAACAAGACCATCATCAAAAGCACTAAACGCTTTTAAAAACTTTTCAATAATAAACGTTTTTGGTGTGCTAGCACCAAAGGTTATCGATGGAAGTTTTTCTATTGTCTCTTCACTAATCTCTATGTATTCAAAGGTTTCTTCATCGTAGTCAAATTTTATTCTATTCACTTTCATGTCTTGCATTCCATTGAAAGACAAAAACATATTTGCGCTAAATAAATCCAAAATAGACTTCGTGTCTAACATATCATCTAACAGGGTCCAAAACGCAGCGTAAAGTAATTCTTCTGGTTCTTCGGACTTATCAAGTTTAGTTAGGTAAACTTCTTTCAACTTGTCGTAAGCTGATTTTCCATTAATTGAATTGATTAAATACCCAGGGGCCGAAGAAGGAATATAGTTCAGAAGGCCTTTATTGTACTTGTTTTTGCCAGCTGCTTGAACCACCTCCATAATTTTTTGATTTCCATGGGTTTCCATATTTAAATCTAAACCATCTTTCGTAATATTTAAGTAACCAACCTGATGTGTTCGTTTTAACACTTCATTTGAAACATTCCAAAACGGGTTAAAGCTTAGCAAGTTACTGTGCCCCCCAGAAGTCATAGAGGAAGGGTGTACATACAAAACCGCATCACTTCCTTTGTTTAACGCATTTTCAAATGCTGGTTGATTTTTTATCAAACTATGCTTTTCGGACTGACTTAACCAATTTTCCCAAAAAACTGGCTGATACTGTTCTTTCAAACTGTCTTTCAGTTGGTTGTGCATAAATCTACTATCAAATCCTAATTCTTCATCCCAGTCGTTTTCAATGATTTCCAGTGTTGTTTCACCCTCCCAGTCGTCTTCCCAGTCCTCATTAGTCTCTTCTTCCCAGTCTATCTCCATATCCCAGTTTTCAATTTCCCATTCCTCATCTTCCCATTCTTCAAGTGGTGAATGAACGTCATCTAAAAAACTAAAATCGTCACCTTCTTCCCACCAATAGAAAAAAGGTTTTTCCCAACCTCTTTCATCAAAAATACTATCTGCTTTTTCTTTCAAAAAGCTACTATTTATTTTTAGTTCAACTAACTGATAAATGCCATCTTGTAAGATATAAGCCTTTTCTTCACTGTAGTAAATTCCTTCTTTCAAGAGCTTTTCTTTGTCTTCATCGGAAATGTTCATGCTTGCAACAAACTTGTTTTTATCTTCTACAGGAATAACGATACTTGAAACACTGTAGTTTTTATAGTCTCCAGCAAAATAAAGTGCTTCTCTTTTAAAGTCTATACCGAGATTAGATAACTTCGTGTTTTGGTTTGCCTCAAAAACATCGTTCATCATGCCTTGAACAAAGGAATAGTTTTCCATATCTTTTAAAGGCATTGTTTTTATTAGTTTGGGCAAATTAATCACAAATGCCGTGTGCACAGAATCTGGAATTTTCGAAACAATTTTTTGCGCATTAGAATGAAATACAAAAAAAAGTAAACTGGCTGTAAGAATATGTTTCATGTATATAAGTTAAGAATTATCAAAAATAATCCTTTTTGAAAGAAATACAGCGGATTAAGATTTTATCTTGCTATTGAAATGGGAAAACGCTCTGATTGGGCCTTGGGTTTTTGCTTTTCAACGTAAATATTGTTTTCATTCCTCACTAAAAACCTTGATTTACAAATCCTAATTCTGAATTTGAGAAAATCATAAAAGAAAGCCCTTCATAAACTTTTCGAGCTAAAACAGAGTCTTTGCGTTCAACAGAAGCAGTTACCCTTAAATTGTAAATTTCACCAATTGTATTCAACATTTCTATTGCTTACTGTTTTGAATTTGGGCATGTAAAATCAATGCAGTTGTAAGAAAATGTGTCTTTTACAGCTCCGGTATAATCATCTAAGCTCTCCAAAAACAATGTAACTTTAGCATCTTATATTGGTTTAACATTAAATTGACCTGAATTATTGTCATGCTAAATACTTATTTCAGATGTGTCTGTATTTTTTTCTTCACTATCTTTTAATATATCAATGTTTTGGTCTGTGCTTCCCTTAGTATCCAACCCATAACAATACAGTAAAAACAATGTGCAAATTGTGATGCAGGAAAAATAAATAACTTTCATACCCTCTAATTCTTCACAATTCTCTTTGTAACAATTCCTGAGTTGGTTTCTAGACGCAATAAGTAAACTCCTTTTCTCATGTTTTCCAAGGACAAAGTTGTGTTAAATGAATGAATATTGTTTTTGTTAGCAACATGTTTGCCCACCATATCAATTACAGTAATGTTGTAAATTACATCATTTCCTTGAATAGAAACATGATCATTAAACGGATTTGGATAGACGTTGAAATGAATATTTTCAACGTTTTTAGTGGAAACATCATCTATTTCTATGGGTTCTCCGTGAAGCGTAATGTTGTCAAAACGGTTATTTCCATTTGATGTATCGTTATTTCCTTCAAATGAAATTCTAATTCTAAAATTTGGGTTATCGTTTACCCCATCTATATGTGAGAAGTCAACCGCAACCACATCATACTCAAGTCCGATATCGAATACTGTTTGTGGTAAATCTGTTTGAATAAAATTAAAGCCATCAATGGAATAAGCTAAATGGTTTTGAAGCTGTCCGTTGTTTGTTCTGTGCACCGCATAAGTGAATCGAATGGTTTCGTAACCAGTTGTCGGCACATCAAAAACTAATGACCTATCGGCAGAAGGGTTTCTTACCCTAGCACATCTTCCTGGGCTTGCTCCCAAGTGAAGGTTTAACGAAGAACCATCGCTGTTATCATCAATATCTCTCGGGCCAGAACCAGTGTAAATCATTTTAGCATTTGAATTTGGAATATATTCTATATCAACTGGTATTTCTGTAACATCTTCATCTGTATTAAAGTTATTAAAGTGCCAATAATAGATTAAGTCACCTTCTCCTATTGTTAAATCTTCAAAATGTGCGACAATGGAAGTTGCTTGTGTTATCTCAAGTGTTAATTCTTCGGTATTAGTAACAATAGCACCATCTATTTCCCAATGGCTAAAAGCAAACCCTGGTTCGGATTCAGCAAATAAATCTGTATCAATGTTTCCAAATAAGCTAGCGTTAAAAGGGTATGATTGTAACCATTCAGAATTCATTTTAATTTTTCCAGCCATTGCTGGTTCAACGTTAAATTCTGTTTGAAATGGTCCAGTTAAATTGTAGCAATCCGCAAGACCATCACTCATTAAGTATTCGCAGCGTTCTGTTAAGAAGTCGCGCACGTTTTGAACGTTTTGTTCCCACTCTGAAAGAGTCCCTCCCCAACGACTAATTTGTCGAGGCATTTCAGGGGCAATGTTATTGACCATACTATCCAAAACAGCAATCGCGTTATCACATGAAAGGTGCGTATTTAATAAGTCAATATAGCGAGTAACATACATTTGTCTAACCTCATCGCTTTCATTTATTAATTTTCTCAAGGATTGAACATGACCATTTCCAACATTTAAGTTTTCAACTTGACAAGGAGGTCCTGATGATGTAACATTTGGCATTTGTGTGTAATTTGTAAAATGACCCAAAGCGGCTTCTGTATCCCATAAAATATAGCGCCATTTTTGCGCTTGACCATTTGGGTCTGTTCCTCGCCACCAACCTGTATTATAATTCAGCCAATCACGAGAAACAATGTACGAATTAAAAACTTTATGGTCGATAAAGCTCTGAAGATTCAATTGTGACTTCACATAATCAAGATTACTTTCAATAGCCATTGAGTTTCCTTGAATATATTGTATTAGCGACTGCCAATCAGTTAAAGCTTGTTGATTTCCGAAATGAGCCTCTGTACTACCCCAAGTTTTCAAAAATTGTAAATAAATATCGCTTTCTCTATATGTGTAGTCTTGATTATAATAGAAGTCCGTGTAATTATTATCATCAACACGCTCTCTAAGATCATAAACCCCCCAATATTGCCCATTAACATAAACTATAACATTCGTTGAGGTTCGTTCATCTAAATCTAAATGTGCTAATTGCGACAAGGTTTGAATATAAGAGTCTCTAATGTGTGCGCCACCGTTTTCAAAAGGATAATTATCATTCGCTGCTGCTTTAACCATTAATCGTCGGAACCTTGTTCTTTCAGAAGTTTCAAAAAACGTATGCTCTAATCTTCTGTTATACCCAAATTGATCTCTAGAAATAAAATCCACACCTCTTTGGTCATAAGTCCAAGAATCGTTACCGTGTTTATTAAAGTCACCAAAATTCTCATCCACAAAAGAACCATCCTTGTCAAAATACTCAAAATGACCTA
>SKGS01000276.1 GCA_007117355.1 Lishizhenia sp. | reverse complement strand
TTTTAGTTTGAATAATTTATTTCGTTGTTATATTGCACAAGAGCGCTATAATGAAGCAAATGAAATTATTCAAGCCTATTTAGATTTCTATCAATCTGAAAATGATGTAAAAAACATTGCCAATGCTTATGGATTATTTGGTCAGCTGAATTTGGAATTAGAGGCCTATGACGAAGCGATTGAGCACTTTGAACGGAGTTTGGAGTTTAGCTTAGTTAATGGAACTCCGTTGATGGTTGCAAATGGATATACGAACCTTGCAATTACTCATTATTTTCAAGATGATTTTTTAAGAGCTAAGCAGTACTTCAAATTAGCTTTGAGCTACAGAAAGATGGTAGGGATAGATTTTTACATTATCGAAGCTTACCATAACCTAGGAGATTTTTTCCAAGGAATAAGTGAATATGATAGTGCTTTGGTTTATTATAATAACGCACTTGAAATAGCAGAAAATACTGGTAATAAAAAAGCTGTTTATGATGTTTATTCTGAATTGTCAGATATTTTTGAAAGGTTAGGAGATTATAAATCGCAAAGTGAAGCTTTAAAAAAAATGGTATCACTGAATGCGGTTATTATGAAGTTAAAATCAAAAAGTGATTTACAGGCAACCCGCCTTAAGTTTGAGCGTGAAAAAGACTTCTTAAATTGGAGTTCCTCAAATAAAATCTCTGTGATGGAAGAAAGAGTTGCTTCGATTAACAAAATTTGGGATTATTGGATTATAACGCTGTCATGTGGTCTGTTTTTAATTGTTTCCATATGGTTTTACAGAAACAGATTGATGAAAAAGGAACAAACCAAATAAACATTACATTGTTACAAGTTATATGAGTAATAATAAGGAAGCAACATTTGGAGCGGGATGCTTTTGGTGTGTAGAAGCATGTTTTCAAGATTTAAAAGGCGTATTAAGTGTCAAGTCGGGATATTCTGGTGGACAAATAAAAAATCCTTCATATAAGGAAGTGTGCACAGGAAGAACTGGACATGTAGAGGTTTTACGCATCATTTATGATGAAGCAATTGTGTCATTTGAGAAACTTCTTGAGGTTTTTTGGACTATTCACGACCCAACAACGTTAAACAGACAGGGAAATGATATCGGTGATCAATACCGATCAGTAGTCTTTTATCACGATGAAGAACAGAAAGCACTTGCCTCAAAAATGAAAGAGGAGCTTGATGCTCAAAATGTTTTCGGAAAACCAGTTGTAACGGCAATTGAGAAGCTTATCAACTTTTATCCTGCTGAGGATTATCATGATAACTATTTCGAACTTAATGCAAGTCAGCCGTATTGCTCAGCCGTGGTAAGACCAAAAGTTGAGAAGTTTAGAAAAGTGTTTAAGGATTATTTGAAGTAGCAATTAGAGTTTACTCAAAACATTTTATAAAGTTATTTTTGTTTTAGAAAACTGAATAGCAAACAGTCATAAGAAAAGTGAGCTGCTATGCCAAACCAAATTCCGTATAGTTCATAACCAAAGGAAATCAGAAGTATAAATGGGAACACTACTATTCCCTGAAGACTTTTTCGAATAGAAAAGGGATGGATATAACCATGCACTGCAATAAACAAAATGGTTGTTATCCAAGGCCCGAGCCAATGTTGAATGCCGGCTCGGAACAATATTTCTTCTCCAAATCCTGCGGCAAAAGAGATAAAAAGCACATCCAACCATGTCAGAGGTAGGGACTTCAAAATTCTTTCTTGTTTCTTTGATAAATTATCGAACGCAGCATGTTGTGTAACTAGCAAAACAAAGTAACCATATAAAAGTCCAAGTTGAATTCCAAGCAACCAATATACTTGCTTGAGCTCGTGTAAGCTAAGAATTTCTAAAGGACTTTTTAAATCGAGAAAGTGAAACGTTAAAAACGTTGGTAAAGGAAAAATTACAAGAGTAATCAATCCGAGTAAGCGAAATTGTTGAATAGGTTTCAAACTTTCTTATTTTTGCCAAAAATAGATATTAGCAATGAAAGATTTAGTACTAAATTGGATAAAAGCCTTTTATGATGTATCCTCTCAATCAGAATTACTAGAACTTCTTGATGGAGATAACTATTTTTGGGATAGAGTAGCTTGGACATCAACGCTGTTAGTTGCCACTGTTGTAGTATCGTTAATTATTTGGTGGATAACAAAAGAAGTTTTACTTGGTTTTGTAAAGTCATTTGCTGCGAAAACGAGAACAAACTTCGATGATTTATTAGTTAAGAATAAGTTTTTCGATGCTTTTGCTCATTTGCTCCCTTTGATGTTTTTGGATTATTTCTTTTCCATAGTGTTTTTTGTTTCTAAAAGTTGGTTTGATTTTGCTGAACGTATCAATGAAGTGCTCATTGCTTTTGCGGTACTTGTTGCAATCAGAAGGTTTTTGAATACAGTTAGAGATGTACTTCAGGAGCGTCCATCACTAGAAGGAAAGCCAATTGGAGCCTACGTTCAGACAGTTAAGATTATTGTTTCTATTGTGATGGTGATTATCATGCTTTCGCTCATTTCTGGGCAATCACCAAGGTTTTTCTTAACCTCTTTAGGTGCGATGACTGCAATCCTTTTACTTGTGTTTAAGGATACAATTCTTGGATTAGTTGGTAGTATTCAAATGGCAGCGAACGATATGGTTAGAGTTGGAGATTGGGTTTCTATGGAAAAATTTGGAGCTGATGGTGATGTTATAGAAATTAACCTTACGACTGTAAAAGTTCAAAACTGGGATAAAACAATTACTACGATCCCAACTTACAGCTTTATTTCCGATAGCTTTAAAAATTGGCGAGGAATGTCAGAGGCTGGTGGTAGAAGAATAATGAGAGCTATTTCTATAAAAGTGGATAGTGTGAAATTTGCTACACCTGAACTTTTGGATAAACTGTCCAAAATACCGGCATTAGCTGAGTTTATTGAGGAAAGGCAAAAGGAAATAAAAGCATACAATAAAAAACATAATTTAGATGAAACACAGATTAACGCACGAAGACAAACGAATATAGGTCTATTTCGTAGGTATTTGGATTACTATTTAAAACATCACGAACAAATACATCAAGGGATGACAATAATGGTTAGGCAATTGTCGCCAACAGAGCATGGGCTACCGATGCAAATTTATTGTTTTACCAATACGACTGCATGGGTAGAGTACGAAGGAATTAGCTCTGATATTTTTGACCATATATTTGCAATCATCAATGAGTTTGACTTGGTTATTCATGAAAATCCATCTGGATCGGACTTTCAAGCATTACTGACTAAACGTTAAAGAGTGCTTTAACCTTGAAGAAAATCAAGCACGGATTTGTCTAATTTCTTGAACTGGAGAAAAGTCAGAAATAGTGATGTTGTCCCATCCAAAACTTTTCATGTCTAAGGTATAAAGATTTCCTTCCGCCGTTTGATAGCAATTAAAACTTTCACTTAATGATACTTCAATACCAAGTGTTTGTAATTTTAAAAACAAACGGTTGAGATCGGTATTCGATAAATATAATTTTACTAAATCTGTTTTTCCATTTTGTAAAATAGTCGCATCAACGATTGCTTCAGATTGTCCTTCTTCAATTAGAATGTGGTTGATTGTCATGTGTTCAAATATTGTTTTCATAGCATTTATTTTTAATTACAAGACAAAATTACTATCGCACTACGTAATCTATTTACGTTCTAATATTTGGTGATTTTTTTTTGAACCATTTTATTAAATCAATCCGAGTTTTTCCTTTCGAAACTCTGACATAATTCGTATCCCGAGTTCAGGTTAAATTACTTACCTTAGTGGTCTTAAAAAACTCAAAAGATAAACAGATGAAATACAATCCAATCGACAGTAAATTATTTAAAAAGAATCGCGCAAATTTCATGCAACAAATGCATCCTAAAACATTGGCTGTTTTTAATTCCAATGATATTTATCCAATCAGCGCAGATAGTACAATTCCGTTTCAACAACATCGAGATATTTTCTATTTATCGGGAGTTGATCAAGAAGAGTCTATACTTGTTCTTATGCCAAATGCAAATAATCCAGTTCATAAAGAAGTTTTATTCCTCAAAGAAACGAATGAACATATAGCAGTTTGGGAAGGCGAAAAATTAACCAAAGAAAAAGCCTTTGAAAGAACTGGGGTTACGGCAGTTTATTGGTTACAACAATTTGATACCATTTTTAATCAGATGATGGCTGAGGCCGAGGGGATCTATTTCAATACAAATGAACATTTAAGAGCAAATACAGAAGTACAAACTAGGGAAGATAGATTTATTGTAAAATGCAAAGAAAAATATCCTGCCCATCAAGTTTATAAAAGTGCACCTATTCTTCATGCTTTGCGCTCAAAAAAAGATCCTATTGAAATAGACCTGATGCAACATGCATGCGATATCACTGCTAAAGGAATTAATCGAGTACTTGACTTTTTGAAACCTGGCGTTTGGGAGGATGAGTTGGAAGCGGAAATTATGCACGAATTTTTACGCAATCGCTCTAAAGGCTTTGCCTATACGCCGATTATAGCTTCCGGGAAAAACGCATGTGTTTTGCACTATATTGAAAATAATGCACAATGCCAAGATGGAGATGTTATCCTTATGGATTTTGGAGCAGAATATGCCAATTATGCCTCAGACCAAACACGTTGTTTTCCTGTAAATGGAAGGTTTACTGACCGTCAAAAACAGGTATATAATGCAGTCTTAAATGTTAAAAAAGCTGCTGAAAAACTACTTGTCCCAGGCACTTTAATTCCAGAATATCACAAAGAAGTCGGTAAGCTAATGACCGACCAATTACTTCAAATAGGTTTATTGGATAAAACAGATGTGAAAAATGAAAATCCAGAATGGCCAGCGTATAAAAAGTATTTTATGCATGGAGCATCTCATTTTATTGGTTTAGACACGCACGATTCTGGTCTTTATCACAAACCAATTGAGGCGGGAATGGTGTTTACTTGCGAACCAGGGATTTATATTCCAGAAGAAAATTTGGGTATTCGTTTGGAGGATGATTTAATTGTTCGTGAGTCAGGTGATCCATTTAACATGATGGCTTCTATACCTTTAGAAATTGAGGAAATTGAGGAAACAATGAATTCTAAATAGTAAATGCTGCATTATCAAGTCATTGAAAACGGCAAAGAAAATGTTGTTTTTCTCCATGGATTTTTAGAAGATAGTACGATGTGGAATGGACTAACTACAGACCTTCCATTTCGTATTATTTTAATTGATTTACCAGGTCATGGAAAATCAAAACCAATAAATTCGTCAGAAATCACGCTCTTCGAGTTTGCAGAATCGGTGACAAAAATTATCGAAAAAGAATGTCAATCTACGTCTTTTTCAATTGTAGGTCATTCGCTCGGTGGGTACGTTGCGCTTGAGTTGTTAAAGCAAGAAAGAGTTAAACCTGAAAAGACTATTTTATTTCATTCTCATCCATGGGCTGATTCAGAAGCTAAGAAAGCAGAGCGACTAAAGGTTGTTGATGTTATAAAGACAAACAAAAAAATGTTTCTCAATGTTGCCATTCCTCATTTGTTTTATAAGCCCGAATTGTATTCATCCGAAATATCACATTTGATTTCTTCTGCCATGGAAATGGATAGTTTTTCAATTGCAGCAACAACGCTTGCTATGCGCAATAGGGGTGAGTATTTAGAAGTTTTGGAGAAAAATAAAGAAGAAATTTGCGTTATTCAAGGAGAGAAAGACAATTTAATCCCTTTTCATAAAATGAAAAACTTGTACAAAAAGATAAAATTTAAAGGCTATTTTTTAGAAGGAGTTGGACACATGAGTCATATTGAATCTCCTAAGGAAATAGTGCGAATTTTTAAACAGGAGTTGAAATCTTGAAATTAAACGATTCTCTGTCGGTTGAATTAAACAAAACCAGTTCATAATTTCCTTTTGGAACATCGTTTAGTTTGAGTTCAATTTCTTTGATAAAAGTACCTTTTCGAATAACATTCCCTTCCGTGTCTGCAATGACATACCTGTTTTCCTCATTTGAGTTTTTAGGAAGAAAGGTACAGACCATATTGAAGTTACTCTTTAACTCAAAGCTAAAGTTCTTTTCGCCATTGTTTTCATTGGTATGTAATTCTTGATATAGTGCCATTGCTTTTTATGAGATTCTAAAAATAAACACTTAGTAACGTTTTACTTCATGAAAATTTGTTTTTTCGGCAAACAATGAGTTTTGATAGATGAATACGAAATTTTGGAGTGTTTTTTAATTTTTGGCAGGAAGCTTATTCCTTTACGTTTGAATAGGTTTTTCACTTTTTGGAGTTAGCGAAAGACGTTTCAGCTTGAGATGTGTTTTAACCATATTCATATTGTGACTTTGATTTTGTAATTTTACCAAAAACAAAAAGAAATGTTCAACAGACTTTTGTATTATGCGCTTCTTTTTCCGCTGTCTTTACTTCCATTAAGTGTGTTGTATTTATTTTCAAGTTTGTTTTACGTTCTGTTTTTAACTATTTTTCCCTATCGCAGAAAGGTAATAAGACAAAATTTAAAGAATTCTTTTCCTGAAAAAAGTGAGAAAGAACTTAAAAAAATAGAGTGTGCATTTTACAAGCACTTTTCAGATTTGTTGATAGAAGGTGTCAAGAATTTCTCTATTTCTGAAAAAGAATTGAAAAGTCGATATCGTGTTGCAAATCCTGAATTGATGGAGGAATTGTATAAAAATGGGAAGTCAGTTTTATTGGTTTCAGGTCATTATAACAATTGGGAGTGGCTAATCACTGCGCAAAACCTCTTATTTACGCATCAAGCCGTTGGCATAGGGATGCCGCTTACAAGTGGATTTTGGGATAAAAAATTGAACGAACGCCGTTCTCGGTTTGGAATGAAAGTGATTCATTCGAAAATAGTAAAGTCGTTTTTTGAAGAAAATAGAGACCTTGTGTCAACGCTCGTGCTCTCTGACCAAAGTCCTGGAGACTCAAAAAAAGCATATTGGATGGAATTTTTGAATCAACCTACGGCAGTACTTTTTGGAACAGAAATGCTGGCGCATTCCTACAATCATGCGGTGGTATTTTTTCACACTAACAAAGTAAAACGCGGCTATTATGAAATGGAGTTACAGCTCATTACTGATAGTCCAAAGCCACTTGAATGGGGAGAAATCACAGAACTACATACGAAATTATTAGAAACCGAAATAATCAAACAACCTGCCTATTGGCTGTGGTCACATAAAAGATGGAAAAGAGAGATACCTGAAAACATGCCAGAATTGAAAGCACAACAAAAAGCAGCATTTAATGTCAAATTTAAGTAAAAGCTTATGAAAACAAGTGTCTAATGATGGGCATCTTTCCTGCAAATCCTCAGCAAATGTTTAGAGCGTGGTATAAATCGCTAAGGATTAAAAATGTACAACTATCTAACATCTCACGGTCATAATGTATTAATATAATGATTTCTAACATCTTACGTCTAACGTATCCCCCCGAACAACCACATCTTGCAGCTTCAAAAACCTCCTGACCTTTGTGCCAAAAAATAAGCACAATGAATTTACAAGAGTTTGTGTTTGCAGAAGTAGAGGATTGGATGTCCTCAGGAGTGTTGAAAGCATCATTTATAGCGGGGAAGGAATATACTGAAGCCAAGTTCAACTATTGGCTGGCAAAGTGGAAGGCCACACAACAAGTTGACACACATGCGGGCTTTCGGTAAGTTGGCTTTTCTGAATCAAAGTTAGGTAAGGTGTTAGAAATTGGAAATCCTGAACCGCTAAAATCATTTAGTTTAGATGATGATGAAGTCCAGCAAAAAATGGTAGAACGCTATGGGGACGATATCCCATGGGATGAACTGATGGTAGCACCCTCTGCATTGTTTGACTCCGATTTGTTGGAGTTGGTTGAGGAGGGGTGAAAATTTATTCTTTCCAAAAAGGAATTATAACCTCTAAAAAACTTTCGTTTTTGTCAGTTATTTTTAACCGATAATGACCTCTTTCCAAATGAGAAATATCCAAAAGCGTTCTGAATCCTAACTGGTCATTATCAAGAGCTTTATAACTGTACCAATCTACATTTTTTACCTCCTTATTATTAATTAATAGAATTATGTTACTAGCTAAATATGTATCACTTGGAAGGAAATCATCAAATGTTTTTAGGTGTGGAATAAAGACTTTTAAGAAGTCATCTTTTATTAACTCAGATTGAATTACAGGATATATGGCTTTTTTATTATGCCGTTCTAATTCATCCATATAAAAACCGTAATACATTTCATTTCCCTCCTGAGTTAGATTATTTCTGTTTTCTCTAGGGTCTAAAACATTAGGCCAATACATGAGTTGAAAAATTGAAGAGTACATAAATAAAATCGATAAAATGAGCATTAAGGAAAAACCAACTACAGCATATTTTCGCTTTAAATTAGAACTCATTAGTCGTAAAGGTTTAGCGTAAAACTTTCTAAATGAAAATAAATCAATTACCCAAAATATAGGAAAGGTTAAATAACTTAGAATGGGTATTTTACGAAGGAATCCGAAAAATGGGCGCACTGTATGGGCGTATAGCTATACGCCCATACAGTGCGCCCATACAGTGCGCCCAAACTAAGTGCCTAAACTACGCCCCAAACTAATCGCCCAAACTTTCCACCCATACATTCGTGAGAAGTAATTTATATTACTTTTAACTCTTTTCCAACTTTAATAAATGCTTGAATGGCTTTGTCAAGTTGTTCTTTAGTGTGTGCAGCTGAAATCTGCGTTCTAATTCTTGCCTTTCCTTTTGGTACAACAGGGTAGAAGAAGCCGATTGCGTAAACTCCTTCTTCTAACAATTTGTCTGCAAATTGTTGAGAAAGTGCCGCATCATAAAGCATTATTGGTACAATTGGAGATTCGCCCGGGACAATATCAAAACCTGCTTCGATAATTGCAGATTTAAAGTAATTCGTATTTTCTTCCAAACGGTCTCTTAGTTCAGTGGTTGCGCTTAAAATCTCAAACACTTTATTTGCCGCTCCAACAATGGAAGGAGCCAAAGAATTAGAGAATAGGTATGGTCTAGAGCGTTGGCGTAGCATTTCTATAATTTCTTTTTTACCAGTGGTATATCCACCCATAGCTCCACCTAATGCTTTGCCAAGTGTTCCTGTAATAATGTCAACACGATTCATTACATTGTGGTATTCTGGCACTCCTCGACCTGTTTTTCCGATAAATCCTGCTGAGTGACACTCGTCGGTCATGACCAATGCGTCGTATTTATCTGCTAAATCGCAAATTTCATTCATTTTAGCAATGTCTCCATCCATGGAAAAAACACCGTCGGTAACAATAATACGGAAACGTTGGTCTTGCGCTTTTTTCAATTGCTCTTCCAAGTCTGCCATGTCAGAATGCTTATAACGATAGCGTTGTGCTTTACAAAGTCGAATTCCATCAATGATAGATGCGTGATTTAATTCGTCGGAAATTATCGCATCTTCTGATGTGAAAAGTGGCTCAAAAACACCACCGTTTGCGTCAAAAGCTGCGGCGTATAAAATCGTGTCTTCTGTTCCGTAAAAATCCGCAATGCGTTGTTCTAATTCTTTGTGAATATCTTGCGTTCCACAAATAAAACGAACAGAAGACATTCCAAAACCATGAGAATCTAAAGCGTCTTTGGCAGCTTGAATTACATCGGGATGAGACGATAACCCCAAATAGTTATTCGCACACATGATAACCACTTCGTCACCAGAGTTTACAGTTACCTCAGCTCCTTGCGGAGAAGTTATTATTCGTTCTTTTTTAAAAACACCATCATTTTTTATTTGCTCTAGCTCTTCTGCTAGAAAGGCTTTCATTTTTCCGTACATATATTTTCTTTTTTAAACAAAGCTAATCAAAATCATTTTACTTTTTTGCTGACTCAATTTCTTGCAAACTATCATTCTCTTGTATTTCATCTAAAATTGCTTGATACATTTCAATTAATAATTCTTGCTTCTTAACATAATACTGCATGGAGTTATAATAGCGTAAACTATCTATTCCATGCGATTCAAAAATCACATTCGCTGATTTTGGTAAGATTTTATAAAAGTCATTTACATTGTTGAATTGCGACCTTGTGTGGCTTTCTAAATACATCATGTCTTTTAACACAGGTTGAAACTGCTCTGGCGGAATCAAATCTTTTGGCACTTCAATTATTTCGAGTTCATGGGTACATGAAAACAGACCAAATGATACTATAAAAATGATTTTCCAGTAAATGGACATGACTTTTATCTATTAAACAATAAACGTTTTCCAGTTTTATCGGAAACTATTTTTCCATCTTCAAAAACTATATTCCCGTTTACAAATGTCTTTTCAATCGAGTGGCTAAATGTTGTTCCTTCAAAAGGAGACCAGCCACATTTATACATAATGTTTGATTTTGTCACCTCCTCAGCTTTATTCGGGTTAACAACAACCAAATCAGCGAAATATCCCTCTCGAATAAAACCTCGTTCTTTAATTTCAAATAAAATAGCTGGTGCATGAGCTGTTTTTTCTACAACTCGTTCAATTGAAATAATACCTTCTTTTGATTTTTCCAACAACGCTAATAAAGCATGTTGCACTAAAGGCCCACCAGATGGCGCGTTAAAATAGGTGTTTTGTTTTTCTTCGATGGTATGCGGAGCGTGGTCTGTTGCAATAACATCAATTCTATTGTCTAAAACTGCCTTCCAAATCGCATCTCTATCTGACGCTTGTTTAACCGCTGGATTCCATTTTATGAATGTTCCTTTTTTAGCATAATCTTCTTTCGAAAACCATAAATGATGTACGCAAGCCTCTGCTGTAATACGCTTTTCTTCTAGCGGAATATCGTTTCTAAACAGCGTAAGTTCTTTTGCGGTAGAAATATGCAAAATATGAAGGCGTGTATTGTATTTTTTGGCTAAATCTACAGCCATGGAAGAAGATAAATAACAAGCTTCTTCACTCCGAATTTCAGGATGAAGTTCAATTGGCACATTTTCACCGTATTTTTCTTTAGCCAACTTTGTGTTGCGCTGAATTGTTGCCTCATCTTCACAGTGCGTGGCGATAAGCATAGGGACTTGAGAAAAAATATTATTTAACGTTTGTGGAGCATCAACTAACATATTTCCTGTGCTTGAACCCATAAAAACTTTTACACCGCACACATCTTTTGGGTTAGTTTTTAGTACCTCGTCTAAATTATCATTGGAAGCGCCCATGAAAAAGGAATAATTTGCAGCACTTTTTTGCGCTGCAATGGCGTATTTATCGTCGAGTAATTCTTGAGTAAGTGTATTTGGAACGGTATTTGGCATTTCCATAAAGGAAGTAATTCCTCCTGCGACAGCAGCTCGACTTTCTGTATAAATTGTAGCTTTATGTGTAAGTCCTGGTTCTCTGAAATGCACTTGGTCATCAATAGCTCCAGGAAGAATGAACTTCCCCTCAACATTGATTTCTGTTGCTGAAGCATCTTGAATGGATGCAGCTATTTTTGAAATTCGTTCGTTTTCAACTAAAATATCTTGTTGGATTTGTTTACCCTCATTGATAATTAAACCGCCTTTCAATAGAATTTTCATAACCAATAAATTATAATTACAACTTCATTTTTCTCATTTTCCAAACACCAAAAATTGCTTCTTTAAAAATTCCAGTGCTCATTTTTGAATCACCGTATTGTCTGTCAACAAACGTGATTGGAACTTCGATTATTTTTAATTTGTGTTTACGAACTCCATATTTCATGCAGATTTGGAATGCATAACCTTTGAATGGAATGACATGATAGTTGACTTTTTGTAATGCTTCTTTCGTGTAGCATTTAAACCCTGCTGTGGTGTCTTTAATACCTATCCATAAAATCATACGGACGTAAATCGAAGCGAAGTATGACATTAAAATACGAGTCAAAGGCCAGTTTTCTACTTTTCCGCCAGAACAATATCTTGAGCCGATTGCCAATGCTGCTCCATCTTTTTTGCAGGCGTCATACAACCGAATTAAATCATCTGGATTATGTGAAAAGTCAGCATCCATTTCGAAAATATAATCGTAATTAGCTCCCAAAGCCCAATCAAAACCTGCGATGTATGCTGTACCAAGTCCTAGTTTTCCTTTTCGTTTTAAAATATGCAGTTCATTTGGAAACTCATTTGCTTTAAGTTCATCTACTTTTTGGGAAGTACCGTCAGGTGAATTGTCGTCAACGATTAATAGATGATATTTTTTGTTGTAGGAGAAAACTTTCCGAATCATACGTTCGATATTCTCTATTTCATTATACGTTGGAATAATAATTAAAGCGTCTGACACGAAAAAAAATTAGTTGCGCTAATATAGTGTATTTTAGAAGAGCAAATAAACGTTATGAATCAAAAATTATGCAAATATTCGTTAAACCTTGGTATATTGTGGTTTATAGTGAAAGAATCAAATGTGAAATGTTTTTCACTACACCTTCATACCTTTCACAACTCTATCCTTCTTTTTGTTTTTTTGCCATTGTTTGAGTTTGACAATTAAATAAGCAGAGCTACTACCCGAAACAGCAAAATATACAGCTCCACCATAATCTAATTCTCCTCTTCCATCGCGCCAATCGGCTTCTAGGTAAAATCTGTCCGATGCCACATTTGGTCGTTGTTTAAAACGCAGAACCCTTCCAGCGCCTAGTTCGAAACGAATTAAAATAGAACCATCCTCTTCCATTTTTTCAAAGATACAAGGACGATTTGCGGGAATGATAATCCTTTCAGATGATGAGGTAGAGCTTACTACTAAATCACCACCTTGACCAGTTGTCGCAGTTGTTTGTCTCTCTGTACTTCGCTCTAAAATTATTGTTCTAGAAGTATAGAATTGTACTTGCCTCATTTTAGTTTCCGTCAAGTCAAACTCATTGCGAATTTTGTTTGTGAACGGAACTTTTGTTGCACAACTTGAAATCAATACTATTAATGAAATCCAAACTAAATTTTTCATGCCTTTTGCGTTTCGAATACAAAAATACATTTTAAATAGTAAGAATCATGAATCAAAAGAACTATTCTTATATTCAAATACACATCACTACTTTCCGATATTCCACTTCAAGCCTAAACCCGCCTGCGAAAGTTGAATTTCGTCAATCATTGGCATTAAATCTTTTGTGAATCTTTTGCGCTGAATGAAGAAATTTATCGCATCAAAACCTAGCAAAAATCCTCCTTGAAAAATTAAAGAGTTTCCAAAACCTTGCCAGCGATGGTAGTTTTCTAAATCATTTTTACTTCTTTCTTTCAAAAGAAAACCAGCGGTTATGTAGGTGAAGTTAAGCGCAGAATTAAATAGAAAAGCGTTTTCCAGTTTTTGTTGTTTCAATAAAGTTTCTTGAAAATTATAATCGGCTGGCTTTTCATTGCGAGATTGATACAAGCCGAAACCTGCAATTACTAGGTTTACCGCATTCCAACCAGCATTCATTTGATGAAAGTATTTAGCTTCTCCGCTTGCCGTTAAAGCGCCAAATGTTCCATAAGTAATATTTGCAATGGACCAAGAGCCAAGAATATACATTCCTCTTGTACTTGATTTTATTCTATTTTCATTAAAAGTTTGAAGTGAATTTTGACCAAAAACAGCTTGCTCCCAAAGGAACAAATATAAAACGCAACAAATTAATTTCGCAAGTTTGAAATTTGACATCTTTTCATTTTAAAAAATCAATACTACCTTTAAAAACAAAATACTTGGTACTACGTTCAAAAATAGTTATTATTGTTTCAATTATTGTAATTGAAACCTTTAAGTGGTACTGATTTACAAATTGTTAAGATTGGTTGTTTCTTAATTGGCAACATATGAAAACAAAAATAATATACTTCATTTAATGAATTACAAACCATTATCGATATTATTAAATGTCTTTTTATTGACTTTTACGTCCTTTGTATTAGGACAAACGGTGTATCGTGATTATCAAGACGGATTGGTTGTTTTTCAGCTAAAAGAATCCGTTAAGATATTTCCATCCGATGGGAAAAAAGTTGATTTTAAGCAATATCCTATTTTTTCTTCCATAGAAGCAACTGGAATTCAAATCGAAGAAGTAGTTCGGCTTCATCCAGAATTAGTAAATGACGATAAACTTAACAGAACCTATCAAATTAAAGTTGAAAATCCGTATAAGGTTCATGACGTTGTTCGATTAATGCAACAACAAGAAGAGGTTTTGTATGCAGAATTAAAAGACTTACACCGATTATTACTTACACCAAATGATTTAGGTGTAAATTCATCAACAGGTTGGAGTCCAACGGTAAATCAATGGTCTTTGCACAAAATAAAAGCGCAGGAGGCTTGGGATTTTTCTACGGGAAGTGCTTCAGTTAAAGTTGCCGTTACCGATGATGCATTTAATATTGACCACCCTGATTTAGTGAATAAAATGTTAGCAGGAAGAGATGTAGTAATGCAAAATAATGACCCAAGACCTTGTGGTTCAACAGATGGTTTTCATGGAACACATGTTGCTGGAATTGTTGGTGCTGAAACAGACAACGACATTGGTATTGCCTCCATTGGTTGGAATGTGAGTGTGATTCCTGTGAAAATAGCGAATTGTCAAGGGCAATTAATTGGAGGGTATGATGGAGTTATTTGGGCGGCCCAAAATGGAGCTGATATTATTAATATGTCTTGGGGAGGGCCATCTGCTGGGTTTTATGGTCAAAACATTATGAATAATGCGCAGAGCGCTGGCTGTATTCTCGTTGCTGCTGCTGGAAATGATGGAACAGATGAAGAATTGTTTCCTGCTGCTTATCCTAATGTTATTGCTGTAGCTTCGTCGAATCCCAACGATGCTAAATCTAATTTTTCGCAGTATGGAAGTTTTATCGACATCACAGCTCCTGGTTCATTTATCAGAAGCACAACACATACCAATGGCTATCAAAATTCTCAAGGTACTTCTATGGCGACCCCTTTAGTTGCAGGATTTTTGGGGCTAATGAAATCTTTTGCTCCTGATGCTACCAATGAGCAATTAATTCAATGCTTGTATGATGGAGCAGATAATATAGATTCGGAAAATCCACAATTCATTGGGAAATTAGGAGTAGGTAGATTAAATGCTCTCAATACCATGCAGTGTCTTCAACAATACGCAAATGAGTTTGATTATGACGCGTCGATAGAGAAAATTATTCATCCAACAGGTTCTTTTTGTGGTGCACTCTTTACTCCTCAGGTAGAGTTGAAAAATCTTGGACAGGTACCACTTACATCAGTAAAAATAAACTACAGTTGGGGTAATGTAAATGCAACATTCAATTGGACAGGATATCTAAATACCGGTCAGTCAGAAGTAGTTGATTTACCCCAACAAACGGTCAATTCTGGGAGCTTCACCTTTACGGCTTTCACCTCTGAGCCGAATAACCAACAAGATGAAAATATTTTCAACGACTCTGCCTCTGAGCCTTTTAGTGTTGATGCAAGTGAGCAACCAGTAGTGTTGAATTTGGATTTAGATTGCTATGGAAGTGACATTTCTTGGGAAATACGCAATGTAGAAACGAACACAATTGTCAGGGAAGGGGAGGGCTATTCTGACAACTCGAATGGACAAACGATAAATGATGCATTTTGTCTAGCTGCTGCTTGTTATCGCTTTACCATTAATGATTCATTCGGAGATGGTTTAAATGGTTCTATTTACCAAGATTGTTCCATTGATGGTAGTTTTGAAATGCGAAAAGGAGATGGGACACTTCTCTTTGAAATGGCAGCAGAAAATGGTGCGTTTGAATCGTCTGAATCACATGAGTTTTGCCTAACACCTCAGTCGGCCGCTTTAGCTAAATCTACTTATAACAAAAAGGATGTGAAATTATTCCCAAACCCAACTTCTGGTCAATTTACGATTGAATTTGAAAGCTCGGAAGAGGTTGTTTCTATCGAAATTATGGATATTTCAGGAAGGACTGTTTTGGCACCTCAACAGTTTCAGTTAGCAACGAATAAATCTGTAAATTTGAATATTTCTGAATTTCAGAAAGGTATTTATATTGTAATTATTCAATCGAATGGCTATGAGTATATGAAGAGAGTTAATTTAAGATAGTGACTTTAACTCCTGTTCTAAAATAAAGCTATTTTTATTTTTCTTTAAGATTTAACTTTCGTTTTTCTATGCGTTCTAATCTGTTTTCTAACCGCTTTATTTTCCTTTGTGTTCTTCTTTCGCAAAAAGTCATTTTTTGTTTACTCTCATTAGAAATTCTACTTTCTAATCTTCCTTCTTGAACACCTTCGCCAGGAGTGAGTTTAATCCTGTAAATTCCACCATTTTTCAATTTAACTCCCATAATGCGTTCTGTTCTGTAGCCTTTCATTTTAACCTCAATTTTAACTTCTTGAAAATTGTAATCTACTAATGAAAGTACAGTAATAGAATCGTTAGTAGATGTATTACTCGAAATTATTTTATCGTTTTGATAAATCGTAACGACAGCGCCTCTAAGCCAATTCTCTCCGTCATTTACCATTACTCCAACGGCAATTAAGCCAGTTTTTAAACCTGAGTCTAAAGGTTCGAATAACTTTTCTCTTACTTCTGATTTCGCTAAACCTATTGATGTAAAAAGAAAAATAAGTAGCGATGTTAAAGTTAATTTTACGCTCATAATTCATTAAATTTAGGTGAAGTTAATTATTATTTTTTAAAGACAAACCGACTGCACTTATTTTAAATACCCTTAAGAAGAAGAAAAAAGTCCATTCATCATTGATTTGTTACATTTTAAAAGAAAATGTCCAGTTAATTTCATGGTTAGTATTTTTTTTAATAAAATTGTCTCAGATTAAAACCCAAGCTATTATGAAAAAAACCATTATACTATTTATTAGTGCATTCTTTTTTACATTTAACCTTCTTTCACAAGAAATTGTTTCTCGTGTGAATCCGCCCAACCCAAATGCAGCGGAAGAGGAGCAGTGTTTTCAAAAACAAGTAACTGATTATTTATTAGAAAATAGTCCCGAATATAAGGAAGGTCGAGAACAGGCTGCTGAGTGGACACAGGAAATTTTGCAGAACATTGATGAGATTAAAAGTCAGAGAAGTACATATATTATTCCTGTAGTGTTTCATGTGATTCACAAGGGGGAGCCAGTTGGAGAAGTAACTAATATTTCCGATGCTCAATTATTAAGTTGTATTGATGCGTTAAATCGTGATTTTGCAGGAACTTCTGAAGATGGAGGTGTTGCACAAAGTTCTGTTCCTGCCGCTGTAGGAAATACAAATATTCAATTTTGTTTAGCAAATGTTGACCCAGATGGAAATCCTCATTCTGGTATAAATAGAATAGATGGTACTTCTGTTCAGGGTTACGCTGCAAACGGTATTTCTGCTGGGGGCGGGAATGAAATAGCAGTTAAAGATTTATCGCGTTGGGACAATCGTTACTACATGAATGTTTGGGTTGTTTCAGAGATTAATGGAAATGGTGCTGATGTAGCTAATCCAAATTCATTTGCTGGTGGGGTGCTTGGATATGCTTACCTCCCGCCTGCAAATATTTCTTTTATCTCTGACCAAGATGGAATTGTTGTATTGAATTTGTCAATAGGAAATGACCCGGATGGAAGCCAAGGATTTCGCTTATGGCAAGGTGGTAGGTTGAACAGAACAATGACGCATGAGGTAGGACATTACCTAGATCTCTACCATACTTTTGAAGGAGGAAGCTGTTCTGAGAATAACTGTAATACACAAGGAGATTTTTGTTGTGATACACCGCCACATCCACAAAACAACAGCTTCAATGCGTGTGCAAATCCAAACTGTGGAGGTAGTCAGCAGGTAGAAAACTATATGGACTACACTAGCGAAACTTGTTATGAAATGTTTAGTGTGGATCAATCTAATAGGATGATTGCAGCTTTGGAAGGACCAAGAAGTGCGCTATGGAATACTGAAAATTGTGAGCCTGCGGCTGCAATCGAATATGATGCTGGAATTACTGGAATTATAGAGCCAGAAGGAAGCATTTGTGGTTCAAACTTTGTTCCAATTGTTCAGTTAAGAAATTTCGGTGTGCAGACGTTAACATCTGTAACCATTAACTACTCATGGGGTACGGTAAACAATTCTTTCAATTGGACTGGTAATTTGGCTTCTGGAGCAACTGTAGATGTTACTTTGCCTTCTCAAACTTCTGCTAATGCAGGTAACTTTACTTTTACTGCATCAACAGAGAACCCAAATAACGAACCAGATCAAAATACTGGAAACGATGAAAGTTCTGGTACTTTTGAAATAACTGGAGACGAAGGTGTTCTTGACCTTACGATTCAACTAGATTGTTATGCAGATGAGATTACTTGGAATATTAGAACTTCTGAAGACGATGTGTTAATCGACCAAGGTGGAGGTTATGAAGTTAGTCTTCAAATGCAAGAAGTGAATAGATCTTATTGTTTAGAAGAAGGCTGTTATATTTTTACAATCAATGATTCTTATGGTGATGGTTTGAATGGAGCTTCTGAACCTCAATGTGATATTAATGGAAATTACTTCATGCGTGATGGTTCAGGTGCAACAGTTTTCCAAATGACTGCCCCAGATGGTAATTTTGGACATCAAGCAAGACACGAGTTCTGTATTGGTGACGCTACACCAACGTTATCACTTGAAGATATTGATCCATTGTCGAATGTGAAATTGTATCCAAACCCAACAAATGGTCAATTTACTATTGAATTACCAATCACGAATGAAGAAGTTACAATTCAAATAATGGATGTGACTGGTAGAACAGTAACTAATCCAAAGAGTTACAATACTTCACCAGCTGGACAAATTGTTATGGATATTTCAACATTTAAGAAAGGGATATATTTGGTTGTTTTACAAACACCTACCAAAAAAGTAACACAAAGAATCTCATTAAGATAAGTAGTAGTTAAATGATGGAAAAAAGTGAGGCTGAAAGGTCTCGCTTTTTTTTGTGATTGATTTATTCAATTATTTTATGAAAGGGTTGTTAAAAACCCTACTTTTGCCGCAAATAACTACAAATGTGTGGAGTAACTGGATTTTATTCTAGAGCGTCAGAACTGCCTAAAAGTCTCATTGAAGAAATGACTTGCAAAATCAAGCATCGAGGACCTGATGCTCAAGGAGTATTTGTGCACGGAAATAAAAAAGTAGCTCTAGGTCATAGACGATTAAGCATTATTGATTTATCAGATAACGCTAATCAACCAATGACTAGTAAATGCGGGAAATATACTATCGTTTTTAATGGTGAGGTTTACAACTTTGAAGCACTTCGAGAGGAATTAAAAACTGAGTTTTCTGCTGATTTTGAAACATCTTCTGATACCGAGGTTTTGCTTCAAGCGTACATTAATTGGGGTGAGACTTTCATTCTCAAGTTAAACGGTATGTTTGCTATAGCAATTTACGACGAACATAGTGATAAGTTGTTTCTAGCTCGTGATAGAATGGGTATTAAGCCATTTTACTACTACGAAGAGAATGGTGTTTTTGCTTTTGCGAGTGAATTAAAGTCGTTGACCCCATTTGCAAAGCAATTCAAGAAGTTTTCTATCAACCAAAATGCAGTGAATTTATATTTTCGCTTAGGTTATATTCCTGCCCCTCACACCATTTATAATGAGGTAAAGAAGTTCCCAACTGGAACGTATGCATTTTATTCTCAGACAGGTTTTGATTTAAAGAAATACTGGGACTTGGAAAATCAGGTTGAAAAAAAGGTTCTTTCTGACGAGTCTAAAGCAAAAAAACAATTAAACGGACTTTTATGTGATAGTGTTAAGCTTCGACTAAAAAGTGATGTGCCTTTTGGCGTTTTTCTAAGTGGAGGTGTTGATTCATCTACTGTTGCAGCTGTTGCACAACAAGTTTCTCCTACTTCAATTAGTACATTTTCTATCGGGTTTAATGAAGCAAAGTACAATGAAAGTGAACATGCTGAAAAAGTAGCAGATTATTTAAAGACAAATCATTCTAGCTTTGTAGTGTCTCACAAAGATGCGCAAGACTTAATGGGTGATTTACAAGTGATGTTCGATGAGCCTTTTGCAGATGCTAGTGCTATACCTACTTTTTTGGTTTCAAAATTAGCTAGAAATCAGGTAAAAATGGTCTTGACTGGTGATGGTGGCGATGAACAATTTCTAGGATATGGAATGTACAATTGGGCAAAACGATTAGATAACAAGTTGCTAAAGATGGGACGAAACCCTATTAAATTAGCATTAAAGTCTTCTGGTAAGCCGCGATTAAAAAGGGTTGCAGATGTGTTTGATTTTGATCGAAATACAGAGTTAATGTCTCACATTTTCTCTACCGAACAGTATTTGTTCTCAGCTGCTTCTCTAAAAGACGTCTTGAAGAAACAAGAACAATCTGTTGTTCATTTTGAAACTCCTGAGCTTTTGAGAACGCTAAACCCGATGGAGAGACAAGCATTTTTTGATTTGAATTATTACTTGAAAGATGACTTGCTTGTAAAAGTGGATAGGGCTAGTATGAAAGCTTCTTTGGAGGCACGGGTTCCTTTGCTTGACCATCGCATTATTGAATTTGCATTAAATGTAGATCCTGCTTTAAAATACAAAGATGGGGTTTCAAAATATTTATTGAAGGAAGTAATGTACAACTACCTTCCTAAACAATTAATGGAGCGACCAAAATGGGGCTTTGGATTGCCGATAAGAATTTGGTTGGCAAAAGAACTTAGACCATTCTTGGAAAATTATTTGAGTGAGTCACGTTTAAAAAAAGTAGCTTTTTTAAATACAAAAGGTGTACTTCAATTGAAAAAACGCTATTTGATGGGAGAAGACCAGCTGTATAATAAATTATGGCTCGTTATCATGTTTTTACAATGGTACGAGTTAAATGAATCTTATTTTGATGAGTAAACCAATTCGAGTTTTATATATTTCATATGATGGTATGACAGACTCTTTGGGTCAGTCGCAGGTGATTCCTTATATTGAAGGACTTTCAAAGCGTGGTTTTTCATTTCACTTAATGAGTTTTGAAAAAGAAGAGCGTTTTGAGGCCAACCGAAAAATGATTGCTGAACGATGCGTAAAATCGAATATTACGTGGATTCCGCTAAGTTACACCAAAAAACCACCGATTTTATCGACAATAAAGGACATTCGAACAGCACTTAAAACGGCTAAGAAGTACCACGAACAGGTTGGTTTTGAAATTATTCATTGTCGGAGTTATATTTCTGCCTTTGTCGGGTATGCTTTTCAAAAGAAATATGGGACAAAGTTTGTCTTTGATATGCGCGGATTTTGGGCAGACGAAAGAGTGGATGGTAAAATATGGAATTTAAAAAATCCGCTATTCAAAATGGTATATTCCTATTTTAAAAATAAGGAAAAAACATTTTTACAAGCAGCAGATTACGTAGTCTCTTTGACGGAAAATGGAGCCAACGAAATTCGCTCTTGGGATTATCTTGATGCTGATACATTTAAAATTAAGGTGATTCCCTGTTGTGTAGATGTAGGTTTATTCAACCCTGAAGCTATAAATCCTCATCGTTTGCGAGAATTGAAACGCGCTTTAGGAATAACACCAAATGATTTTATTTTAGGTTATGTTGGTTCCATTGGTACTTGGTATATGTTGGATGAAATGCTCGCTTTTTTCAAGGTTTTTTCTGATAACAATCCCAATGCTAAGTTCTTGTTTGTGACTGGTGAAAATCCTGAGATGATTAAAGGTAAAGCTACTGAACTTGGCATAAATAATGAAAAATTGCTTTTTGCTTCAACTGTTCATAAATATGTTCCATTGCACATTGCACTCTTTGATTACTCTTTGTTTTTTATTCAAGCTGCTTACTCCAAAAAAGCGTCATCACCAACTAAGCAAGGCGAGATTATGGCAATGGGCGTTCCTGTTTTGTGCAACGCAGGAGTAGGGGATACGGACTATATCGTTCATAAATATGAATCAGGTCAAGTATTGACTGAGTTAACTGAAGCTGCATTTGCGAAAGTAAACTTGGATGCCGCTGCATTTGATAAAAACAAATTACGAAAAGGCGCAATAGCATTTTTTGGCTTAGAAAATGGTGTCTCCCGATTTGAAGAAGTTTATCGAAACGTTCTCAACAGGTAAAGCTTCACTTCAGTCTATCCACTTCTTCCATCTTCCAACACAACGAAAACCTGTCCAAGCGTTAATTGGAGTTTGATCCACATAATAATCAGGAAAAACGGTGTAATTATCCTTCCAGCTATAACCAGCAGCGAGACTATCCTCATGGAGCCACTCGGCCACATTTCCACGAAGTTCCAATATGCTGTTTTTTCCGTTAGTCTGGCAGCCAGATGTAACAGGTCGTGTTGGAAACGAAAAAATGACCCCTCCTTTACAAGGTTGAATTGCCGATTGTGTATCTGGAAAATTTTCTTGGCACGCTTTACACGTTTTGGACTTGCAATTTTCTAAAAATACCTCAGTGATTGAGTCGTTGTAAGCCATTATCTGTTCTCGCTCTGCTTTGTTAGGCAAACTATACTCCGCATAGTATTTTATTCTAGGGTCTCTCTTATACGGTGGAGTACTGGTAAAATACCGTTCGATAGTAAAGTGATTTTCTGGTGTTGGGGTAACATTAAAATCTAATAGTTTCAGTTTAATTAATTGATATTCAAAAACTCTATCAGACCTCCAACGAGAATAAAGACGTGCCTGCTCTTGGGAAATACCAACCAATGGAAAATCACGATAAGAAGGATGACGTAAATAGTTTTTAGCAAGTTCGGCCAAGCATTCATCTACTTCGCTCCAGCACGAAACAATGGGTAATGCTTGCAAATATTCAACGGACTCCCTTCCAAACACTTGATTTGTCCAAGATAAAAATTCCAAATAGTGAAAGTTGGTTATTTCTGTTTTGTCGCAAAAAAGGTTTTCGGAGATTTTTGTTTGACCAACAGGTGTTTCTCGCTCATGATAATTCGCAATAGTACTTCTCTGGAAAATAATACAGTTAGATAAGCTAAAAACGGTAATACCAAGCAGTACAAAGTAAAATAGGTAAATGCGCTTTATCATTTCTGAGATTAAATTTCACTAAAATCAACCATGTAAGCAATTACAACGCTATTTAATGTGGTATAAACCACTAACGAATTTGCTTGTTTATCATAAGATGTTGTAATTGGAGCTCTTCCTTCTTTAGGAAAACCTTTGGCTAAATCCCCATTGGGCAAGAAAAGATAAACGTTATTTTCTAAGTAGTCAAAAACAGTCCAAAACTTTTGTTCACCAATAAAGGTAAGGTTGACAGCCCCAACTTCTTTGAAAGGCAGTTTTTGAGAACTAATAAGTTTGCGTTGTGCATCATAAGCTTGCAATTCATTTTCTGTTTGCAAAATAACAAGTTCATTGATGAGTTGTATCACTTTTCCTTTAGCAAAAGAAGAGGTGCTTTCGTTGCGCATTGTTTCAAGAAAAATATCGTTTTCTTCTTGCACAATTCCAAAGACATTGCTGCCTGCTTTTAAAAAATGATTGGCAGTTGTTTTTCCTAGTAATTCTGCTTTTGCAGGAGTTTCTAAATATCCTAAGTATTTTTCATCATTGGTGTTAGCTACCCAAACACGAAGGTTTCCAGTGAGGTTCAATGCTTTTGGAGAAATTTTAATAGGGTGGGAGCCAATTTGAACGATATTTAGTTCTTTTCCAGAATTTCCTAACATAATTACCTCACCTTTGGATGTTCCAGCTAAAATTCTAATTGTATTTTTCCACTTTAATGTACTTATTTTAGAGCTTAATTCATGTTCCGATGAGTATGGGAAACTAGCGACATTTTCACCATTCAAATCGAGTAAGAAAATCTTAGATGGGGTTGCGAACAATAGTTGAAGTTTATCGTTTTCATAAATATCCACAACCATCGGAGAGTTAAGTATTTTCTCTTCTAAATTCCCTCCCCAAATATATCTTCCATTTCTGTCAATCAATGCATATTTTCCATTTTCATTATAAACGAAAAGCGAATTACCACCCCGAATGTGGTCTGCTATTGGAACAAAACCTGATATAGATGAGAAACCTGAATTATATGTCCAATTCGTAGCTGAAGTTGAGGAAAAATCTTCCATTGGTGGTGTCATTGCAACTTCAAAAAGTGTATTATTTCTTTGCGTGACAGAACGTTTATTTTTATTGTTCACAAGTCTATAGTTGGTCAATGTTGGTAGGCCTTTAAAGAACTCATTGCTTTTCTTTTCGTTAAGACCAAGAGTTTCACCAAGATTGTAAAGTAAATAAAGGTTTTCCGCAAGCGATTTGCTTTCGGTAATGATGCAAAGGTTATCAATTTCTAGCGTGTAAATTCGAGATAAAGGTCGTGAAGGAAAATCAGAAGTAAGCTCAAAACCTATGAATGATTTTATTTGTTTGTCCATTCGAACAGAGTCTTCACTTTCTGATTTTTCTAATAAAATCAAACTTGGGTTTTGTTGTGCTTGATAGTCGGTAACGAGAAATGTTTCTCCATTTAAGTTTCCTTTTACAAAACCTTTGTTTATCCAATTAAACATTACGCTTGAGGCAAATATTGAATCTTTTTCTTTGGCATAAAAACGTTCGAAAAACTCGTATTTTTCAATAGATTGAGGAAGAACAAGCGCAAATTCAGCAACGTCATTAATCGCTTCTCCAAAATTACTATTTTTAAATACTGTCGAATATTCGGTATAGCCTGTATTTAGGGCATAAACATCTGTTCTTCTCCATTTTGTATCATTGGTTATTTCCCACAAATTGGCACTTGCTTTTTTGTCTAATTCATGGAAAGGAATCTTTGCACCATTTTTACAATTATTCCCTCCGATAGAAATCGAAATGAATTCTTTTTGGGCGTTGAGAACTACATTATTTTGTCGCAAGAAGCCTTCAATTAATTCAATCTCTTTTGGTCGCCAGTTTTTATTTTTAGCAATTACAGCTTTGGCGTTATTTTTACTTACATAAACGATTGTGTTTCCTTCAATTTTTGACCAATCAATTATAGAGATCGAAGAAAGTAAAGGATTTTTATTAAATAATTGATAAATCTCGGTGTTTTTCATTTCTGAAACACGATTCAAAAGTAGCACAGCTTCATCGTCTTCACAAAAAAATGAATTCGGACTATTTGGATTTTCCGTAGAATCTAATAATTGGTATCCGGCAAAAAAAGACCAAGCTACTGCAGCAAAAATAATTACAACCAAAAATACTTTACCCATGAACGAAATTACAAACGATTAATAATGCATAGGTAAAACTAATCAAAAACTGTGAAAGGCGACATGTTTTGTTGGAATATTGTGTTCGAGTAGTAAAAACGGATTATTAATTTTGGGCATACTTGAAACTAAAATCAAGTTTTGCTTATTCAACCAGTAAAAAATCAAAAAGGTTGTAATTAAGGGTAAATTTTTATCTTCGTGCTTGAATAATTATGTTAGCGTGTAAAAACGAAAATTAAATCACGTGCAGCAAAAATTAAATTAATATGGGATTACTAGAAGGAAAAGTTGTTTTGATTACTGGAGCTTCCAGAGGAATTGGAAAATCTATAGCTCAAAAATGTGTGGAAGAAGGAGCTAAGGTAGCTTTCACTTATTTGTCATCTGAGGAAAAAGCTAACGCACTAGCAGCGGAGTTGTCACAAAATGGGGGAGAGGTAGTTGGTTTTAAATCTAACGCTGGAATTTTCGATGAGGCTCAAAAGTTAGTGGATGCGGTAATTGAAAAATTCGGACAAATAGATGTTTTAGTAAATAACGCTGGAATTACACGTGATAATTTACTAATGCGTATGTCAGAAGAACAATGGGACGAAGTAATTGATGTGAACTTAAAATCAGTTTTTAATTTAACCAAAGCTGTGCAACGTCCAATGCTGAAAGCAAGAAAAGGTTCCATTATAAATATGTCCTCTGTGGTTGGTGTTTCTGGTAATGCAGGTCAAGCAAATTACGCAGCCTCTAAAGCTGGTATGATTGGGTTTACTAAATCTATTGCTCAAGAACTTGGTTCAAGAAATATTCGTTGTAACGCTATTGCTCCTGGGTTTATTGAAACTGAAATGACTGCTTCATTAGATGAAAAAGTAGTACAGGAATGGAACAATAGCATACCATTAAAGCGAGGTGGAAAAACAGAAGATGTTGCAAATGTTGTGGTGTTCTTAGGCTCGGATATGTCGGCTTACGTAACGGGTCAAACTATTAACGTTTGTGGTGGAATGCTGATGTAATCCTGATACTTATTCAAGTGTTTAGGATGAATAATTCGAATTCAATAATATGGTGGCTTAATTTTTTCAAAAACTAAGCCACCATATTTTTCCAAGCATTTCTTTTCTTAATGGCATAAAAAGTAGTTCGTTTACTTTTTGATTCTGCCCAAGAAACAAAGTCGAAGTAAGACAGTAATACTCGGTCGAATTTATCCCATCGACTAGCTTTAATAGCTTCGAACAATTCATAAAAATATTCTTCTTGTTCAATCAAGTTGTTGCTTTGTGCCACTTTCAAGCTAAATTTTAAGATGGTCTTTTCAAGTAGAAAATCTCTATTTTGTTTTTTCAAAAATCGCTGTGTTCCTTTGATGATATAACCCAGTAATTCGTATCGCTCTAACTCAATGAGAACAGCGATTCTTAAAAGTTGCACTGCGCTCAATAAATCAACAAATTCATCCAACTCTGTTTCATTTATTATTTCTTGCAAATAATGTAAACATTTGGAATAATTACCCAACCCAAATGATATTTTGGCGAAATAAAAATTCATCCATGATTTCTGTAACTTAGTAAGATGATTGTTCTCCTTGTTAGCAAAATCAGAAAGTTGAGCGATGAAAAGACTAGCTTTCTCAAAACTGCCTTCATGAATTAAAAAGTTGAACGATGAAAGAGCGAGTAAAAAAATAGAAGCACTACTTGCATTGTCGTCTAAATCATTTGACAAATATATTTTTTTGTAGCTTTCGATTTTTTGCATGTAATTCTTCGAACTAGCAATATCGTTGTTTTCAATGGCAATTGCGAGAAGTACCGTGTATGCCATTAATACATTTTGCTCTTTCTCCTTATCCATTTTAGTATTGTTCGATATAGATTCTACCACCTTTACTGCATGGGAATAAACATTTTTATTATCCAAAATAGCAAAATAATATAAACTCATTAGTTGGTGAAACATCAAGGAGTTACTTGACGAATGTGAATAACTTGACTCATCCATACAAATTGCACTCAGACAATTTTGATAGTGAATTATCATATCTGATGTTCTTGCTCTGCCAAATTTCGAAAAAAGGATAAACAGACTATTCTTAGCATGCCAAAGTTCTGTATTCTGAATAATGATGTCATTGACTTCTTTCTCATCGACATAAACGTTTGTATATTTTTCATTGGATACTAAGTCTTCACCAGACCATTCAAGGACACGTTTTTTTAGATTATTAATTTCAGGAATTAATTGCCATTTTTCGTGTTTTTTGGCTAAACGTTCAGCGCTTAGTAATTGTTTCCAAGCTTGGTCTAATAAATTCTTATCCATTAAAATTTCTGCACCGTGTAACATGCGGTAAATTTGAGCTGTTGCAGAGGATTGAATATGAAAAGCATGCAGCGCTTTGATAATAGATTCGTACAATCTGTTTTTTGTAAGGGAAAAACTATTGAGAAATGCTTCTCCTTCGAACTGTTGGAAAATAGCTTCTTCATCGTAATTTTCTGATTGGTCGATAAAGTCAAAAAGTTGAACATATTTATTTTGTTCCCCTATGGTATGCCTAGAAGAATAAATTTTAAAATACCTTTTCTCCGATTTGGATAATCCTTTTATTAAATCATGAAGTGAAGATGAAGTATTTTTTGCCATAGTCGTAGATTTTCTTGAGCCAAGTTAAATTAAGTTTATGACATCAAAAGACCTCATCTCTTCATTGGTAAGGTTGAATGAGTGAAAGGTGTTGTTTGTGGATTTGGTTGAATTGAATTTTTTGATTTTAATGCCAACCTTTTTTGACTAAATCAGACCTGTATTACCTTGTTTTTAATACCATATTCATGGTATTTTTCTATTTTGTGTAGAAAAATAATTTTTATAAAAAACAGTTATACAACACTTTAGTGTCTTTATACCTAAAGTTAGGTATTGCACGTCTCTTTTCATCACTCTATTTTTACCTTGTTATTTATAATAAGTCTAAATAAGAATAAGATGAAAAAATTAAGTGTATATGCTGCAACAATGGTTGTCGCAATGAATGGCTTTGGACAAGTCAATGAAGAAATCGTTTCGCTGGGGCAAGGCTACCAAAACCAAGCTTTTTACAGTTTAGCTAATGGAGAAATTGATCAAATTGCAAGAAA
>SKGS01000190.1 GCA_007117355.1 Lishizhenia sp. | reverse complement strand
CTAAAATCAAGGGGTTATGATGTTACAATTGGAAAATTAGACGAATTAGAAGTTGATTTTATCGCATCCAAGGGAAATGAAAAACACTACATTCAAGTATGTACCCAACTCACTCATTCAACTGTTATTGAACGAGAATACCGTTCATTGGAA
Organism: Lishizhenia sp.; assembly: GCA_007117355.1. Lineage (GTDB taxonomy): Bacteria > Bacteroidota > Bacteroidia > Flavobacteriales_D > Crocinitomicaceae > CSBr16-161. The sequence continues at coordinate 28,569 of SKGS01000190.1, read as the reverse complement.
CGAATAACAGACAATTTTCCTAAATATGTGCTATCCCTCGACCAAGGTTTTGAAACAACTCGCAACGGAATTAAATGGCAAAACATCATTGATTTTTTGATGGAAGAGAAGTGGTAGATTTTGGGTGTCGTCTAAATATTTCCTAAAAATGCTCAACGGAAAGTGCAATTTAGTTCAAAAAATGCACTTTGGATTGTGCAAAATCAGTAGTTTCACCTTCGAAGTCGGTGGGACAAAAAAGCAAACTCAACAACAATCCTTCAAGCCATCCTTTATTGTCAGAGATGATATCGAATTCGGTTATCAAAACGTCATTCCTTTATGGGCGTTTGGGATGAATTATTAGTTTAAAGTTTCGTAAACTCCATTATCTGAAAACTAATCCCTTAAAGAAGTCAAGGTGATCAAGGAGTAGAAACGGAGAGGTTTTTTATACTTCGCCAAAACTATGCAAAAACACCAGTTTTGGTGAATTATATTCTTGGGGCGCTATAAAAATTGCGTATCACACATTACATTTTTTGAATATTTTGCAATCTCAACATTGCAAATTATATGATTTTTGTATTGTAAATAAATCAAAATTGGTATCTTTGTGTAATATAAAGCTATCATGAAAGAATTAATAGACAACCACAACCGACAATTAGAGGAGTTAGAACATCGTTTTGACCGAACTTTAGCAATCGATTGGAACGATCGGTTAATTGGCTTAACGGGCGCACGTGGCGTGGGAAAAACTACCTACTTATTGCACCATATCAAAACCAAGTTGCCCCAAGGAGCAAAGCCAATTTATGTTAGTTTAGACGACATCTATTTTTCTTCAAATACCTTGGTTGACTTTGCCGGTGATTGGTTAAAACGAAGCGGTACGCACCTGTTTATTGATGAAATACATAAATATCCCAATTGGTCACAAGAATTAAAGAATATCTATGACCGCTATAAAAAACTCAAGGTGGTTTTTACAGGGTCGTCCTTATTGCATATTCATTCAGGCGAAGCTGATTTAAGTAGACGTGCTGTTGTTTATACCATGAACGGACTTTCATTTCGTGAATTCCTACAAATTGAAACCGGGAAAATATTTAAGCCTTACACCTTATCGGAAGTATTAAAAAATCACGCCTCCATCGCAAAAGAGGTTGTAAAAGAAATTCACCCATTGGCTTATTTTGAGGATTATCTGATGTATGGTTATTATCCGTTCTATTTAGAGAGTAAAACATCTTACCACAGAAAACTAATGAGCACGATTAATGTGATGCTGGAAGTCGATTTACCCTATTTACGGCACGTTGAAGTGAAATACATTCATAAACTCAAAAAACTGTTACACCTGATTGCGCATGCTGTTCCTTTCCAGCCTAATGTAACAAAATTAGCTGGAGACATCGAAGTGGCGAGAAATACGGTGATGCTTTACCTCAATTATTTAGAGGACTCACGAATTATTAATTTATTACACAGTAAAAGTTCTTCGGACGCTTATTTAGCCAAACCCGAAAAAGTCTTTTTGCATCATCCCAATATGGTATATGCGATGAATAAAGAAGGTTCAGAAATTGGGACAATTCGAGAATGCTTTTTTTACAACCAAGTAAATAACCTGTACAACGTTAAAAGCAGTACCGTAAGCGATTTCTTAGTAGAAGATAAATACACCTTTGAAGTCGGCGGAAAAAACAAGGGCAAAAAGCAAATCAAAGACACCAAAAAAAGCTATGTAGCAGCGGACAATATCGAGTACGGTTCAGATAATACAATTCCTTTATGGATGTTTGGTTTTTTGTATTAAACAGTAATTATTCATACATTCTAACAAAGACATCATAAAACCGAATTGCTTTTCACAAAAGAAAAAATATAACAGCTTCTTTTATATTATTGCAATGCTTACATTTCATTTTTTTATCATAATGCTATCTCAATGTTATACTTTACTTATTTTAGGCTAAAATATTTTTGTCAAAATTATTAACTTATGCATCAACAAATAAATATCTTTATGCAATAATCTAGTCGTATAGCACAACTATTTTTTTAGAAATATTAATCATGATATCACAACATTTTATCTCGCTTCCTGCTTTTCCAAGAGGGTTTCATCTTATTACAGACTTCATCGAAAAATCCATTGAGTTCCCAGAAAAAGGAATATTATCAGTTTTTATTCAGCACACATCTGCAGGCTTAACAATTAATGAAAATGCAGATTACACGGTACGAAACGATTTTGAAAAATCCTTTAACCAACTAATCAAAGAAAATGAGCCGTATTACGAACATACTTATGAAGGGCCTGATGATATGCCAGCTCATTTAAAAACAAGCCTAGTAGGATGCTCTTTGAATATTCCAATAACAAATCATCAATTACACTTAGGTACGTGGCAAGGTATTTATTTATGCGAATTTAGAAATAACGGAGGGCAACGCAAACTTGTGCTTACGGTCTATAGCTAATTTCAAAACTTATATGGAAATCAAATACCACCATAGCAATCCCTTTTTGTTATCATGATTCCTTACTAAGAAAAACAATTCTATAATTATGCTTAAAGTCACATTTTCAAACCATCATATTAATTTATCTTTATCTGAAAAACAATAACTCAAGTAACAACCTCGATTCATTATTTTTTGAAACAATAACCACAATTAAAAATATTTGATTAATTTCACTTAATAAATTAAATGAATATGTTAATGCGATTTTTCATTTCTGTTATTTTTCTCGGTGCCAACTTATTTGTATTTAGCCAATTATACAATTACGACGATTATGTAAAAGGAGCTAAGCAAAATGATATTTTTTTCGACTTTAGAGTTGGGTATCCAAATTGGGGAGCGTACAATACACAAGTTTACGCAAGATCTATTGACGCAACTACAGTTAGTACTGGCGGATTGGTTCCACTATCATTGCGAATGGAGGTTATGTTATCAAATGAACTGTCATTTTCATTCGATGGAATTATAAATAAATGGTCTGGAAAATGGTCTTATACACCCGAAATTTTTGATGCTGACTTCAACCCTATTGGTGTTCCGGTTACTACAGAATACGATATTACCAGACTTCGGTTTCAAGTTGGTTTAAACTATCACCTTGATGAAGTACCTGTTGACAACCTTAATCTTTATGGTGGTTTTGCTTTTGGTTCAAACAGACTATGGACTAATGTAAATACTGAAGATGAGAGTTTCAGAATTAGAAGCCAGCGCTATTTCCTCCGACAAGATCCTCTTGTAAACTTTCCTATTTCTCTATCTTTGAGAGTAGGAATGCGATACTTCGTGATGGACAATCTCGGCTTTAGTTTAGAAGCTGCTTCTGGAGGAGCAACAATTAGCGGCGGAATTGTATATCGTCTTCGTAATATGTAATTATTTATTGAACAAGATTAATTAACAAAATTAGATAGGAATTATTCAAATAACATTGTAAATCACTATAAAATGAAGAACTCAACTATTAAATCAATTATATTGATAGCTATTATAGTCCATAGTTTTATGGTGTCGGCTCAAAGAGAACTACCTGACCCTTATGCAAACGATGTGACCCTACCACCACAAATGCAAGCAAACGATTTAATGCTTACTGCGTTTGTATCTTACCCCAATTGGGAAGCTTATTTGTTAGATTTAATTTTTGACAGTTTTGCTAGCGTTGACGCAGACCTTGCTAATACCAACGGAGTTGCTCCGATAGGAATAAGAATAGAAAATAATTTCACCCCTACCTTAAGCATAACATTAGACGCCTTTTTCAATTCAGTAAAATCAAGATTTGAAGAAAATGGTTTTCCTACTTTGGTTTCTTCTGCTAGAACTAGAATATTGGTAGGTTTTAATTATCATATTCCAGATATCAACGTAGAAAAACTCGATTTGTATGGTGGGTTAGCTTTGGGTGCAAGTACTCGATCAATAAATGCAGAATCAGATAATCCGAACTTCAACCAAAATGATTATCTACTTAACTCATCTCCAATCTCTGGTCGTTTTCGCGTAGGAGGAAGATATTTCTTCAACGAAAACTTCGGAGTAAATGTTGAATTAGGAATCGGTGGTCCACTTATGTCATTTGGACTCACTTATCGCAGAAGAGATTAAACGATCTTCTTATAATTGCGACAGTTACAAGCAATATTACTACTCTCTTTGTTATGTGTAGTTTTTCCATTCATTAACTATAGCGTCTAAATAATCTCTTTCATTCGCAACGTAAATCTTTCCATCATCCAATAATGCTTTTATATTTTCAGAGGAAGTATCATCCATTTCAGGATTTGCGTTTTTAATTTCTGGTTGAACCCTATAATATATAAGGTTATCTTCTTTCTTACTCAACTCTACTAATTGCTGATGTGTTTCATCAGTTTTTCTCTCAATATCATCATACATAGACAAAGGAAGCTTACCTGTTCCGATACTTAATAACAAAAATAAATCATTCGGATAATAAGCCTTAGCATGTTGGTAAGCAAAAAGACTTGGATTTTTAGCTGTCTGAATACCGTCCGATAATAAATGACCGCCTAATTCAACAGGTTGAAAATATTCTGGTACTGCGCTGCAAGCAAGTAATACCTTTGATAAGGATACATTTCTATAATGTTCCATTCTTGAAGTAAATAAAAATGGGGACTTTGTTCTTTCATCGTATGAAGCAAAAACAAAACATTTTCGAAGGTCACTCATTCGAATGGACCCAAAATTATTTTCAAGAATAAGTTTCAAAGGATTTTCATTATTCGGTCGGTCTTTTTGAAAAATCTGAGAACCTCGATTTTCATATAGTTTCAAAAGATCTTTAGGGCTAAATAAATAGTTTTGGTTTTGCTCCAACATTAATGCAGAGGAAATGATTGCACCAGTTGATGTTCCAGCCATTAAACTTATTGCCTCGTTAATAGTCTCAGAAATACTGTTCTTACGAATAGCAGTATCCAAGTAATTCAAAACCTGTAAAGGGAGAATTCCTCTTATTCCACCACCATCAATCGACAATATTACTTTCAATCTTCGCATGGTGTAATTTACGAAAAAAGAAGATAAAAACCAAAAAAATTAAAAACCAAATATCATGCTTAATCTTATTTCCAAAGATCCAACAGCTGACAATCCTATTTTTTCCGGAAAAATATTCGAACAGGAACTCCTTCAAAATCAAAATTTTCACGCAACTTATTTTCTAAGAAACGTTTGTAATCGTCTCTAATATATTGCGGTAAATTACAGAAAAATGCAAACGCCGGCGCGTGTGTTGGAAGCTGGGTTACATATTTTATCTTAATATATTTACCTTTAACAGACGGTGGTGGGTTATACTCCATTACTTCTTGCATTAATTCATTCAATTCTGAAGTAGGGATTTTTTTAACACGATTATGATAAACACGCATGGCTTCTTCCAAGGCTTTATGAATCCGTTGTTTTGTTAATGCAGAAGTAAAAATAATTGGAACATCATTAAACGGTGCTAATTGTTCACGGATTTTAGTTTCATATTCTTTGGTGGTTTTGTGATCCTTCTCAATCAAATCCCATTTATTTACTAACACCACAACACCTTTATGATTTTTTTCGGCAATGTAGAAAATAGACAAATCTTGTTTTTGAATACCTTCTGTTGCATCTATCATAAAGATACAAACATCGGAACTTTCAATTGTACGAACAGAGCGAAGAACAGAATAGTATTCAATGTCCTCATTGACCTTTGCTTTCTTTCTAATTCCAGCTGTGTCAATCAACATAAAATCAAAACCAAATGCGTTATATCTCGTATTGACAGCATCTCGAGTTGTTCCGGAAATTGGCGTTACTATATTTCTATTTTGACCAAGAAGGGCATTAACTAATGACGATTTTCCCACATTAGGTTTACCAATAATAGCAAAACGCGGTAAATCTTCATTTTTCTCAATTTCTTTTGAAGGAAATTCCTTAACTATTTCATCTAATAAATCACCTGTACCAGCGCCATTTGTAGCTGAAATATCAAATACATCTCCAACTCCAAAAGCCCAAAACTCGGAAGACATTCCAACTCTTTGCGTATTATCTACCTTATTGGCAACCACAAATACTGTTTTCTTTGTTTGACGAAGTAATTTAGCAACTGCTTCATCCAAATCAGTAATTCCTGTTGTTACATCAACAACAAAAACTATTACTGATGCCTCGTCGATTGCAATTTCGACTTGCTTTCTAATCTCGTCTTCAAAGATATCCTCAGAGCCTTTGACATAACCACCAGTGTCAATCACAGAAAAATCATAGCCACACCACTCTCCAATTCCATAAATACGGTCTCTAGTAACACCACTCATTTCTTCCACAATTGCTTGGCGCGTCTCTACCAAACGATTGAATAATGTTGATTTCCCAACATTAGGCCTTCCAACTATTGCAACTATATTACTCATGCTAATAACCGTATTTTTTCAATTTATTCTCAGAATTACGCCAGTCTTTATCTACTTTAACCAAGGTTTCTAAAAATACTTTTTTACTTACAAATTTCTCTATGTCTTTTCGAGCGTCTATACCAATATATTTTAATTGGTTTCCTCCTTTACCGATAATTATACCTTTCTGAGAGTCACGTTCTACAATAATAAGCGCTCTAATCTTAATTATATCCTCTTCCTCTTGATAATCGGTTACTTCTACCTGGCATGCATATGGCACTTCTTTTTTCAAATTTAGAAATATTTTTTCTCTAATTATCTCTGAAACAAAGAAACGCATCGGACGGTCGGAAACAGCGTCTTTATCAAAGTAAGGAGGATTTTCTGGTAATAATTCCAAAATCAGTTCAATAATCGGGTCAGTATTAAACCCATGAAGCGCACTTACCGGTAAAATCCTAGCATTTGGTAATTGTTCTTGCCAATAATTAATTCTCTCAGCAACTACTTCTTGGCTTTTTAAATCAATTTTATTTATTAGACAAAGAATTGGAATTTTAGTTTTTTGAAGCTTTAAAAGGGTTTCTTCATGATTCAATGTGTTTTCAAAAACATCGGTCAAAAACAGAATAACATCTGCATCTTTGAGAGCAGTATCGACATAACCCATCATAGAATCATGTAAAGAATAAGCAGCATTAACCACACCTGGGGTATCAGAAAAAACAATTTGATATTCCTTTTCGTTCAAGATTCCTAAAATCCTGTGTCGCGTTGTTTGCGCTTTGGAGGTAACAATAGAAAGTTTTTCACCCATTAACTTATTCATTAATGTAGATTTTCCAACATTTGGACTTCCCACTATCGAAACAAAACCTGATTTATGCATATTTCTTATTGAGCAACATTTATTCAAAATAGAAACAAAAGCGAGGCTGCCCTATTCCAAGACAGCCTCGCCAATATATTCACTTAAATTTTTTTTAAGCTTCTTTCTTTTCTTCACCTTCAGCAGAAGAATCAGAATTTTCAGAAGAAGTATCATCTACTTTTTTCTCCTCTGTTTTAGTTTCTTCAACGTCAGCTACTGGCGCACTCACCTCAACTTCTTCAGTTGTTGTTTGTGGCTTAGCAGAAGGTTTACCACCTCTTCTTGAACGACGAGTTGTCTTTTTCTCTTGCTTACCTTCCAACATCAATTCATTAAAGTCAACTAACTCAATCATACACATTTCAGCGTTGTCACCTAATCTATTTCCTGTTCGGATAATACGAGTATATCCACCTGGACGATCAGCAACTTTAGGAGCTACTTCTCTAAACAATTCAGAAACAGCTTCTTTTTGTTTCAAGTAACTAAAAACTGTTCTGCGAGAGTGAGTAGAGTCTGTTTTTGACTTTGTTATTAATGGTTCTACATATATACGTAAAGCTTTTGCTTTTGCGACTGTTGTAGTTATTCTTTTATGCTCAATCAAAGAACAGGCCATGTTAGAAAGCATTGCCTTTCTATGAGCTGACTTACGTCCTAAATGATTAAATTTCTTACCGTGTCTCATTTTTCAATCTTATATCAATATTCTTAATCCTTGTCTAACTTATATTTAGACACATTCATTCCAAAAGAAAGTCCTTTAGACTCAACAAGATCTTCTAATTCCGTTAATGATTTCTTTCCGAAATTTCTGAATTTTAACAAATCATTTTTATTGTACGAAACTAAATCTCCCAATGTTTCAACGTCTGCAGCTTTCAAACAGTTCAATGCACGAACTGATAAGTCTAAATCTACTAACTTAGACTTAAGTAATTGACGCATATGAAGTGATGTTTCATCAAATTCTTCAGTTTCCGACTTGATTTCGCTATCCAAGGTGATACGCTCGTCAGAAAATAACATGAAGTGATGAATCAAAATCTTTGCTGCCTCTTGAAGAGCATCTTTAGGATGAATTGAACCATCTGTTTTGATATCAAGAACTAACTTTTCGTAATCTGTCTTTTGCTCAACACGGAAATTTTCGATTGAATATTTAACATTTTTAATAGGTGTAAATATAGAATCTATGAAAATCGTACCAAATGGAACATTAGACACCTTGTTTTCTTCAGCAGTTACATAACCTCTCCCTTTAATGATTGTAAGTTCAATGTCCAACTTAACTGTTGATTCCATGTTACATATCACTAAATCTGGGTTAAGAACTTGAAACGCAGAAGTAAATTTACCAATATCACCAGCAGTAAATTTATCTTGTCCTGAAACAGAGATAACCACCGTTTCATCATCTTGTCCTTCAATCTGTTGTTTAAAACGAACTTGCTTTAAGTTAAGAACGATTTCAGTAACATCCTCTACTACTCCTTTGATTGTAGAAAACTCATGATCAACACCTTCAATTCGAATAGACGAAATAGCAAAACCTTCTAAAGATGAAAGTAAAATTCGGCGTAGTGCATTCCCTACAGTTATTCCATAACCAGGTTCTAATGGACGAAACTCAAATAAACCTTCATGTTCATTTGATTCATTCATAATTACCTTGTCAGGCTTTTGAAAATCTAAAATAGCCATTTTAATTCGTTTTATTATTTAGAATAAAGTTCAACAATAAGTTGCTCCTTGATGTTCTCAGGGATCATTTCTCTTGTTGGTGTACTGATAACGGTTCCAATCATTTGTGAAGGATTCCATTCTAACCAGTCATGTTTTGCACTTCCAGTTGCTAACGCATTAGAAATCACCTCTAATGACTTCGATTTTTCACGAATACCCACAACATCACCAGCTTTAACAGTGTAAGAAGGAATATTTACTACGTTACCATTTACAGTAATATGACGGTGTGACACTAACTGTCTTGCTCCTCTTCTTGAAGGAGACACACCTAATCTGTAAACAACATTATCAAGGCGTGTTTCACAAAGCACTAGTAAGTTCTCACCTGTAATTCCTTTCATAGCAGACGCTTTTTTGAAAAGATTAGAGAACTGACGCTCTAATATACCGTAAGTATATTTCGCTTTTTGTTTTTCACCTAACTGAACTGCGTATTCAGATTGTTTACCACGTCTTTTGTTAGGCCCATGTTGACCTGGACCATATTGACGTCTTTCCAGCGCTTTGTCTGGACCAAATATAGGCTCTCTAAAACGTCGAGCTATTTTGGATTTTGGACCTGTATATCTTGCCATCTTTACTTATTTGATGAGGAACTGGGAATTAAGGCATTACTCCTTCGCCAAGTTTTAATCCTCGTTTTTGTTTAAATTATACTCTTCTACGTTTTGGTGGGCGACAACCATTGTGCGGTAATGGCGTAACATCAATGATTTCTGTTACCTCAATTCCACTATTGTGTATAGAACGGATAGCAGATTCTCTACCTGCTCCTGGACCTTTAACATACACTTTCACTCTACGTAATCCGAAGTCATGTGCTTCACGAGAACAATCTTCCGCTGCAACTTGTGCTGCATACGGAGTATTCTTTTTTGAACCTTTGAAGCCCATTTTTCCAGCTGAAGACCAAGATATCACTTGACCTTGACTGTTCGTTAAAGAAATAATGATATTGTTGAAGGTAGCTTGAATATGCGCTTCACCAACAGCATCTACTTTTACGTTCTTCTTCTTTTTTTGATTAGACTTTGCCATCTTAACTACTTATTATTTCGTTGCTTTTTTCTTATTAGCAACAGTTTTTCTTCTACCCTTTCTTGTACGAGAATTGTTTTTCGTGCGCTGACCTCTTAAAGGAAGACCTGCTCTATGACGAATACCGCGATTACAACCGATATCCATCAATCGCTTGATGTTCAATTGAACCTCAGAACGTAGAGCACCTTCTACTTTAATCTCATTAACAGTATTACGAATCAAAGCAATTTGATCATCATTCCAGTCCTGTACTTTGATATTCTCATCAATATTATTAGAACCTAATATGTGTTTTGCTTGACTACGACCAATACCGTAAATGTAGGTCAAACCTATAACACCTCTCTTGTTTTTTGGTAAATCTATACCTGCAATTCTAGCCATAATTTAATAACAATTAGATTATCCTTGACGTTGTTTAAACTTAGGATTTTTTTTGTTTATCACGTAAACTCTTCCCTTTCTCTTAACAATCTTGCAATCAGCTGATCGTTTTTTAACTGAAGCTCTTACTTTCATTTTTCTTAATTTTTAAGGGTTTCCCCATTTTACTTATATCTAAACGTAATTCTACCTTTTGTTAAATCATAAGGTGACATTTCCACCTTTACTTTATCCCCAGGTAATATTTTTATGTAATACATTCTCATCTTCCCTGAAATATGAGCTGTAATTACATGACCATTTTCTAATTCAACTCGAAACATTGCATTTGATAATGCTTCAATGATCGTTCCGTCTTGTTCTATTGATGCTTGTTTCGCCATATTACATTCCTGATGTTTCGCCTTGTGCTCTTCTACCTCTAATTTTCGTTCCTTCCATTAAACCATCATAATGACGATTTAATAAATAAGATTCAATTTGCTGTAAAGTATCAAGCACAACACCTACCATGATTAAAAGCGAAGTTCCTCCAAAGAACAATGCAAAACCGTCTCCAACTCCAAATTGTACAGCAATCGCTGGAATAATAGCTATCACAGCTAAAAACAATGAACCTGGAAGCGTAATCTTAGAAACCAAATCATCAATAAAGTTAGCTGTTTCTTCACCGGGACGAATACCAGGTATAAAACCACCATTCCGTTTCAAGTCATCTGCCATTTTCTTTGGATTTATCATGATTGCAGTATAAAAATAGGTGAACACAATAATCAAAATTGCTAACACTAAATTATACCAAAATCCAAAGATTCCGAACGAGGACTGCATAAACATAACTGGAACGGTCATAATTGCTTGTGCAAAAATGATTGGCATTACACCCGATGAGTTTACCTTGATTGGTAAATACGATCTAGCACCTTGAGTACTTACAGCCTCTCCCCTTGCACCTGCAACTCTTTTTGCATAGTTCATTGGTATTTTTCGAACTCCCATTACTACTAAAACTGTTGCCATAACAATGAGCATAAATACCACAACTTCAATAATAACTGTCAATGGAGCGTTTGAAACCGTTTCAGCAACAAAAGATTGAGGTAATCTTGCAATAATACCAACTGTAATAAGTAAGGAAATTCCATTTCCTACACCTTTGTCCGTAATTCGTTCACCTAACCATACAGCAAACATTGCTCCAGCCACCAAAACTAAAACTGATTGTATCCACCATAAAGGAGAATCAATAAATTCAGCTGGAATAGCATTCTTTGAGCCTACGTATAGTGTCAAATAACTCGGTGCCTGCACTGCACAAATGATGATAGTTAATATCCTTGTGTAGTTATTGATTCGTTTACGACCGCTTTCACCTTCTTGTTGCATTTTTTGAACAGCTGGAACTGCCATACCCATTAACTGCATAATAATTGACGCAGAAATGTACGGCATAATTCCTAAGGCTAAGAAAGAAGCGTTAGTAAAACCACCACCAGATAATAGACCTAGTAAACCTTCGATAGTACCAGCATCCGCAGGATCTGTTCCTAACTTAGCACTGTCCACTCCAGGAAGTACAATAAAACTTCCAATTCGGAAAACAAGAATTAAGGAAAAGGTAATTAACAACCTTTTCCTTAGTTCTTCAACCTTCCAAATATTCTGTATATTCTCTATAAATTTCTTCATTTGGGCAAAATAGTTGGCAAAGATAATTAGATTTCTGAACAATTACCACCTTTCGCTTCAATTCCTGCTTTTGCAGTTGCTGAAAACTTGTGAGCGGTAACATTAACCGTAGCTGATAATTCACCACGACCTAAGATCTTTACCAGTTCATTACGACCCACTAATCCGTTTTCTTGAAGAACTTGTGGGTTTATTTCTGTTATATTCTTTCTGTCCACCAATGATTGGATTGCATCAAGATTAATCGCTTTATATTCTGTACGATTAATATTTTTAAATCCGAACTTTGGAACTCTTCTTTGTAGTGGCATCTGACCACCCTCAAAACCAATTTTCTTGCTATAACCAGATCTTGATTTAGCCCCTTTGTGACCTCTTGTAGATGTACCACCATAACCAGAACCTTGACCACGTCCAATTCGTCTTTGACTATGACGAGACCCTTCTGCTGGTGTTAAATTATTTAGATTCATTACTTTCAATTTTTAAAGTTCTACTCTACTATTTTAACTAAGTGCGGTACAGCGTTCACCATTCCAAGTACTTGAGGAGTTGCTTCCTTCTCAATAACTTGATTCAACCGCTTAAAACCTAACGCTTGAATAGTTGCTTTCTGACGCTTTGAACGATTAATTGCACTTCTTACTTGCTTTATTTTAATTGTAGCCATAATTCAGAATTTTAACCGTTAAACACTTGATCCAAAGTTATTCCTCTTTGCTTAGCAACAGAAACAGCGTCACGCATTTGTGAAAGTGCATCTATTGTAGCCTTTACCACGTTGTGTGGATTAGAAGAACCTTGAGACTTTGCTAATACATTATGTACTCCAACACTCTCTAATACTGCACGCATAGCACCACCTGCAATTACACCAGTACCATTAGAAGCTGGTTTTAGTAGAACACGAGCACCACCGTACTTTCCTTTTTGTGTATGAGGAACAGTTTCGTTAATAATTGGTACTCTTATCAGATTTTTCTTAGCATCATCAATACCTTTAGCGATAGCTTCAGTTACTTCTTTTGCCTTTCCTAGTCCGTGACCTACAATTCCGTTTTCATCTCCAACAACAACAATTGCTGAGAAACTGAATGTACGACCACCTTTGGTTACTTTTGTAACACGATTGATACCGACAAGCTTGTCCTTAAGCTCTAACTCGGCAGATTTTACTCTATTCATTGTTTGTGCTGCCATTACCTAAAATTTTAGTCCGCTTTCTCTTGCTGAGTCAGCTAATGATTTAACTCTTCCGTGATATAAATATCCATTACGATCAAAGACCACACTTTCAATACCAGCTTGCTTTGCTTTTTCAGCAATCAACTTACCAACCATTGCAGCTTGTTCGATTTTCGGACAGTTTTGAGCTTCTTCTATTTTTTGCGAAGAAGCAGACACCAATGTAACTCCATTTAAATCGTCAATAATTTGTGCATAAATCTGCTTATTACTACGATAAACGGATAGTCTTGGTGTATTCGAAGTACCAGTAATATTTTTTCTGATTCTTCTTTTTATTTTTGCTCTACGAGCCAATTTACTAAATGCCATGATAAAATTTAATTAAGGTTATTATTTACCTGCAGATTTACCAGCTTTTCTTCTTATTATTTCACCTTGGAAGCGAATACCTTTTCCTTTGTATGGTTCAGGCTTTCTGAAGGAACGAATTTTGGCAGCTACTTGTCCTAACAATTGCTTGTCATGTGATTCAAGAGTCACAACTGGTGCTTTACCTTTTACGGTTTCAGCAGATACCTTAACTTCTTTAGGGATTTCAAAAATAATTGGGTGAGAAAAACCTAATGCCAACGTCAATCTTTGACCTTGCGCATCAGCTCTATAACCAACACCAATAACTTCTAAAACCTTCTTATACCCTTCAGAAACACCATTCACCATATTGCTTACAACAGATCTATATAAACCGTGTTTAGCTCTATGGTCAGGTGCGTCCGATGCGCGGTTAAAAACCAATGTGTTTTCTACTTGCTCTACAGTAACACCTTCTTCAAGAACTTGAGAAAGTTCTCCTTTAGGTCCTTTTACACTGATAGTAGCACCATCGATTTTCACTTCTACTCCACTCGGGATTGTAACGGGGGATTTACCTATCCTTGACATTTTACTTAATCCTTTTTAATTAATAAACGTAACAAAGCACTTCACCACCTACGTTTAAATTTCTTGCTTCTTTATCAGTTATTACCCCTTTAGATGTAGAGATAATTGCGATACCAAGACCATTTAATATACGAGGTAATTCAGTTGAATTACTATACTTTCTTAAACCCGGCTTTGAAACTCTTTGCAATTCAGTAATTGCAGGAGTCTTTGTTGACGGATTATACTTTAAAGCGATTTTAATCACTCCTTGTTTGTCATCCTCTTCAAACATATAGTTGGTAATGTACCCTTTTTCGAAAAGGATTTTAGTCATTGCCTTCTTAGTGTTAGAAGCTGGGATTTCAACCACTTTTTTTCTTGCACTACTCGCATTTCTAATACGAGTTAAAAAATCTGCTATTGGATCTGTATTCATAATTTATTCTATTAATAAGATTACCAACTCGCTTTTTTGATTCCTGGTATTTGACCAGCAAGAGCCATTTCTCTAAATGTTACCCTTGAGATACCAAATTGTCTCATGTAACCTCTAGGACGTCCAGTCAACCCACAACGGTTGTGCAACCTAACTTTTGAAGAGTTGGCTGGCAATTTTTGTAGTGCCTCCCAATCTCCAGCTGCTTTAAGCTCTTCACGCTTTTTTGCGTACTTAGCTACTAGCGCTTCTCTTTTGCGCTCACGCGCTTTCATTGATTCTTTAGCCATTTCTTACTATTTTTTTGAAAATGGAAAACCAAACGCATCTAATAATGCTTTTCCTTCTTCGTCATTTGATGCTGACGTAACGAAGGTGATATCCATTCCTAAAATTTTGTTTACTTTATCGATATCGATCTCTGGAAAGATGATATGTTCTTTAACTCCCATGTTGTAATTTCCTCTACCATCAAAACCTTTCGGCGAAACACCTTTAAAGTCTCTAGTTCGAGGTAATGCAATTGAAATTAAACGATCTAGAAATTCGTACATTTTATCTCCACGTAGCGTAACCTTTGTACCGATAGGCATACCTTTACGCAATTTGAAGTTAGAAACGTCTTTCTTTGAAATCGTTGCAACTGCTTTTTGACCTGCAATTAAAGTAAGATCATCAACAGCGCTGTCAACCATTTTCTTGTCAGCAACAGCCTCTCCTATTCCCTGAGAAATAACGATTTTTTGAAGTTTCGGTACACGCATAACAGATGTGAAACCGAACTTTTCAGTAAGCGCAGGAATAATTTCTGCACTATACTTTTCTCGAAGTCTTGGTGTATAACTCATTACTTAATTTCTTCTCCAGTCTTTTTAGCGATACGAACTAACTTTCCATCCTTGTTCAATGATCTTCCAACTTTAGTCGGAGTACCATTTACTACAAGCATGAGGTTGGAAATATGAAGACCCGCTTCTTTCTCCACAACTCCACCTTGAGGGTTTGCAGCATCCGGTTTAGTATGTTTTTTAACAATATTAATACCTTCAACTGTAGCACGTTCTTTCGAACGATCAATAGTAAGGACTTTTCCTTCCTGACCACGGTGTTCACCACTTAAAACTTTAACAGTGTCACCAACTTTAATGTGTAATTTCTTCTGCATGATTTCACAATTTAAAGTACCTCTGGAGCAAGTGAAACAATTTTCATGTAATTGTTTTCACGTAACTCTCTAGCTACTGGTCCAAAAATACGAGTTCCTCTCATTTCACCTGCTTGGTTAAGAATAACCACAGCGTTATCATCAAAACGAATGTAAGAACCATCTGCACGACGGATTTCTTTTTTCGTTCTAACTACAACTGCCTTGGCAACCTGTCCTTTTTTGATGTTACCAGAGGGCAATGCGGATTTTACAGTAACCACAATCTTATCTCCTACAGAAGCATACCGACGCTTTGTACCTCCTAAAACACGGATACACAAAACTTCCTTTGCTCCACTGTTGTCGGCTACTGATAGCCTTGATTCTTGTTGTATCATTACTCAATACTTATTTAGCTCTTTCAACAATTTCTACTAATCTCCAATTCTTTGATTTACTCAAAGGACGTGTCTCCATGATTCTAACAGTATCGCCTTCATTGCAATCATTGTTTTCATCGTGGGCCACAAATTTAGTAGTTTTTTTTACGAACTTACCATACTTCGGGTGTTTTACCTTTCTTTCAACTTTAACTACGATAGATTTCTCCATCTTGTTGCTAGTAACTACACCTGTACGTTCTTTTCTTAAATTTCGCTTTTCCATTTCAAGCCAATTTCTAAATTAACAAGCTTACGCTTGACTCTTTCTTTTGTTTAATTCCGTATTCAAACGTGCAATAGTCCTTCTAAGCGCGCGTATTTGGAGAGGGTTTTCCAATGGTGACACCTTGTGTGTCAACAGTGTTTTCTCCATATTCTCATTCGCTTCATCCAGTCTATCTTGCAAATCTTCTAACGATAATTGAACGATTTCTTCTTGTTTCATACCTTAATTATTTACCAGGGATAACATAATCTGGACGTACTACGAATTTACATTTAACAGGCAACTTTTGTGCTGCCAAACGAAGTGCTTCTTTTGCAATTTCGTAAGGCACACCATCTGCCTCAAACATAATTCTACCTGGACGAACAACTGCCACCCAATGACTTGGAGCACCTTTACCTTTACCCATCCTTACCTCTGCAGGCTTAGAAGTTACAGGTTTATCTGGAAATATTCTAATCCAAACCTTACCTTCTCTTTTCATGTAACGCGTAACAGCGATACGAGAAGCTTCAATCTGTCTTGACGTAATCCATCCTGGCTCCAATGTTTTTAATCCAAAAGATCCAAAAGCGATTTGACTACCTCTATGAGCTATTCCACGGTTTCTTCCCTTCTGAGCTTTTCTAAATTTAGTTCTCTTTGGTGATAACATCTTTTCTGATTTTAGTCAAACAACTTATTTCTTTTTTCTTCTTGCACCGGCTGGTCTTTTACCACCCTTTTTGCTATCCATACCAACGTTTGGAGAAAGGTCTCGTTTTCCAAAAACTTCACCTTTACAAATCCATACTTTGATACCAATTCTACCATAGGTAGTATGTGCCTCAGCTAATGCATAGTCGATATCTGCACGGAATGTATGGAGAGGGGTTCTTCCATCTTTGTACATTTCAGAACGTGCCATTTCAGCACCATTTAACCTTCCAGATATCTTTACCTTGATTCCTTCAGCACCCATTCTCATAGTAGAAGCGATAGCCATTTTAATTGCTCTACGAAAAGAAATACGTGCCTCAATTTGACGAGCAATTCCATCAGCAACAAGTCGAGCATCCAATTCAGGACGTTTAATCTCAAAAATGTTGATTTGAATTTCTTTGTTCGTCAACTTTTTTAACTCTTCTTTGAGTTTATCTACTTCTTGTCCACCTTTTCCGATGATTACACCAGGTCTAGCAGTGTTGATGGTAACGGTCACCAACTTCAAAGTTCTTTCAATAATTATTTTTGAAATACTTGCTCTAGAAAGTCTAGCTTTCAAGTATTTACGAATTTGATCGTCTTCAACGATTTTATCGCGATAATTGTCTCCGCCATACCAGTTTGAATCCCAGCCGTGGATAAAACCTAAACGATTACCTATTGGATTTGTTTTTTGTCCCATTTCCTAATTTTTTACACCATCCACGACTATACGAACGTGGTTAGATCGTTTTCTAATTCTGTGCGCTCTACCTTGCGGAGCAGCCTGAATACGCTTTAACATTCCAGCTTGAGAAACTTCAATTGTTTTAACAATCAATTTTTCGTCTTCTAAGCTTTTATCTTCATTTTTTTGCTCCCAATTAGAAATTGCAGAACGCAATAACTTTTCAAGGCTTTTTGAAGCTGTTTTAGGATTATGTTGCAAAATATTCAACGCTTTATTCACCTCTTCACCTCTAATCAAATCAGCTACAAGCCTCATTTTTCGTGGAGCAATTGGAGAATTTCTAAGCGATGCAAATGCAATATGCTTATTTTCTTCTTTACGCTTTTCAGCCATTAATCTTTTTCTAGCACCCATGATCTTGAAGTTTTTTATCTTCTTTTATCTTTCTTATTACCAGCATGACCACGGAAATTCCTTGTTGGAGCGAATTCCCCTAGTTTATGCCCTACCATATTTTCTGTTACGTAAACAGGAATAAATTTATTCCCATTGTGAACAGCTATTGTCAAACCAACAAAATCAGGCGTAATAGTAGAAGCTCTAGACCATGTTTTGATTACGCTTTTAGATCCTGAGGTTTGTGCCTCTTCCACTCTTTTATTCAATTTATAATGAACAAACGGCGGTTTTTTTAACGAACGACTCATACCCTATTTCTTTCTTTTCTCAATGATAAACTTATCCGAATACTTTTTCTTAGAACGAGTTTTATAACCCTTAGCAGGAAGACCCTTACGTGATCTTGGGTGACCTCCAGCATTTCTACCTTCACCACCACCCATTGGGTGATCAACAGGGTTCATTACTACACCTCTAACACGAGGTCTTCTTCCTAACCATCTTGTTCTACCAGCTTTTCCTGATACTACAAGAGAATGTTCAGAATTAGATACAGCACCAATAGTTGCCATACACGTTGTAAGAATCATTCTTGTTTCACCAGAAGGCAATTTTACGATTGCATACTTACCGTCACGTGCATTCAACTGTGCATATGTTCCAGCTCCTCGTGCAATAGCACCACCTCTTCCTGGTTTCAATTCAATGTTATGAATTACAGTACCAAGTGGAATATCTGCTAAGTAAAGAGCATTTCCTACATTAGGAACAGCATTTTTACCAGCAGAGATTACATCTCCTACTTTTAATCCATCTGGCGCAATAATGTAGCGCTTCTCTCCGTCAGCATAATACAAAAGTGCAATACGAGCTGTTCTGTTTGGATCATACTCTATTGCTTTTACTGTTGCAGGAACATCGTGCTTGTCTCTTTTAAAGTCAACTACACGATACTTTTGCTTGTGACCACCACCTAAATAACGCATAGTCATCTTACCAGTGTTGTTACGTCCACCTGACTTCTTTTTAGAAGCAACAAGCGACTTTTCTGGAGTTGACTTGGTTATTTCAGAGAAATCACCAATAATTTTGTGTCTTTGCCCTGGAGTTGTAGGCTTCAATTTTCTAAGACCCATTTTTCTTTTTTAAATGTTATTAAACAAATCAATCGTTTCTCCATCTGCAACAGTAACAACAGCCTTTTTAGAGCGCTTGCTACGTTGCTCAACGATACCTTTGTTAGTATATTTAACAGAGGATTTACCGCCACCATAATTCATTGTACGAACATCTGTAATATTCACTCCGTACGCTTTCTCGATAGCGTTTTTAATTTCTATTTTGTTAGCATTACAATCTACAATAAATGTGAATCTATTTCTAGTTTCGCTATCTAGAGTAGCTTTTTCTGTAATTACTGGTTTTTTAATAATTGCGTTCATCACCAATTAGTTTAAAATCTTTTCGATTACTTCAACAGAACTTTGAGAAAGTACAACCTTACTTGCATTCAATACATCATACGTATTTAGCAAGTCAGCTGTAACTACTTTCGCGTTTTGCAAGTTACGAGCAGACAAATACACATTATCATTAGCACTTCCTAAAACAACAAGCACTTTCTGATCATTCATTTTTAAGTTAGAAAGAATGGTTAAAAATTCTTTCGTCTTTGGAGTCTCCATGTTGAAGTCCTCTAAAACAAGAATATTTTCTGATTTCGCCTTATAAGTCAAAGCTGACTTACGAGCTAATCTTTTTAACTTAACGTTTAACTTGAAGGAATAGTTACGAGGTCTTGGACCAAACGCTCTACCACCACCTCTAAAAACGGGGCTTTTGATTGAACCTGCTCTAGCAGTACCTGTTCCTTTTTGTTTTTTAATCTTCTTTGTGCTACCTGTTATCTCAGCTCTCTCTTTAGATTTGTGCGTACCTTGACGACCATTGGCCAAGTATTGCTTAACATCTAAATAGATAGCGTGATCATTTGGCTCAATTGCATAAATTGAGTCAGCCAATTCGACTTTAGTTGAAGTAGCTTTACCTTTTGTATCTAATACTTTAACTTCCATTACTTCTCAATTATTACTGTTGAACCTTTTGCTCCAGGAATAGAACCTTTAACAACTAATAAATTTTTGTCAGCTAACACTTTAAGAATTTGTAAGTTCTCAATTGTTACACGCTTATTTCCTGTTTGACCCGCCATTCTCATTCCTTTGAAAACGCGTGCAGGATAAGATGCTGCACCAATAGAACCAGGAGCTCTTAAACGGTTGTGCTGACCATGTGTAGATTGACCAACACCACCAAATCCGTGACGTTTAACTACACCTTGGAAACCTTTACCTTTTGAAGTTCCAGAAACATTAACGAACTCACCTTCACTGAAAATAGTTGCATCTACTGTTTCACCAAGATTCAAATCTTCAAAATCACTAAACTCTACCAACACACTTTTTGGCGTAGTGTTAGCTTTTTTAAAGTGACCATTTAGTGCATTCGGAGTGTTTTTTTCTTTACGATCTCCGAAGCCTAACTGAACCGCTGTATATCCATCGCGGTCTTCGGTTTTCACTTGCGTTACTACGCAAGGACCAGCTTCTATCACTGTGCATGGCGTTGCCTTACCCTCGGCACTGTAGATGCTAGTCATACCGACTTTTCTTCCAATAATTCCAGGCATTCTTTCTTTTATTATAAATTAAACTTTAATTTCTACATCTACACCACTTGGTAGCTCAAGACGCATTAGAGCATCAACAGTTTTTGAAGACGAACTGTATATATCTAACAATCTTTTGTAAGAACACAATTCGAACTGCTCACGCGCTTTTTTGTTAACGTGTGGTGACTTTAATACAGTATAAATTCTTTTGTGCGTAGGAAGTGGAATTGGACCACTAACAACAGCACCAGTCGTTTTAACTGTTTTTACGATTTTCTCAGCAGATTTATCTACTAAATTATGATCGTATGATTTTAACTTTATTCTAATTTTTTGACTCATCACTTTAATATTAAGCTGAAACTTTTCCTTTAACCTTTGCAATTACTTCATCAGCCACGTTTCGTGGACAAACATCATAATGAGAGAACTCCATAGATGAGTTTGCACGACCTGATGTAATAGTTCTTAAAGAAGTAACATATCCGAACATTTCTGACAACGGAACTATTGCTTTAACAACTTTAGCTCCTGCTTTATCATCCATTCCTTGGATTTGACCTCTTCTTCTATTTAAGTCAGCAACAACATCACCCATGTTTTCTTCTGGTGTAATTACTTCCAATTTCATGATTGGCTCTAACAACTCAGGATTACATTTTGGAAGTGCATTTCTGTAAGCCATTTTAGCACAAACCTCAAATGATAATGAGTCAGAATCGACAGCATGGAAAGAACCATCAACCAATTCAACTTTTAAAGAGTCCACAGAATATCCAGCTAAAACACCATTGGTCATCGCTTCTTTGAATCCTTTTTCTACTGAAGGGATAAATTCTTTAGGAACGTTACCACCTTTAATACTGTTGATGAATTCTAAACCAACCTTCTCCTTATCTTCTTGAGGAGAGATTTTAACTACAATATCAGCAAACTTACCACGACCACCAGATTGTTTTTTATAAACTTCTCTGTGATCTACATTACTAGAAATACGCTCACGGTAAGAAACCTGAGGAGCACCTTGATTTACTTCTACTTTAAACTCTCTTTTCAAGCGGTCGATAATAATATCTAAGTGAAGCTCACCCATTCCTGAAATGATAGTCTGACCTGAATCTTCATCTGTATTCACTCTAAACGTCGGATCTTCCTCCGCTAGTTTAGACAAACCATTTGAAAGTTTATCAGCATCAGCTTGAGTTTTAGGCTCAATAGCAACACCAATTACTGGATCTGGGAAAACCATAGACTCAAGCACGATAGGGGATTTTTCGTCACATAAAGTATCACCAGTTTTGATATCTTTAAAACCAACAACAGCACCAATATCTCCAGCTCCTAAAACTGAGATTTGGTTTTGTTTATTAGCGTGCATTTGGAAAATTCTAGAAATACGCTCCTTGTTTCCAGAACGTGTGTTTAACACATAAGAACCTGCATCAAGCTTACCTGAATAAGCCCGAACAAAACACAAACGACCTACGTAAGGGTCTGTAGCAATTTTAAACGCTAGACCAGCAAAAGGCTCATCATAAGAAGGCTTTCTTTTTTCTTCTGCATCTGTTTTAGGATTTGTTCCAACGATTGCTTCGATATCAGTTGGTGCAGGAAGAATTTCCATTACCATATCTAACATTGCTTGAACACCTTTGTTTTTAAAAGCAGAACCACACATCATAGGAACTACTTTTCCTGCGATAGTTGCTTCACGAAGTGCGTCAAGAATTTCTCTTTCTGTTAACGATTCTGGATCTTCGAAATATTTCTCCATCAACGTATCGTTAAACTCAGCAACTGCCTCTAAAAGCTCTTCACGAAGTTGAGTTGCTTCTTCTAATACATCAGCAGGAATTTCAATTTCTTCGAAAGTCATTCCGAAATCGCTTTCATTCCAAACGATACCTTTAAAGTTAATTAAATCAACAACTCCTTTGAAATCGTCTTCTGCACCAATATTAATTTGTAACGGAAGCGCATGGCTACCTAACATTTCTTTAACTTGCTTACAAACGTTTAAAAAGTCTGCACCTTGACGGTCCATTTTATTAACGAATCCAATTCTTGGTACATTATAATTGTTTGCTAAACGCCAGTTCGTTTCAGACTGAGGCTCAACACCATCAACAGCTGAAAACAAGAAAACCAAACCATCAAGAACTCTCAACGAACGGTTTACCTCAACTGTAAAGTCAACGTGACCAGGAGTATCAATAATGTTCATGTGGTACTCTTGATCTCGGTAATTCCATTTAAGCGTTGTAGCAGCAGAAGTAATAGTAATACCTCTTTCTTGCTCCTGAGCCATCCAGTCCATAGTTGCTGCACCATCGTGCACCTCACCTATTTTGTGACTTACACCACCGTAGAAAAGAATACGTTCTGTAGTGGTTGTTTTACCAGCATCGATATGAGCGGCGATACCAATATTTCTTGTGTATTTAAGATCTCTAGCCATAATTTAAAATCTAAAATGCGAGAATGCTTTATTAGCCTCCGCCATTCTAATTGTATCTTCTTTTTTCTTGAATGCAGCACCTTCTTCTTTTGAAGCTGCGATGATTTCATTAGCTAAACGTTGAGCCATAGACTTTTCGTTTCTTTTTCTAGCATATGAAATCAACCACTTCATTGCAAGTGACTGTTTTCTACCATCTCTAACAGGTGTAGGAATTTGGAAAGTTGCACCACCAACACGACGGCTACGAACCTCCACACTTGGAGTTACATTTTCCAAAGCTTTTTTCCACACTTGTAAACCTTCTTGATCTTCTAGTTTACTATCTACAATCTCGATAGCATCATAAAAAATCTTGAAAGCTATACTTTTCTTTCCGTCTAACATTATATTGTTAACGAACTTCGTTACCTGAGTATCATTAAACTTAGGATCTGGAAGTATCTGAATTTTTTTCGCTTTTCTTCTTCTCATCGCTTAAAAATTTACTTTGCCTTTGGACGTTTTGTACCATACTTAGAACGACGTTGAGTTCTTCCTTCAACACCTGCTGTGTCTTCTGCACCACGAACAATGTGATAACGAACACCAGGTAAATCTTTAACTCTTCCGCCACGAACAAGAACCATTGAGTGCTCTTGTAAGTTGTGACCTTCACCTCCAATGTAGGCGTTTACTTCTTTTCCGTTTGTTAAACGAACTCTCGCAACCTTTCTCATCGCTGAGTTTGGCTTCTTAGGTGTAGTGGTGTACACACGTACACATACTCCTTTACGCTGCGGACAAGAATCAAGTGCAGCTGACTTGCTCTTCTTAACCGGCGCTGTTCTACCTTTGCGAACTAACTGTTGAATAGTTGGCATATTTTACTTAATTTTTACAATAAATAATTATCCTCAAAACACTTTGAGGGGTGCAAAAATACATAATTAATTTTATAAACCAACATTTTAGAAATAAAACTTCCTGTTTTTTAACATCGTAGTGTGAAGAATAAATTCGTTAGCCTAAAAACACAAGGGTTAATTTCAGAAAACAAGCTAATATGCGCAATAAAATTGGTTGTTAAAAACAATTACTTTTTCTGAACAACAACAAGTTTTTTTAAGTTACATATTAATCGAAGTCAGGTTAAAAGTTTATTCGATTCGCTTTAATTCGAGATTATGTAATTATTTTTGAAACGAAAAATGAAAAAGATGCTCTATTAAAGGAAACTTTTCTGGTGTATCAAAAGATAATGAGATAATGGATTACAAAAGTTTAAAGCAAAAAGTATATATTATTGTAGAAAAGGATGATGATTCATTTTTATCTAAAGCTTTCGATATAATCATTGTTGCTGTAATTCTTTTAAATGTATTCGCTTTGACTTTGGAAACCGTTCCAGAATACAATAGTAAATATGGTGATTTCTTTCACTCCTTCGAAAAAGCTTCCATAATTATTTTTACTATTGAATACATATTACGCTTGTGGGTTATAACCGAAAATAAACGTTTCAAACAACCAATTCTTGGAAGGCTTAAATACGTATTCACTTTTTCTGCACTTGTTGACTTATTTGCAATAATCCCATTTTTCTTTTATGCTGCATCGATGCTTGATGGAAGAATACTAAGGCTGGTAAGGGTGCTTCGACTTTTAAGAATTTTAAAACTAAATCGCTATTCTAAATCAGCTGAAGTTGTTGCAGAAGTTTTAAGATCTAAAAGCTCTGAACTAATTGTTTCTATCACTTGGATTTTTATTCTTTTACTTCTTTCATCTTCGTTTATGTATTTTGCAGAGCATGAAGCACAACCTGAGGCTTTTTCTAGTATTCCAAGCGCTATGTGGTGGGGAGTCATAACTTTAACGACTGTTGGATATGGAGATATTGTTCCAATCACTGTCTTCGGGAAATTTATTGGAGGAATAATAGCACTTCTGGGAATTGGTGCGTTTGCATTACCCGCTGGTATATTGGCAAATGGATTTAGTGAGGTTATAAAAAAGAAGAATCAGGAAGATGACAAACAGCAACATTGATATCAATGATAAAAGATGTAATTTCACCAAAACAATATCTTACCGTATCTTTGTAAAAGAATTAAACGTATGCGAGGACTTATTCAAAAAATAACATTCTTCTTTGAGATGCGCTCCTACGGTGTTAGTGAGTGGTGGGGGCGTAAGCTTGGAATAAGAAGCTCTCAAATAAGATTGTTTTTTATTTACACCTCTTTCATCGCATTAGGTTCTCCAATTATCATTTACCTTATTATGGGCTGGATATTGGAAAACAAACATTTGTTCCTATTCCGAAAGAAAAGAACATCTATTTGGGAATTGTAGGGGAAGAACGTATTACTCTTTCGTTTCAAAAATCAATTCGCTGATTTCATCTTTATGAAAATATTTGCAAGCTACCCTTTGCACATCTTCGCTTGTTATTTCATCAATAGAATTATGAATTTCTTGAATTGTATCTATTTGATTAAACATAATTAAACTCTTTGCAAGACTTAACATCAATCCAGAATTGCTTTCCAGACCGAGGGATAAATGACCTTTCAGCTGAGTTTTTGCTTGTTTTAGTTGTTTTTGACTCATCGGTACTTCACAAAATCGAACCAACTCCTTATAGATTAACTGTAAGGTTTTCTTTAAAAAACGATTATCTGTTCCTGCATAAATCGACCAATATCCCACATCTTGATAAGGTGTATAATTTGCTTCTACATTATACGCATAACCATATTTCTCTCTTATCAAAAGCGTCAATCTTGAATTCAATGCAGGGCCACCAAGAACATTTGTAATTAGCGTCATAACTCTTCTATCGGGTTCATTTATTCCGGGTGCTAATCCACCTAGAAGAATGTGCGATTGATAATTGGATTCTTTTAATACCTTTTTAAACGGTTTATAAATGGGTAAAACCGATAAATTATTATCTAAACGCTTCTCTGGTTGTGCCCCAAAGTACTTTTCAGTCGTTTTTAAAACTTTATTTATTGATAGATTTCCAACGTAAGAAACAACCATATTACTAGGAAAGAAAAATTTCTCTACATAGTTAAGAAGACTGTTCCTATCAAAAGACTGCACAGATTCTGGTGTACCTAAAATATTGTATCCTAGACTGTGGTCCGGGAAAAGATAACTTTCAAAATCATCGAAAATTCGTTCACTTGGATTATCCAAATAAGAGTTTATTTCGTCGAGAATAATTTCCTTTTCTTTTTCGATTTCTTTCTCAGGAAAAGAAGAGCTGAAAGTAATATCTGCTAAAAGTTCTGTTGCTCGCTGAAGATGTTCATTTGAAAAGGCGGAATATATGCATATTTCTTCTTTTGTTGTGTAAGCATTCAATTCAGCGCCCACGGAATCAAGGCGAGACAGCACATGGTAGGCTTTTCGTTTTTTGGTTCCTTTAAAGATACAATGTTCTAAAAAGTGAGCTAATCCTATTTCACGTTCGTTTTCAAATCTAGACCCTGCGAGAACAGTCACCCCAAGGTGCGAAACAAGCGTCTCAGACCTAAGATAAACTACCCTCAATCCATTGGGTAAGGTAATAATTTGTGGTTCTAATTTTAACATTAAGGATTTCTTCTTTCGACGTTCCAGCCAAGTGAATCATCATTTTTAGTAAAACAGATTCTATCGTGCAGACGGCTTGGACGACCTTGCCAAAACTCAAAATAATGAGGTCGAACAAGTATGCCCCCCCAATGCGGCGGACGAGAGACATCTTTTCCATCAAATTTATTTTCAAAGTGTAAAAATGCTGCTTCTAAATCGTCTCTTGATTTAATCGCTCTACTTTGTTGTGAAGCCCATGCGCCAATTTGACTAGCTCTTGGGCGAGATGCAAAATAATCATCGGATAACTCGCTTGGTGCTTTTTCAGCTTTTCCTTGAATACGAACTTGGCGTTCAAGGCAATCCCAATAAAACAACAATGAAACATTCGGATTTTGGAATAGTTCTTCACCTTTTTGACTCTCGTAATTGGTATAAAAAACAACTCCTTCTTCGAGAAATTCCTTCATATATACAATACGAGATGAGGGTTGCAATTCCTTATTCACTGTACTAACAACAACAGCGTGTGGCTCAGAGCAATTTCGCTCATAAGCCTCTTTATACCATTTTTGAAAAAGTAAAAAAGGATCAACAGATTTTACCTTATCATCCAGTTGTCCTTTCGTAAAATCTGAATGATTATCCCTTAATTGCGTGAAAAATTCGTCCATATTTAACGTTCTGTTTCATCTTCAAGAGAGGATGCCTCTTCAATATCATCAAAGTCTTCTGCCTCCGAATTTGGAATTTCACTTTCTTCGGAAACTTCCGCTATACCTTCCGATTCCTCTGGAGCGCGTCTTTCTAACTCAACATCTAAATCAGGATTGTAAGGAAGTACTTCAACGATTGGCGATGCCATAATACTCGGTATTTCAAAGCTTACCATCATGTCTTGCATGCTTTCGTGAATGCGTTCAAAGGCTTCTTTAACATTTTTTGCAGTCACTAAAAAGTTATTGCTCACCTTCTTTTCTTTACCTTCATCAGCGTCTAGTGAAACGTAAGTCAATTTACATTTATACCACGTATCACAGTCATCATAGTAAAAAATATCAGCAAAATCAGTTTTAGAAATTCCCGTAATTAAGAACTCACCTTGTATGGAAGTCCCGACCTCTTCATAAATACGACCTTCTGCATCTGTAAAAGAAACGGCATCCACCAAATAAGGCTCTGTTACTCGTTTCAATCGACCATCTTCAAATTGTTTTGTATATTTAACTTTGACTGTGTACCAAGAATTCATAATTACATTTTAATGAGTTGCAAATTTACAACTAATAAACAATATTTCCACTTGAGTGGATTTATAAAATCGAAAGGTGTGGATAAGAATACAATCTTATTTGTAGATTCAAAATAATTACAACCAACATCGATTTATACGATGCGCTTATTTCAGCACATATTTTAGCAACAGCAGAAGCTCTTAACCCGCATTCCAAGACTTCGGTAATGTAAAACTATTGAGCTAACTTCATTATAACGTAATACATTCTTTTCTTGTTTGGCTTTTTTACTTTTTTTATTCAGCATAAAAGCTTTTCAAAGGTTTTCATGAGCT
>SKGS01000161.1 GCA_007117355.1 Lishizhenia sp. | reverse complement strand
TTAGACAATAGACGTTAGACAATAGACGTTAGACAAAGGAGACCGAGTGGCGGGACGATAGGCGATGCGTTGAGCTTGTCGAAATGAGCGTTGTATCAAGAGCGACTGTTGACGGATGACTATTGACAAGTATCATTTTAAGGAGACCGAGTAATTCTAGTAATAACGTGGAGGAAAGAAATCTACCTATTCACCATACCCAAAACGATATTTTCGTGATTGTAATTTATGTTCTTTTTTGAGTTATTTTTCGTATCACTGAACTTTGCGCTATTTTGATAAAATTCATTCACTTCTTCCATGACCTCTTGAAGTGTAATCAATTGCATACAACTATTATTTCCTTTGCAAGGAGGAGTGATAAATTCATGTACACAAGGACTACAATAGACTTGTTTGTAAATGATTTTAGTATTGGCATTCCATCCATATTGGTCAGGGGAACAAGGTCCAAATAGCGCAATTGTTGGTGTATTGCAAGCAAATGCTATGTGCATTGGTCCTGTATCATTGGTGATTACTAATTCTGCTTTATAAATCAATTGAATGAGTTCATCGACTGTGGTTTTACCAGCAAGATTTACTAAATTGGGATGCGAGTAATCCATTAAGACCTCTTTAACGTAACTGGCTTCAGATGGAGCTCCAATAAAAACGACTTTCTTTTCAGGATAATCTGCTAAAATCTGTTCTGTTAATTGTTTAAACTTCTGACCCGCCCAACGTCGCTCAATTCTCAAATCAGAAGCATTAGGATTAATTACAATATAGTTGTCGTTTTGAATTTCCTTTGGCAATGCTAAGTCTGCTGTTGATTTGAAAATTGGAAATAAGCCAGACGAATTGGCACTCGGGTTCATGAGTCGTGCTATTTGTAGGTAAACTTCTGAAATCGGTACATTCGTGTTATAATACATCATGTGTGTATAAATTCCCATTCGGAAAGAACTGGAACGCAAATAAAAACCAATTCTATTTTTGGCTAATGTTGCAATTGTAACGAGCGTGCTGAAATTGGAATAAATCTCTAAATCAATATACACTTCAGGTCGATTTCTTAGCATTTTAAAAATTGCCTTTGAAAGCGAAGCGATTAATCTCCAACTAGAAGAGTCATCCACCGTTATTACCTTGTCTATCACATCAATTTTAGACAAAAATGTGGCATTTGATTTAGTAGATAAAAAAGTGATTTCTGCACCTGGATAGGTTTCTCGTAAAGCTTGAATCATTGGTGTAGCTTGGATGATACTTCCCAAACCTTTAAACTTACAGATGACAATGCGTTGAAATGGAACGTCCAACCGATGGTCAATGGATAAAATTTTTCCCATTAACCGAACCAAGAAATTTAAACAAAACGCAATAGGTTTTGCAATCAATCGGTCTATCCATAATTGGCGTTTCGTATTCAATCTATTTTACTTTTATCAAACGTACTTTTTCTATTCCCACAACTGATGGAAACTCCATGGTTAATGAACCGTGTTGTTGCCAAAAATAATGATTACTTAAACGAAAAGCATAATTTGCAAATTGATTGTCATCTCTTTTGAAACGAACATGATGTACTTCCCTTCCTGTCGAGTCTCTAAAAATAACGTTAGTTTCTGTTTCATTCAAATACTGCTTTGCATCGGGATGTACTTTCAAAATTACACTCACGCCGCTTTTCCCAACCAAGGCGTCCTGTATCGTAAAGGTTTGAACAAAAGAGGTATCAAATACAGCCAAGCTATTCTCTTGCACTAAAAAGTTGTTTTCTTTCCAAGTATTAGAGATGTATTTATTACCCTCCCATCCAGCTAAGTAACCTAAATTTACAGCCGAAGGTTGCGAAATAAGTGTGTCATTTTTCGAAATGGACTGCCAGTTTCTATTTTTCAAACCAAAAACACTGTGACAATTCAAAACACCAATTGGATGATAGTTTTTGAAAATAAAGTCCGCTATTTTGTCGTATCTTATGGTGTTTAAAATTCCATCCGTTGCATCAAACCAACTTGGAGGATAAGCAGAAAAAATTACGATTGGCATAGCTTCTTTATCTATCTCGTGAAGTAATTGTTCTTGCAAAAAGTCATCGATGGTATTTTGCAGGTTTTGATTAAAATAACCCGGCACTTTCCGCTGACAATAATAGTACAGCATTGGTGTATTAGAAAAGTCAATAAAGGTTTCGTGCGGTGCTATAGTTTCATCCAAATAGGATTTTATTTCACCAAAATGTTCTTTTTCAAAAGCGGTTTTGTTTATAATTCTTCCTTGGTAATTACCTGGTGAAAGTTTCCAATTTAAATCCACAAAAGAGGCTGGTTTAATCCAACTGGAAGAATTGAGTTCTTTTGGGAAAAAAGGAAAATATTTTGTTCCGATAAAAGCGAAAAATAAAACAGAAAAAAACAGAGCATACTGAAATTGCTCCTTTCTTTTTCGGATGAAATGCACACAGAAAAGGGCTAAGCCCAAATAAAACGTGCTAGAGTAAAAGAGTTCATTATGTTCTCCAAAACCATGCCTTACCAAACCTCTTTGTGCATTGGCTAAAAAAACGATAAACGAAAAAATGGAAAAAATCAACCATTTGTCGTTTTGAAAGTGCATTTTTTTCGTTGAGTTTTGCCTGATTGAATAACTAGCATATACAATGAGTATAATTGCTAAAGCGACAAACAAGGTGTGAAAAATATAAAACTGATGATACGAACCATCAAAAATTTCTGCGTAGCCATGCGCTTGTGAACCTTTCACATAATGTAAAGCCGAAAGGAAATTTTGCCAAATTTTATCCCAAGGTCTCAGGGAAAGAGCGATAAGTAGTAATCCAATTAAAAGACTTAGAAATAGTCCTAATCCTTTTAAAATAGCTTTAAAGGAAATCGAAGCTTTTGAAACCCAAAAATACAAGGGAACAAAAATAAAGGCTGTAAAAATGGCTACAACTCCGGTGTCTATTCTCCATAAAACTAATGCGAAAAGTAACAAAAAAAGATAAAAGACATTTTTATGTGTTGGTTTTTTAGCAATACGCATAGTCATAAAAAGTACGAAAAATGCAAAGATGACTGGTGCAAAAAACACATGATGTAAAATCGGAAAGAAGAATATAAATAATCCTGCGCTCTTTAAGTTAAATCCAAGCTTTACTAAAATTACATAAATGACAAGAAAGAAAAGGTATAAGTTTAGAAAAGCATAGATGGTAAAATCTAACTGATTACTAACGCCAAAAACCCATTGATAGAACAGTCCGTACCATTGCTCGTAAAACATGTGCGAACTCATAAAGTCAAGCATAGGAATTTCTCCAAATTGAAGCGTTCGCATTACAGCATTTGCGGGATTTGCTAATTCAAAAAATTCATAAATAGGTTGACTAATTGGCTGATAAAAAACAAGAAGTGTATAACCGAAAATCAAGCTGGGTAAAAATACTTTCTTAGAAATTTCAAAAAAGTTCATTTGACTCTTTTTGACAACAATCCAAGCACAAACAAACCAGATGAATTGAAGCAAAATAAAGATTTTTTTAAAACCAAATGCAGCCCACCCTTTTTCCAAACTCCATACTTGAATTTCTACTGCTAAAAACACTAAAAATGGAACTCCTGCCGCTGTCAGAAGAATAATTCTCTTAAACTTTTCATCGCTTATTTTTCTAAGGAAATACAATTTGAATTGCACCAAAAGTAATGCCGCCAACATTACAAAAACCGAATTTTCATGAATCCAAACTACATGTCCGAAAAAGAACTGTGTAACAATATGAAATAAAAAAATAAAGCCCAGTGTTATTTCAAAAGAGAAGGGAATTGCGTTTTCTTTTAGTCGTAAATTAATGTGTTTACTAAAAATACTTCGCAATAAAAAAATCACTTTGATTCCGAGTAGCAATACAATAACAGACTGAACTTGAGCACCAGTTATAGCCAAATAAACATAAGGTAAAACAGGAATTGTAAAGTATAAACCATTGGCATATTGCTTCAAAGAAGTAAAATTTTTTCGGTAAACGTATTGAAATAGGGCAATTAGTATTAACCAAATAATAGTTCCCGAAAACGCAGCTTTGTAAAATAGATTTACCCGTGCTCCTACCAAAACATTCTCCTTGGAAGCCTGTCCAACCAACGGCACGCTTTCACTTGGAATAGAAAAGTCTGCAGGATAGAACCACCACAATAAAATACTGATAGTAAAGGTAAAAGCATAAAAACTGCTTGTAAACAAACTGTATTTTGAAGAGTTTTGGCTCAATGCGTTTCTTAATTATTAAGCCAAAGTACTAAATTTGATTGAAATATGATTATAACCCGAATTATTCATAAATAAAACGGGTTACAACTTAATCACATCGTAAACAAACCTATCTTTTTCTGTGAAGACACTTATGTGATAAACCCCAGCACTATATTTCGTTAAATCCAATATGGTGGTTGACATTTGCTTGACATTTTTTCGTTCCACTATTTTTCCTGTAGCGTCAGAAACTTCAATTTTAGTAACATCCCCTACCCAAGATAGTGTCAAAAAATCAGAAGTTGGATTCGGGTATATAATCAAATCAGCTTCATCAAAATAGGGAGCTGTCCAAGGTGATGTTCCGCAAGCTGTGACAGCTCTAACTCGCCAATAGTAACTGCTTGTTGGAGTTAAAAAAAATGGATTATAAGTCGTGGAAGTTAGTGATGACGCCTCTTCAATTATATCGTTAAAGTCACTATCCGTTGCAATTTGAATATCGTAGCTTACGTTTACTTCTGTTGATGCTTCCCATTCTAATGGTTCATTTCCAGTCGCTTTGGCGGAAGTTAGTTGAACAATTGCTGATGGTTTACTAGCATTCACCACTAATTCAATTTCTCTTGATTTTGTTCCTGTGCTGCTTGTTGCTTCAATAGTAATGAAATAAATTCCCGACTGAGTCTCATCGTTAATTGTTAAATCAAGTTGAGAAGAATCAGCTGGAATGATGGTTTGTTTTTCAAACGACGCAACAATTCCATCCGGCAGACCATTTACTGCTAGTTCAACAGGGGCATTAAAACCATCCAATGAATCTATGTGAACCGTGTAACTAATTTCTTCAGGTGAACAAATTTGTTTTGTTTCTATTGGATTGACACTTAGAATAAAATCATTTGTTAGTCTTATAATTTCAAAATTATTATCTGATACATCAAAAAAAGTTCCCTTTGAATCTTTCACCATTACCCGAGCCGTTGTGGTGGATAAATTCGGAACCAAAACATTTGCTGCACCTGTATTTGGTACATTGGAAGCTAACGTAATCGGATAACTAAGGCCTCCGTCCACAGATAAGAAAATATCCACCTCTTCACAATAAATAGGAGCTACATCTGTATTTGCTACATTCCAAGTAACCACTTCATCATCAAAGCCAGTCCAAACAATACCTTGATCCGATGGATAAAGAACAACAAATGGGCCTGCCTCTTCAACAGCTGTCACCGTTACATCCATATAATCTAAACATCCTGCAACTCCTAACGCTTGGTCGCGAACTGTAACTCGGAAATTCATTGTTCTACCGACTGCAGGAACCACTTCCCAACGTAAGGCTAATGAATTATTAGAAACTAAATTTGCCAAACTAGGGAAATATCGGGTTGGTTCTGTACTCGGCAGAAAACTTCTGAAATTAGGCCCCACTGAAGCCGTCTCCACAGGAGGTTGAACACTCACTTGGTTATTCATTTGCTCCCAACAATACGTTAATACATCTCCATCTGAATCATTTGCAAAAGCCGTCAATGCAAATGGTGTTCCAGCTGGAATAAAAACATTCGCATTGGTACTATCAATTACTGGTGGATTATTTGTTAGTGCTGTCTTTGCTTCACAGGAAGTTACTGATATTCGATTACCCATTTCTTGTAAACTCACCCCATGAAAATAGTCATCGCTGCTACCTTGAACATTCGGTTGGCATATTCCAGCATAGCCCAAAATCGTACTTGCACTTCCTGGTTCCATTGCTGTTGCATTATTGCGATTGCATCCATTATTTTGGGTGTGATTTGCTCCAAACTGATGACCCATTTCATGCGCCACATAGTCCACATCAAACGGGTCATTTATTGGAGCATTTGAACCCGTTACACCTCTCGCTTTTTGATTTGGTAAACAAATTACACCTAATCCAGCTACTCCACCACTATTGGTTCCAAAAACATGTCCAATATCAAAATTTGCAGAACCAATAATTTCATCTGTATTTGTTTGATTTTCTTGTAACATTTGAAAAGCATCACCATTTGTAAAAGGATCATTATTAGGGTCACCTGAATAAATCAACAAATCATTATTTGGAATAATGGTCATTGTAACAGCCAAATCACGTTCATAAATTCCGTTTACTCTGTTCATAGTGGTAACTTGTCCTGCAATAGCGTCAGACACAGTTCCCCCATGAAAATTAGTATATTCAACCGTTGCGGCCAACGCTAAACGATAGGTGCGTAATTCACAAGAAACATAATTTTTAGGAATAATCTCGTCATTGATAATGGAATCATTTCGTAATTCATTTGTTGTTAGACAGCCTAATTCCTTTGATGTTGAAAAATCTTTACGATGATAAACCATGTAATGAGAAACATTGTCCTCGAAGGCCGGGTCAATAAAAATGGTACTTACACTAGGCTGCATAATCATGGCATGAAAACCTTTGTGCGTAATGTCTATTTTTGCTTTTGCGGGAATTTCAACTCCATAGGCATCATACGTTTGGATATCAGGAAATTTTTCTTCAAGTCCAGGAGACATTGTTGTGTTCCTTTTGACATTGTACCAATATGTTTCTCCATCAGGATGGGGAAGCTGAATTTGTGTTATAAATCCATTATTTTCCCCTGAAGTTCTATTTACTTCAATCAGCTCATTTTTTAGAGCAGCAATATCCATTTCAAAGACTTGAAACTCTTTTGCAGAGATGCGAACCTCACTAATATCAAATGAATTTGAACTTATATGTTCCAGTGGAAAATTAACAACTCTAATTTCTTGACTAAAAAAATAAAGCGGAAAAAGAAGAAATAATGTACTTACAGTTGTAAGGTGAAAAAATGATTTCATTTATAAACCTAAAATTAATGTTCAATTTTGAATAGCTACAAAATTACAAAAATGAAAACATCTTTTCTAGAAAAATGAATTCCTCAAATAAATGGAACCCATTTGAATGTACAAAATTTTATCAAATTACAACTGCCAACGAACACCAATAGTATATAATCTAGGATTTCCAACTCTTATACCTTGAGGTCTTCTTGAAACAATATATCTTTCATTCGTAAAATTCTTAGCAGAAAGTGTGAAAGAAGTTTTCCAACGCTTCACATTGTACATTACAGTAGCATCAAAAACTGTAAACGCATCAATTTTTCCTGCTCTTCCATTAGGGGAAGCTTCAATAGAATTAGCGATATCAGTGAATTGTTCTGAAACGTGACTCCAAGAAATTCGTGCGCCAAATCCATGACGAGATTCATACGTTAGTCCTCCATTAAATAAGTGTTCCGGTGCATACGGTGTGCGATTACCTCTTACATTCATATCTTGATCTACAAAGCGGTCTTCAGAAAATTCAGCATGGACATAAGTATAATTAACATCTACAAAAAGTTTTTCTTTTTTCATGTTTATAAAATCGTGAATGGCAAATGAGAATGATGTTTCCACACCTGCATGAACTGTTCTTCCACCGTTAACTAAACCTGTTCCAGCACCCCCAGAAGATTGAGACACCGGAATTACTTGATTGGAGAAATCCATGTAGAAACCAGTCATTTCGATATTCACACCTCTTGCAATTTGTGTTCTGTACCCCAATTCATAGTTCCAGCTAAGCTCAGCGTCTAACTCAAGGTCTTCTCCATCGCTAGCAATTGCATCCTTCACCCTTGGAGGAGCAAAACCTCTATGCATACCGCCAAATAGTACTGTATTGTCGAACAAAGTA
This sequence comes from Lishizhenia sp., assembly GCA_007117355.1. Classification (GTDB taxonomy): domain Bacteria; phylum Bacteroidota; class Bacteroidia; order Flavobacteriales_D; family Crocinitomicaceae; genus CSBr16-161. The sequence continues at coordinate 21,035 of SKGS01000161.1, read as the reverse complement.
TAGTTAAATCCAGCACCTGGTATCACCTCCGTTACCCTTGAAGTATTTACAATTGAAGTGTCTTTGAATTTATCTCTAAATATATCTCTTTCAAAATCAAAAATTTCAGTTCTAATACCTGCTGTAACAGAAAATCGATTAGTAATTTTAAATTGATTGTGTGCAAAAAAGCTCGAACCTAGACCAGTTCTAACCTCTTCATTTCTCAAATCTCCTGAAGAAAGTTTAGGATTTGTTCCGTTTACACGTTGTTCAAAAACTCTTTCGTATAAAACTCTTGCTCCTACTGTAAAATGATTGTCACGTTCACCTATTTTATAATTGTGAATCAAATTCGTCTGTGCTCCAGCTACTTCAAATTGTCGATTTCTGTTACCTGTAGCATTGCGCATCATTATAGCCCCATCGGCAATCGTAGTATCTCCCCAGATAACTCCAGTAAAATCAACTGGATAATTTGAAACCATTCCATTCGAATCTAACTCATTGTACTCGAAATCTTGTCTCCTCCAATTTCTTGAGGTTGTATTAGCAAAGACTGTAGTTTTAAGTTTTGTGTTCGGAGTAAATAAAAAGTTGTGTGTTGCGCTCAAAGCCGCTCTTCGAACTTTTAATTCGTCATCTGGAGCAATTCGAGCGAAATCCATACCTCCCATTTCATACATTGATTGGGACATACCTACATAAGTAGAGTTAGACACCTCATCATAAAAACTAAACTTTACACCAACAGTGGAACGTACACCAGTTTTGAAACGTAATTTTCCAGTTACATCCGTTAATTGAAATTCTGAGACACCAATACTATCAGCTCGTTTGTGAAAAACATCAAGGCGAACACCTGTATTTTCGAAAGTGTTTCCATAACTAAGCATACCGCTCTTCAGTCCTCCTGAACCAGTTCTGAGGTTTGCAGAGATCATCTCTTTGGTTGGCGGTGCTTTAGTAACGTAATTTACAACACCTCCAATCGTTTGAGGCCCATGCAAAATAGAACCACTTCCTTTTAACACTTCTATTCCGTCCATTCTTTCAATAGCCGGAGTATAGTACATCTCTGGCTCGCCATATGGACCAAGAGCAATAGGTACTCCGTCTTCCAAAATCAATACACTTCTGCTTCTATCAGGGTCAAGTCCTCTAATACCAATGTTCACACGCATTCCCATTCCTTCTTCATCAACTGCATGAACACCAGGGATTTGCCTAAACGCCTCATTTCCTGAAACTGGATTAATGTTATTTAATGTTTTGGCATCTAATACAGAAATCGAACCAGGAGTATTTTTAAAAAGACCATTTCTAGATTCAACTACATCAATTTGTGGCATGCTCATTACTTCAAATGAAAGAACAAAATGAATCTCAGGTGCTGCAATAGACTTTGTTAAAATTTGCTTTACTACCTCCTCAAAACCTTCAGCTTTTACCGAAACAATATATGTACCAGGCTTTACATCTCGTATGGTAGCGTAGCCATTCTCGTCCGTAATTCCATTCCATTTACCATTTATTTCTGATACTAACGCTCCCATTACCGGATCTCCTTCTGACGTTACAACTTCAGCTCGGAAACCTTCCTGTGCAAAAGTTAAAGCTGAAACAACTAGGAATAAAAACGCTAAAGAAAGACGTGATAAATTCTGAAAAGGCAAAACTGTTCTCATTTTGAAAAATTTTTCGGCAAAATTAAATCCAAAGCGAGTTTTAAGCAATACCTAATTTTAGGTATTTTAGAATTATTCTAAATAAAAATAAGACTAGGTTAAATTCTAAAAACTGAAATAACAAATTGATTTACAATATTTTTAGTCAGAATAAAATTAAATCAAAATAAATCCATAGATAAATACCTATCACCACGATCACAAACAATAAATACAATTACCCCTTCTTTAATCTCTTGCGCTAATTTTATTGCCAAGGCATAAGCTCCTCCAGCGCTAACACCAGCGAAAACACCTTCTATTAAAGCCAAGTTTCTAGCTCCTTCTTTGGCTTCAACTTCTGAAATATTGCGCAGCTCATCCACCTTCGAAGGGTCATAAATAGCAGGCAACAATTCTTCACTCCATCTCCGAATTCCAGGAATACTTGACCCTTCGCTAGGTTGAGCACCGATTATCTGAATCAAAGGATTTTTTTCTTTTAAAAATGATGAAACCCCCATGATTGTTCCTGTAGTCCCCATAGCTGAAACAAAATGAGAAATTTGCCCAGCCGTTTGCTCCCATATTTCAGGACCAGTTGTCAAATAATGAGCCTTCCAGTTATCCTGATTATCAAATTGATTAAGTAATAAATAATTGTTCTTCTGAGCTAGCTCTTTAGCCAGAACTCTAGAGTATTCTATCGTTTTCTCAGCGGGGGTTAAGATTAATTCCGCACCATAAGCTTTCATGGTTTGTTTTCTTTCTTCTGTGGAATTATCTGGCATCACCAAAACAATCTTCAATCCAAGAAGTCTAGCACACATCGCTAATGCAATCCCCGTATTTCCACTTGTTGCTTCAATAATTGTTCCTCCCTCTTCAATTTCACCTCTTTCAAGTGCCATTTTAAGCATATTAAAAGCAGGTCTATCTTTCACACTTCCCGCAGGATTATTACCTTCAAGTTTACCGTAAATTTTAACTCTTGGATTAGGACTTGAATACCTCAATTCGACTAATGGAGTATTTCCAATCGTATTAAATAGTTTCATTTTACAACTTCATTATTTTGTGAATAATAAACTTTTGAGTTTGGAGGAACACTTTTCGTGATGAATGTATTTCCTCCAATAATTGAATTATGACCAATTACAGTTTTTCCTCCTAATATGGTTGCACCTGCATATATTACAACATTATCTTCAATGGTCGGATGTCTTTTAATTGTAGCATCTTCTTTTCGGACACTTAATCCCCCAAGCGTGACTCCTTGATAAATTTTTACATTTTTTCCAATTATGGCCGTTGCTCCAATCACTACTCCTGTGCCATGGTCTATAAAAAAGTGTTTGTCTATCTGTGCCTGAGGATGAATATCAATTCCAGTTTTACTATGGGCGTACTCTGTTATCATTCTGGGTATTACCTTTACGTTCAAATGATGCAACTTGTGTGCTATTCTGTAAGCAGCAATAGCAAAAACACCGGGGTAACATCTTACAACTTCTGCCTCACTTTGAGCTGCAGGGTCACCCATGTAAATTGACACAATATCTGTTTCAAGAACCTGACTTATTGCAGGTAGTTCATCAAAAAAGGTTTCAACAGTTTTATCAATATCATGATGATTTATGGTAGATAAAATAGAATTTAATTCCGCTTTTAAAGAACCAAAATGGCGAATAAAATCTTCTTCTGAATTAAAATGCTGATCCAAATCAACAGGAAATAGAAGGTCAAAAACATTTTTAATCCAATTTCCAACTTTCTTTCTTGAAACTAATTTTTGAGTTTCTGAATATTTTTTAAAAAAATAGGATGCGTTAGTATTCATTTATTTTAAAAGAGTATTTAATATTAATGTCTGGATGTAATGACGCTTTAACAGAACAATATTTCTCAACTGAAAGTTCAACAGCTCTCTCTACTTTTTTAATATCCAACTCTCCTTTAAAGCTAAAGGTCATTTCAATGGATTTGAAGGGTGAATTAAACTGCTTCTTTTCTCTGACTCCATCGACTAAAATGGAAAAGTCTTCTACATTCTGTTTCTGCTTTTGTAAAATTAAAAGTATATCAAAAGCGCTGCAAGAGGCTAAAGAGGTTATGAGTAATTCCATTGGTCTCAAACCACCATTTATACCGCCTAGTTCTAAAGGTCCATCTATAAAAACTTTTGCAGCAGATGCATTAACAGCAGATAGTAATAGTTGCTTATTTTCTCGTGATAAATGGACTTGCATAATTCAAAAAGTTATGTTTTTAATAGTCTTAATTTTTTGTAAAATTAATTAAAAGAATTAGTTCAACAACTCAATAAATACAGTTCATGAAATCAATGAAACTTGTTTGAAACTAGATCACATCATAGGTGAATTTTAAAAATGATATAAACTATATTAAAAACCCAATGCATAAATATGAACAATAATTCACAAAAATTGATTGCATAAAAGTCTTTTTTCATTTACTTTTGCACCACTTTTAAGTCAAAAAACAGATATTATCATGTCACAAGTAGAGATTCGCCTTCCTAAAATGGGAGAAAGTGTAACAGAAGCAACTATAACAAACTGGTTAAAAAATGTTGGGGATACCGTAGAGTTGGACGAACCATTAGTTGAAGTGGCTACAGACAAAGTTGATAATGAACTTCCATCTGAAGCGGAGGGTGTATTAGTGAAGATTTTATTTGAAAAAGACCAAGTAGCACAAGTAGGTGATGTAATTGCTATTATTTCTTCCGATGGTGCCGCACCAACTAACAATAATACTCCAGTAGCGGAGGCAGTTGTAGAAGTAGAGAAAACTGTTACTGCAGCTGTAGAATCGGTATCAGCTGCTTCTTCAACAGATACCATTGGAAAAACTGGACCAACAGGAAAGTTCTACTCTCCACTTGTAAGAAGTATCGCTGAAAAAGAAGGTATTTCAATGAGTGAATTAGAAACTATTTCAGGTTCTGGTCAAAATGGTAGAGTTACAAAAAAAGACATATTAGATTACGTAGAAAACAGAACCTCTGCGCCTGTTGCAGCAGTTCAAGCTTCTCAACATAATGAAAAGGCAGCTCCTGTATCGAAACAAGCGACCCCAAGTGGTGGAGGAAATGTTAGTTTATCTTTCAAAACACCAAGTATTCCTGCAATGCCAGGTGACGAAATCATCGAAATGGATAGAATGCGTAAGCTTATTGCTGATCACATGGTTATGTCAAAGCATGTTAGCCCGCACGTTACTTCTTTCGTTGAAGCTGATGTTACAAATATTTGGAACTGGCGTAATAAAATCAAAAATGAATTTAAGAAAAAAGAAGGTGAGAATTTTACATTCACTCCTATATTCGTAGAAGCAGTAGCAAAAGCGATTAAAGACTTCCCAAATATAAATATCTGTGTTGATGGTGATAAAATCATTAAAAGAAAGGATATTAACATTGGTATGGCTACGGCCCTTCCATCTGGTAATTTAATTGTCCCAGTTATAAAGCAAGCTGATAGATATAATTTAGTTGGTCTTGCTAAAGAAGTAAACTCGTTAGCTAATAATGCAAGAGACAACAAACTATCTCCAGAAGATATTCAAGGAGGTACTTACACAATAACTAATGTTGGAACTTTTGGAAACGTAATGGGAACTCCTATCATTAATCAACCACAAGTAGCGATACTTGCTCTTGGTGCAATTCGAAAGGTTCCTGCGGTTGTAGAAACTCCAGATGGGGACTTTATAGGAATACGTTATAAAATGTTCTTATCCCATTCTTATGACCACAGAGTAGTTGATGGAGCCCTAGGTGGTAGCTTCGTTAAACGAGTGGCTGATTACCTTGAAGCTTTTGATATAAATACCAAAATTTAAAATAAATGCAATTTTTTTACAAACTTTTATGATTTTTTTGACAAGTTTGTATAAATTAGTTGCATGAAAAATAAATTTATCGCTTTATCGTTATCGCTACTCTTAGGGTTAACGTTAGTTGGTCAGTACTCCAATAAAGAAATTGAATCCTTTATGGAAAAGGCTTCTGAAAAAAAGCTCGTCCAAAAAAATACTGAGCTTTTGGAGGAAGGTTATTTTTTGCAGTCTATAATGGTTGCGGATAAGTTATTATCTCTTGCGCCAGACAACCCTAATTATAATTATAGAAAAGGTTTTGCTCTATATAGATCTTCTGTGGATGTTCTCAAGGCCAAACCATACTTCAAACTTGTAGAAAATGACTTAGCAAGTGATTATAATTTTTACTCACACAGAGAGACAGGTGCTCCTCTAGAAGTGCTTTTTTATCTTGCTAGAATCTACCATTTGAGTAAAGACTTAGATAGCGCTGAGGAATATTACAAACAATATTCAGAAAGTTTAGGTGCAGATGTTGAATTAATTCAAAAAGCAAAACATGGTCTAAAACAATGTCAAGTTGCTAAAGATTTGCTTGAACATGATGAACGATATATTATCAAAAACGTTGGGCCAGTTATTAATCAAGCGACACCTGAATATGCACCAATTATTTCTGCGGATGGTACTGCACTCTATTTTACTACGCGTAGATTGAGGTCAGATGAATCCAACCTCCAATACAGAGACCCAGAAACAAATTATTTTGCAGAGGATGTTTATGCTTCATACAAGGATAACGATGGGAATTGGGAACCGCCCGTTTTATTAGATTTCTGTCAACCTGATAATAATGATGCAACTGTATCTGTTTCCATTGATGGAAGGAAAATTTATGTGTATGATGGAACAATAGGAAATGGTGATATATTACTTTCGGAATATTCAGAAGGTAAGTATCAAGACCCCGCCCCTTTGGACATTCCAGGGCTTAACACAGATGCTTGGGAAACACATTTAACATTTTCCCCGGATGGTAGAACGGTAATTTTCTGTTCTGACCGTGACGGCGGATATGGTGGACGAGACCTATATATAATGCATATGGACGATGAAGGCAATTGGAGTGAACCACAAAATTTAGGTCCTCAAATCAATACCGAACATGACGAAGATGCGCCTTTCTTAGCAATTGATACAAAGACGTTATATTTCTCTAGTAACGGTGAAAAAAGTATGGGTGGATTTGATGTTTTTGTAACAACGCTACAAAGTGACGGGTTGTGGAGCGAACCGTTAAACTTAGGTTATCCTCTAAATACCACTGGTGATGATATATATTATACAACAACATCAGATGGTTTCGTTGGCTACTACTCTTCTTTTAGAAAAGACGGATTCGGAAACACAGACATTTACGAAGTACACAACAATAAATTTGGTTTAACTGACATTGCCGTATTGAAAGGTGAAATTGAAACAATTGATGGTTCGTCCGTTCCAGAAGACGTAGCTTTCACTGTAAAATGTATTAGTTGTGATCAGCCATTTGTTCAAACATACTCACCAAGAATATCAGACGGTACCTATTTAAGTACTTTACGCTTGTGCGAAGAATATGAAGTTACATTTCATTCAGACAATGGAAATAATGTATTCCATACTGATTTAATCAATACTACTTGCGAAGATAATTACGAAGAAATCTTCAGAAATATTGTATTTGACAAAGATGGAGAAATGTTAAGTGTAGTTGACCCCAGTAATGTAATATCTTCTTTTGATGCGCTTGAATTAACTCACTTTTTTGGATATAACAACAGAGAGCTTAATAAGAATGAAGGAGCCTTTAAAGAGTTTATAAGTGCAGTAGAAAAGCAAGCTTCACTTGGTAGAACAGAAGTTGTTTTAGAAATTACCGCTTCTGCTTCTAGAGTACCTACCAAAAAAGAAGGGGGAAATGAGCGTCTTGCCGAACTTCGAGCAAATAGTATGAAAGAACTCCTAGAAGAGCACTTTAACGATAGCAGAAATAAAGTAACGATTAAAGTAAACAAAACTAAAATAGACGGTCCTCGCTTTTCTTCGAAAGATAAAAACAACCCTGAAAAATTCATGCCATATCAGTATGTTAGAGTCTCTCTTGCAGGGGTAAATACAGTAAACCAAGATGTAACTGTTTTAAAGTCTAAAGACGACGAATTTAAAGGAGAAACAACAAAAATTGAATCAAAAACAGCGGTTAAAGTAATGGACAAAGCTGGCGATAAATTTACTTCTGGTTCAATTGTAGAAAGCGAATACACCTATTTACTTGTTGTTGGAGTTTTCAAACGTAAGGAATATGCTGAAAAACTAGTTAAATCACTTCAAAAGAAAGGTTATGATGGAGCAAAAATATACGGTAAGCAAGATGGAAGAAATATGGTGGTTGTTGCTGAATCAAACTCGCTTGAAGAATGTAAAGCTGAATTAGAAAAATATAAATCTGGTGAAAATAAGTCTGCTTGGATTATGAACACTAAAAAGTAAATTAACCATTTAAACTTTAAAAAAGCGAGAAGTACTTCTCGCTTTTTTTATCTTTGATATCATGAACATAAATACAGATAAACCTATCGTTTTTTTTGACCTAGAAACTACCGGGTTGGATATTACTAACGATCAAATAATAGAAATAGGTCTTATAAAATACCACCCTAATGGTGAAAAGGAATCGTTGAATTATCGCGTTAAACCTAGCATAGAGATTTCGGAAGAAAGTCAAAAGATTCATGGAATTTCAATGAAAGACTTAGCGGATAAACCCATGTTCAATGAAATTGCCAAAGAAATTGTAGATTTTATTGGAAATTCAGACTTAGCAGGCTATAACTCCAATAAATTTGACATCCCTTTACTTGCAGAAGAGTTACTTAGAGCTGGGGTCAAATTTGAGTTAAGTGATAGAAATTTTATCGATGTTCAAAATATCTTTCACAAAAAAGAGCAAAGAACTTTAGAAGCAGCATATCTATTTTATTGTAATAAAACATTAGAAAATGCGCATAGTGCTCTTGATGACACTCAAGCGACCGCAGAAATTTTATTCGCACAATTAAACAGATATACAGACTTGGAAAGGGAAACTAAAGCACTAGCTGAATTTTCCAATCAGTCAAAAAACAAGCTGGTTGATTTTGCTGGACGACTTGCTAAAAACAACGAAGGAGAAGTCATCTATAATTTCGGAAAGCACAAAGGTAAAACCGTCGCAAAAGTTGCAAAAGAAGAGCCTGGTTACTACGGCTGGATGTTAGATGCTAATTTCCCACTTTACACCAAGGAAATGCTTCGTAAAGAAATGCAAAGAATAAAGGCTTTAAATGCGGAAAAGGAAACACCACATAAACCTTACAATAAAAATCAAGGAAAAAAACAAGCGATTACAGAGCAAGACTTAGAGGCGCTAAAGAGAAAATTCGGAAAACAATAAAACAAGTATGAAGATTATTTGTATCGGTAGAAATTATGCGAATCATGCAAAAGAAATGAACGCTACTTTACCTGAAAAACCAATGTTTTTCTTAAAACCAGATACTGCTTTGTTACCAAAGAGAAACCCATTTTTTTATCCTAACTTTACTAATGATTTGCATTATGAATGTGAACTAGTTGTTAGAATATGCAAGCTAGGGAAAAACATTTCTACAAAATTTGCACATGAATACTATAAAGAGATTGGTTTAGGAATTGATTTTACCGCCCGCGATTTACAACAAAAATGTAAAGAGAAAGGACATCCGTGGGAAATAGCTAAGGCGTTCGAACACAGTGCTCCTATCTCCGAAGAATTCCTGAAAAAAGAAGCACTCGATATGAATAGCCTAACGTTTTCGCTATCGAAGAATGGAAATCAAGTTCAATATGGCTCCATTAAAGATATGATTTTCAATATCGATGAACTCATTGCCTATGTTTCTCAATTTATGACACTAAAAATAGGAGACCTATTATTCACAGGCACACCTGAAGGTGTAGGGCCTGTCCAAATAGGTGATAAACTAGAGGGATTTATTGGAGAAAAGAAGATGCTTGAATTGGCGATAAAATAATTGGTTTCTTAAGAATTTAGACTGACTAAAATTGACTTTCTAGATATGCTGCTCTAAATTTATACTATCGTCCTTTAATAATGCTGAACTCGCTCTGTAATTATTCTTTGGATGATAAATGTACATGCAGCTTCCGTCTTTTATGCGATGAATAACTTCGGGAGCTTCTTCCATTGGTAACGCAGGACAACCAAGACTTCTTCCAAGTACGCCATTGTTTTTCTGAAGAAACGCCTCTGTGGCATATTCAGCGCCATGCATAACGATTGCTCGCTTCATTGCATTACAATTAAATTTCTCCACCCCCTCTAATCGAAGACCTAAATCAAACTTTCCTTTGTAGGTGTTTTTAGTAATGTAGAAACCTAAACTGCTTTTATAGCTTCCTTCTTTATTTGAAAAATCGGTTGCATGCAGTTTTCCAGTATTTCTTCCATGAGCACAATATGTTTGGTGCACCACTTCCATATTCTCCAAATCAATCAGATAAAGTCTTTTCTTATTTGAAGGCATACCAAAGTCTATCACTGTTAGATAGCGACTATTCGCTAGCTTATGATTTAAAAGCAAATAGTTGTAACCTATATATGCTTCTTTAAAGGCTTCAAAAGACAAGTCTGAAAAACCTAATTCTTCATATTTTTTCGAAATGATTACATTATTTCGCTCTTTTAAAGAAATTGTATTTTCATTTGATGCACTTTTAATCGACAGTGAATTGAACTCTTTAGGACTAAAAAGCGAAATTGATGTTGCAATAAATAAGGATAGAAAGGAATAAAACCACATATTGAGTGCAAGGATAATAATTTGTATTTACCTTTGCAACCCTTATTTGGAATTTAACATACTTTAATTTGTAATGTCAGTATGAAAGAACAGGCTGAAATAGAAAAGCGCAGGACATTTGGTATTATTTCTCACCCTGATGCGGGAAAAACAACATTAACTGAAAAGTTACTTTTGTTTGGTGGTGCTATTCAGACTGCTGGAGCTGTGAAGAATAATAAAATAAAAAAAACAGCTACTTCTGACTTTATGGAAATCGAAAAACAACGAGGGATTTCTGTTGCCACCTCGGTAATGGCTTTTGATTACAAAGGAAAAAAAGTCAACATTCTCGATACTCCTGGACACAAGGATTTTGCCGAGGATACTTACCGAACCCTTACCGCTGTTGATAGTGTTATCTTAGTTATTGACTCTGCGAATGGTGTTGAAAGTCAAACAGAAAAATTAATGGAAGTTTGTCGTATGCGTGATACGCCAGTTATTGTTTTCGTTAACAAGATGGATAGATACGGTAAAGATCCGTTTGATTTATTGGATGAAATAGAAGAAAAACTTGGTATAAAGGTTTGTCCTTTAGCTTGGCCAATTGGAGAGGGTGATGAATTTAAAGGAGTTTACAATATTTATGAAAACACACTTAGTTTATTTCAAGCAAATAAAACAAAAATAAGTGAGGAACTAGTAAAATTAACTGATGTAAACGATCCTAGATTAGACGAAATTGTTGGTGAAAAATTTGCTAATGAATTGAGAGAAGAATTAGAACTAATAGAAGGAGTTTACGACACCTTTGATAGACAAACTTATTTAGATGGTCAAGTTGCGCCAGTTTTCTTTGGCAGTGCGGTAAATAACTTTGGGGTTAAGGAGTTGCTCGATGCATTTATTGAAATTTCACCATCTCCGCGAGGGCGAAATACCGATTTGAAATTTATCGAGCCAAATGATTCAAAATTTGCAGGTTTTGTATTTAAAATTCATGCAAATTTAGATCCAAATCATAGAGATAGAATTGCGTTTTTACGGATAGTTTCAGGAAAATTTGAACGAAACACCTTCTACAAGCATGTTCGTCTTGGAAAGAAAATGAAATTTCCTAACCCAACATCCTTTATGGCGAATGACAAGAGTGTCATAGATGAAGCATTTCCGGGAGATGTAATTGGTTTATACGATACGGGAAATTTCAAAATTGGAGATACGCTATCTGGAGGACTAGATTTTCAGTTTACAGGAATACCTTCTTTTTCTCCAGAGATTTTTCAGGAATTACGCAACGATGACCCGATGAAGTCTAAACAGCTGGACAAAGGTATTCGTCAGCTTATAGATGAAGGGGTTGCACAATTATTTTTTCAAGAACCTGGTAGCAGAAAAATTGTTGGTACAGTTGGTCAACTTCAGTTTGATGTTATTCTTTACCGATTGACTCATGAATATGGTGCAAAATGTTCTTTCACTCCGATGGCTTACCATAAGGCGTGTTGGATAACTTCAGACAATCAACAACAATTACAGGAATTTTTAAAAGCAAAAACTGGAAACATCGCGAAGGATAAAGATGGAAACTTAGTTTTCTTAGCAGAGACTGCTTTTCTTCTTCAAGCAGCGGAAAGAGATTATCCAGATATTACATTCCATGTTACATCAGAATTTAAATTAGCGAAGGTTTAGGGGTATTTTTCTTCATAGTTTTAAAAAATCCTACAACTGAAAATTGCAGTATCATCAACAAGGTTTTGCTCGCCACGCCATTCGTCTAATTTCGAAAAAATCAGATTATTCATATCCTCCATTTTAAGTGGGTAGAATGAATGAACCAATTTTATTAGACGATCAGTTTCAAAGTACTCTCCTTCTTTATTTTGAAGCTCAACAACCCCATCTGTGTAAAGCACTAATGTTGAATTGGTTGGAACCGTCAATTCATCTGGCTCTATAAATGGAATTTCATCTAACATTCCCAAACCAATGCACCCTTTATTCAAAAATTGTGCTGTTTTTCCATTCGTTAGAATAGGGTAATTGTGACCAGCGTTGATATACTTGAGTTTTCGAGTTTTCGAATTATACAGCGCAACAAAAAAGGTTATAAACTTTTCTCCTTTAGCCGAACTCATTACTTTTTTATTGAGTTCTTCAATCAGAAACTCAAGTTCAAGCCGTTGGAAATTGAGCAACGTTCTAATCGTTGCCTGAAAGTTTGCCATAAGTAATGCTGCACTTATACCTTTACCTGAAACATCGGCAATGCAAATAATAAACTCATGTTCATTCAACGGAATAAAATCGTAATAATCACCACCGACTTCATGCCGTGCAATATAGGTTGCTGCTAAGTCAATTCGTTTATCAGAAGGCAGGTCTTGTGGAAATAATAACTTTTGCATTTCTGAGGCGACTTCTAACTCTTTTTTAATCCGCTCTTGCTTGATAGAAAGCTTCGCCATTCGTTTATTTTCAATAGCTACAACTATAATATTAGTAAGCGTTTGAATAAAAGATAAATTAGAAATTGCACCGTGATTTTTCGTTTTACTTTCCTCCTCTTCAATTCCTTGAATAAGCAAAAATGCTAATGGTTTTTCTTTGTGTTTTATCGGAATAACAACATCAAATTCATTCAATAAATCGGAAGGTGAAGATTCTATTACAGTAATATCTTGAAAACGATATAAGTCTCTTTCAACTTGAAGTTCCCTCGCTCTACCTTTGAATCCTGTTTTGAGCAAAAGTTGCCATTCTTCTTGTTTGAGAAAAAGAATAAATTTGGTAAACCCAAGCTGCTCTTTTAGAATAAACTCATAAATCCGAAGCAACTGGTCAATAGACTGATTGGTATTTATACTATTGGTAATTTCCAAGAGCGAATTAAGCTTAAAGTCTTTAATTGCTAATTTTTTCTCTAACTCTTGAATAATTGCTTCTTTCATTTATCCTATAGATTCTCTAAAATTTCAGGTAGTTTGCGAAGTGCAGCCATTTCTCTATACATGAGTCGAACATCTTTGGCGGGACTTCCAAAGTAAGTTTTATTAGCGGGTAAACTCTTAGAAATACCTGATTGTGCCATAACAACGACATTTTCTCCAATTACGACATCGCTAGTACATCCAACTTGCCCCCAAAATACCACATTATCTTTTAATTCGGTGCATCCAGCTATGCCAACATTCGCTGCCAACAAACAGTTTTTACCAATAACCGTATCATGACCAATATGCACTTGATTATCTAATTTAGACCCCTCCCCTATTATTGTCCAATGAGAAACGCCTGCATCAATTGTGCAAGATGCGCCTAATTCTGCATTTTTCTTAATTAATACTCCTCCGCAAGAATGCATTCTTTCATAAGATTCTTCTTTCTTTTTGTAATAAAATGCAGAGTGACCTATTACAGAATTTGGACCTATTACTACATTATCTTCTACGATTGTTCTGTCCATTAATACGACACCGGGATAAAGAACAACATTGGCGCCAATCTTTACATCATTCCCAATAGTGACATTAGGGTAAATTACTGCTGAATCATGAATTTCTGTATTGTCACCTATTGCTTTAGCAATTGGTCTAAACGGAGCAAAATGTTTTGTGAGTTTATTGTAATCGTCAAAAGGATGTTCACTGATAAGAATAGCTTTTCCTTCAGGAAATTCAACCACTTTGTCAATTAGAATCGTTGTTGCGGCACTGTTCAAAGCCTTGTCATAATATTTCGGATGATCAACAAAAACCAAATCACCTTCCTCTACCCTATGAATCTCATTTAAGCCAGTAATTAAATGGTTTTCATTTCCTTTAAATGAACAGCCGATTAGCTTTGCAAGTTCTTTCAGTGTTATGGGTTGTTTTAAACGCATAAAATTTCTTTTTCGCTATAAAATTAAATGTTATTTGGGAACAAATTAAAGTACCTGAAGTAGAGTTATCAGCCTCGCAATGTTAGTAGTTTGATTGCAAACAGTTGTGAAAATTATTTATAGCCTAGATTGCTTTCGTTATTTCTTTTGGGAAAATACTGATATTGCATAACTTTTTGACTGTAAATTTTGTTTAACTTTATTTTCTTGACTTTTTATTCGTTTATTATTGTAGGTTTAAGACTATATTTATGGCAACAAAAAACACATGTTTGAAATCATTGAACAAATCCTAAATCTAACTTATTTTGGCGCTGTTCTCTGATTACCATCAACATTAAAAATGAAACTTGAATGAAGTTCAAAAACCAATTAATAAAATTTGCCACATTCAAAAACACACTCATTCTCTTTATTTTGACTCTTTTTATTAACCTTTATTTTGCAAGATATTTTGGGGCGTTAGAACACGGGGTGCCTGACACGCACTTATTTTATTCAGCAAATACGTTTTACGACTTATTGGATAAATATAATCAAGAGGAATTAGAAGCCTACTCAAGAGGAATCATAATGTTGGACTTTTTATACCCTATTGCTTATAGTTTATTTTTAGCTTTTTTCACGTTCCGTTTATCTCAAAAAGCAGTGTTAAGCCTTCTACCTTTTGGCATACTTATTTTTGATGTCTTAGAAAACATAAGTGTTTTAACATTGATAAGACTTTTACCAAATAGATACGATTTTTTCGCTTCTCTTGCTGGTGGATTTACGCTTGTAAAGTGGATTTTTGCCGCTACAAGTATTGGAATAGCGCTATACTTTTCAATCCGATACCTCATTCAATCACGTTATTTAAAAAACGAAGGTTAAACACAAACCAGATGAAAATTTGGAATCATTAATGGTTATTTGAATTACTTTACCTCTTCATAGTTATCATAATCATCATCCGAATTATCATCATTTTGTTGATTGAGACTTTTACCTACAATTAAAGTCATTACACTGTTTACAACTTTTAAAATAATAGATAACATGAAAAAGAATCCAATAACTTTAAAAATAAATCCAAAAACGGGAGTATCCTCTATGTCAACTATACTTTCGTAAAACCAAGTACTAATAGGGTTTTCTGAATATTCAGGATAAAAAATCAGAAAAACAAACAATGCTATCGAGGCACCAATAACTAACGATTCTGCTTTAAAATTAAACACAGGTTTCATGTTATTTACAAATTCAAAACCTGCATTCGCCTTAATAGAAAATAAATTTGTTCTCAATTGCGCATTTTGTAATTTCCCTAAAAAGTAAGTAAACAAAACAAGTCCAGCAATAACTGTTTTATCAAGCGCCAAGGAGTAGTCATTCAGTCCATAACAAAATAGTACCGTAACATCCACTAAAAAGAAATAACGAACAAACTTGATTAAATATGTTTCTCCAATAGATTTTCTGCGATTACCAGTTAATATTAATATTCCAAGGTGAATTAAAAACCATAGAAAGCTAAATATAGCAAATACAACACCGAGTTGAAAAATGAAGTTTAATATATCCATGTTACAAAATTGCAAATTATGAATTTAATCCTATTTGATTTTCAAAGAAATTTTAAGCTTCATTCATCAAAATAATGGAGAATAAAAAATCATACATTTCAGATATAACGTCTTGTAACATTTTTACTGTTCAATCGTCCTACAGAAAACAGTGAAGTTTCAAAGCTTCGTAACATATAATTTATTTGAAATGAAAAATGTAATACTTTCCGTCCTTGTTGTTTGTGGTTTTGGTTTTATTAGTGCACAAGAAGAAGAAAAAAGAGACACTATTCGCATTAAAACAATGAATAGAGAAATAACCATCAAAATAGATGATGATGGCTCGTCTCAGCTTGAAGTTAAACGAAGAAGGAACTCTTACAGCAATTTAAATTTTTGGCAAGGCTTAGACTTTGGTGTTAACGGTTATTTCATGGATGACGATTTTGGAATAAATAATGACCCAAATAATATTCATATGGAACTGAACTACGGACGAAGTTTTATTTTAAATCTAAATTTTGCTGAATACCATACAGGATTGATTGGTGAAAAATTTAGAGTAACAACAGGACTTGGGTTGAGATTTAACCGCTATGCCTTTAAAAATAGAAACACTACGCTCAAGTTTAATGACACAGAAGTTTTTCCTGTTGTTGATTCAATAAATTCTTTCGATAAAAATTTTATGAATATAACCTATTTATCGGCACCGCTATTCTTTACATTAGTACCTGGAAAAAATCCACATAATAGTATTCGCATATCAGCTGGAGCGGTGTTAAACTACAGAATAGGTTCAAGAATAAAACAACGGTATGAAATAAATGGTCAAAAAGTTCGTGAGAGAAACAGAGGTCACTATCATATTAATCCATTTCTGCTAGATGCTGGCGTAAGAATAGGCTTCTCTGATTTCAGCGTTTTTGCAAACTACGGACTTAACTATCTGTTTGAAAGAAACAAAGGTCCGCAATATACACCATTCTCGTTGGGATTAAGTTGGACTTTATAAGATAGTACACCAATATATATTTATCAACCGATAGAAAGTTTGTATCTTTACCTCTGAATTTTTAAAACTATTCATTCATGAGGAGGTTGTTTATTTTGACAGCAAGTTTATTTTTTCTTTTTAGCTGTTCCAATCAAGCAGAAGAACAAGTAGAGGAGGTAAAAGAAGAGGTTTCTCGTCCTTTAATTGAGCGAAAAGATGGTACTTACACAGAGTGGTATCCTGGACACAAACAAATGAAAGTTCGAGGAAGAGAAAATGAAGATGGTCAAAGAATAGGAATCTGGAAAGCTTATAGTCCTAATGGTGTTGAATTATCTGTAACTGTTTACACTAATGATAAAAAAGATGGCCACATTGTAGTTCGCCACCCGAATGGAGCTGTGCACTATGTAGGCGAATACATGATGGACGAAAGAGTTGGTGAATGGCGATTCTACGACGAAACAGGAACATTGATTAAAGAGGAGTATTTCGGTTATCCTGAAAATTAATACATGGCAAGAATTCCCGCTCATATAATTGATGAAATAATAAATACTGCTCGTATTGAGGAGGTTATTGGTGATTATGTAAATTTAAAACGGGCTGGTTCAAACCTCAAAGGTCTTAGCCCATTTACGGATGAAAAGTCACCATCTTTTATGGTGAGTCCAGCGAAGCAAATTTTTAAATGCTTTTCGAGCGGAAAAGGAGGTACTGTTGTCTCGTTCTTGATGGAGCAAGAACAATTTAGTTATCCCGAAGCTTTAAAATGGCTTGCAAATCGGTACAATATTGAGTTGCCAGAGGAAAAACCGCTGACAGCAGAAGAACAAAAGGAATTAACCGAACGCGAAAGTTTAGGAATCATAAATGATTATGCGAGGGATTTTTTCCACGACAGACTACTGAATCACGATGAAGGAAAAACTATTGGACTTTCTTACTTTTTAGAAAGAGGCTTTCGCATGGATATCATCGAAAAGTTCCAACTTGGTTTTTGTCCCCGAATAGAAGGCTCATTTACTGATAGCGCACTTAAAAAAGGATATCAATTAGAATACTTAGAAAAACTAGGGTTAACCAAATCTAAAGACGGTAGAACATTTGACTTTTTCAGTGGAAGAGTCATGTTTCCCATCCATGGAATTTCAGGAAAAGTATTAGGATTTGGCGGTAGAGTTTTAAAAACTGACAATAACAAAATAGCCAAGTATTTCAATTCACCTGAGAGCGTTATTTACAATAAAAGTAAAATTCTTTACGGAATTTACTTCGCAAAAAGCGACATAATCAAATATGATAATTGCTACCTCGTTGAAGGATATACAGACGTAATTAGCATGTCACAATCTGGGGTAACAAATGTCGTTTCCAGCTCGGGAACTGCACTTACCAAAGATCAAATTAAATTAATTAAACGCTACACCAACAATATCACCATATTATATGACGGAGATGCAGCGGGAATAAAAGCTTCTTTTAGAGGAATAGATCTAATTTTAGAAGAAGGAATGAATGTAAAGGTGGTGCTATTTCCTGATGGCGATGATCCAGATTCCTACGCAAAAAAAGTTGGTTCCGATGAATTAAAAGCTTATATCGAAAAAGCTAAAAAAGATTTTGTTTCTTTTAAAACAGAACTTTTACTAAAAGATACACAAAACGACCCTATTCAGAAAGCAAATCTTATTAAAGATATTGCGAGTTCCATTGCACTTATCCCAGATAATATTACTCGTTCAGTTTTTATTTCTTCAACAGCCCAGTTGATGGAAATAGAAGAACAACTTCTGCATAGTGAAATCAATAAAATACGCAGAAAAAAAGCAACAACTAGTGCGCCGAAGCAAACCTCTGATACAGAAGACATTGTTGATCAGATAGCTGGTAACTTGTCTTCTAAAAAAGATGTTGAGGTTTCTAAGGTTAGAACTTTTTATGAACAAGAACTCGATGTTATAAGGATTCTGATGATGTATGGTTCAAGGGCAATTGAAATTCATCAAAAAAACGATAAACAAGAATTAGAAGAGGTTGAAATTAGTGTTGCAGAGTTAATTTGCTATGAAATTATAAGGGATGAACTCCATTTCGAAAACGCTGTATTTCAAGAAATCTTTAACTTGGTAGAGCAAGGTGTTCAAGACAACATTTTGTTTGATACTTCATATTTTTTAAAGGTTGAAAATCAGGAAATTGTTCAGTTGGCAACTAATTTCTTATCCCCTAAATATGAGTTAAGTAATAATTGGTTAGAAAAATTCAGGATTGATACTAGTGCTGAAATTCATCGTTTAGCTCAAGCAGTAAAAGAAACACTTTATGCTTTTAAGAATGCTAAAATTCAAGCAAAACTATTGTCTATCCAAGAAGCATTAAATCCAAAAAGCGAAGTCTATCGAGAGGATAAAATTGCAGAACTCTTAATGGAACAAATAGAACTTCAAAAAATAAAGTTTACCTTCGCTAAAGAACTTGGACGCATAATTGTTTAGTATGATAACATTGTTTTTAAATTTTAAGGTTGGTCCTTACGAAGCTTCCATATGGGTGTTAGCAGTTTGGTTAATTGTTTTATTAGTTGCGACTATTTTTCATCGTTTAATTCAAAGATATTTAAAGAAGCATCTATCTATTTCAAACCTTCGCATCAAAGGCACAAAAATTACAACGCTACGAATACTAAACCAACTATTATATATCTTCTCCTTTTTAACTGCTTTTCAAGCATTTCGTATAGAAAATGAACAAATATCTATTGCTGAATTTTTGAACTATGATATTTTTAGTCCTAATCCAGATATAGAAAATTCGTTTTCCCTAAGCTTCATGGATATTTTAATCATTATCATTGTCTTTACTGCGAGTAGATTCATTATCAACATTTTTAAAATATACATCGCACGAAGGTTTAAAGATAATCCAGATTTTGACGAAGGAACAAAGTTTGTTTACGTTCAACTTGCGAAGTATGTGATTTACACCTTTGCAATTGTCATTTCTTTGCAAACAATCGGGTTTAACCTTAGTGTTCTTCTTGCTGGTTCTGCGGCATTACTTGTAGGATTTGGTTTTGGTGTTCAAGATATGTTCCGCGATATGATGGCGGGGATTTTGCTGCTTTTTGAAGGAACAATCAAAGTTGGAGATATTATTCGTGTAAATAATCCAAATTCGTCCGAGCCTATGGTTGCAAGGGTTTTGAAAATAAATGTTCGCACCACAAAAATCGAAAGTAGAGATGGAAATACGTTGATTATTCCAAACTCCATGCTGACACAAAACGAAGTAGAAAATTGGAGTTTCGGTTCAGACTTAACACGTTTTCACATCAACGTTGGCGTAGCTTATGGATCTGACACTGAATTAGTAAAAAAGCTATTGAAACAAGCCGCACTTTCTCATCCAGAGGTTAAAAAAACGCATCCTGTTTTAGTTAGAATGATTGATTTTGGAGACGATGCACTTGAGATGCAACTTTCATTTTGGGCAGATCAAACCTGGCAGGTTGAATTGCATAAATCAGACATTCGTTTTGAAATAGATCGGTTATTCAGGCAACATGGTGTGAATATTCCATTCCCTCAGAGAACTTTACACATTCCACAAGATGTTCAAACAATTGTGAAAAAACAAGAGAAGGAATAATAAAACAAATGTATATCTTTGCACCAAATTTTAAGCAGGTATGCAAGTTCAAGTTGTAAAATCAAAAATTCATAGAGTAAAAGTTACACAAGCAGATCTTAATTATATCGGAAGTGTTACCATTGACGAAGATTTAATGGATGCTGCGAATTTAATTGAAGGTGAACGAGTGCAAATTGTAAACATCAATAATGGAGAACGACTTGAAACCTATGTTATTAAAGGGGAAAGAAAGTCAGGTGTAATTTGCTTAAACGGTCCAGCGGCTAGAAGATGTGCACCCGGTGACATCGTAATCATAATTGGTTATGGATTTATGGATTTTGAAGAAGCAAAAACATTCAAACCTTCCCTGTGTTTTCCGAACGAAGAAACCAATTCCTTGTAGTTGATTGTTAGTTCTCAGTTTATCTGAATTAGCAATCATTTCTCGCAAGTATTAGTTCAAATAGTGAATAAATTTATGCTAAAACTTTCAACAAGCGTCTTAATGATTCGTTGTGGATTTATAACAAACAGAACTACATTTTTTTCTAAAAATCAACTACATCAAACGCAAAAAAATTATCTTTGTCCTCAATGGAAAAGCAAATCATT
>SKGS01000107.1 GCA_007117355.1 Lishizhenia sp. | reverse complement strand
TAAAGGAGATATCTCCTTGAAGTTAGATATTCAGCTAAACGCGGTTGGCTCAAAAACGATCGTTCCATTGGCCTTATTGATAAATGAGTTAATTTCAAACTCTATTAAACATGCTTTTGAAGAAAACGGGGAAATAAGCATTGCAATTCAACCAGAAGAAAACGGTAATTTTATTTTTGAATATAGAGATGATGGGAAATGGAAGGAACCTACTTCAACGAATTTTGGATTACAATTGTTGGATATTTTTAGCGAACAGTTGGAGGGAGGTTATGAGAGAGAAATTACCAACGATGGCACGAAATATCGCTTTCGTTTAAAAAATATTGATTTAGTATGATTGTTTCTGCACAACAAATTTCGTTAAATGGTGTTTCCTTAAGGTAGATGAGAGCGAGTGACAAATTTGGTGTTGAACCGTTAGGGAAACTATTAAAAGAGCAGGCATTTCCGGCTTCTATAGGAATTTTGGTCATGTCGCTTTATGGAATTGTTGACACCATTTTTGTTGGACAGTTTGTCGGTGCAGAAGGAATTGGAGCAATTACCGTTGTTCTTCCTATTACTTTTTTGATATCAAGTATTGGGATGGCTATTGGTGTAGGAGGCGCATCAGTGCTTTCTCGTTCGTTGGGTAGTAATAACAAGGAAAAAGCCTATTATACTTTCGGAAACCAAGTAATTATGACCATTGTTTTTGCATTGGTTTTTGTTGGGATTGGATATTTTTTTATGGAGTCTGTGGTTTCCCTTTTTGGCGGAAAGGGTGAAATTTTACAACCTTCGTTAGATTATTTTTCGATTATTCTTATAGGTGTTCCTTTTTTGGCTTGGGCAATGATGAGTAATAATGTCATCAGGGCAGAGGGGTATCCCAAAGTAGCCATGTACATTATGATTGTTCCTGCGGTTGTTAATATTGTATTAGATCCTATTTTGATTATTGGTTTTAACTTGGGACTGAAAGGAGCGGCTTGGGCTACAACCTTATCTTATATACTGAGTGCAATATTCGCTGTTTATCATTTCCAAATAGGAAAATCTCAACTTCGTATCACTGGCAATTATTGTAAATTAAAATTTCCTTTGGTAAAAGAAATTAGCGGACTAGGCGCTGTGACATTAGCCCGCCAAGGAGTGATAAGTATCTTAGCCATTGTATTGAATAACTCTCTGTTTTATTACGGTGGAGAACAATCTTTATCTGTTTATGGTATAATTAATCGTGTATTGATGTTTGCCAACTTTCCTGTACTTGGAATAACGCAAGGCTTCGTTCCAATTGTTGGGTATAATTATGGCGCACGTAATAAAATACGAGTAAGGAAAATTATACGCATTTCAATAGTTTATGCCACTTTGATTTCTTTTGGAATTTTTCTTTTATTAATGGTTTTTTCATCCGCCATTACCAGTGTTTTTACCAAGGAAGAACTATTAATTAATGAAACAGCATCGGCATTAAGGATTGTTTTTGCCGCAACACCTTTACTCGCCTTTAGTTTGATTTTAAGTGCGCTTTATCAAGCTACAGGGCATACTGTTCCTGCCTTGTTATTAGCCCTTACAAAACAAGGTTTCTTCCTAATCCCTCTTGTGTTGATTTTGCCGTTATTTTTTGGAATTCACGGAGTATGGATGGCTTTCCCTATTGCGGATGTTGGAGCAGCAATAACAGCTGTAATCTATTATAAGATTAAACGCGTAAAGTATAGAGAGATTCCTGTTTCTGCCACAGAGCTTACTGAAATAAATTCTTACAATTAAGCGTTAAACCCTGACGCTATTTGTTGATAAACGAGTTTGTTTAATTCTTCAGTACTTAACTCTTGAACAGTATTTTCATTGATGAAGGGGTGAAAATGAATATAAGCAATACCTGGTCGGGCGCTGTCTAAATAGTTCTCCGGATCCGAAAACAGCAAGTAATTACTGGTAAATGTAATGGGTAAAATCCCAGCTCTTGAAGATTGAGCTAATTTAAACGCACCATCTTTAAACGGCCAAAGTTCGGGGTTTTTATCTGGAATTCCTCCTTCTGGAAAAATAACAATACTCCATCCTGCATGCATTTCTTTTCGAGCCTGAATAAATGACCGAGCAGCTTTTAATCGATCCCCTCTAAAGACTGGAATATTTAATCGTTTGAAAAAAGTCTTAACAAGTGGATAAGATAATATCTCCGCTTTTCCCATAAACAAAAAGGGTTGATGAGGTAGTATGCTGTACATCAAAAATATATCTAAATAGGACGTGTGATTTGCACAGATGATATGTGGTCGATTGGGTTGCGAATCTTTCCCTATTTTTTCCACCGCAATAAAACAGAGCATTCGCATGACACGAGACCATAAAATGTTTATTTTAAAACTGTGTCTTTTCCATTTGTTAACACTCAAAACAAGCAGAAGAAAAGGATAAAATAGCAATAAGGTAATCGCGAAAGCAAAACCGATATACAGTTTCCACGAATAATATAATAGTGCCATTAGGTACCTCACGTTGTTGATATTTGTCTTCAAAAGTACGTAAAAT
>SKGS01000202.1 GCA_007117355.1 Lishizhenia sp. | reverse complement strand
AACCAGATGGATGCAACCGAACCTAAATACGGTTATGAGCAAGCTTTATTTCCAATTGTTCAAGGAAGTGTTTATAAAGATTTGCGTATCCAATCGGCTGAAACTATAGCAGAGGCAAATGCAATAGGTAATGCCATTGGTGGACTTTCCGTAGGCGAACCAGATCAAGAGCTTTATGAAATGACAGACATTGTTTGTTCTGTTCTACCAAAAGACAAACCTCGCTATTTAATGGGAGTAGGAACACCAGCAAATTTATTAGAGTGCATAGCTCTTGGAGTTGATATGTTTGATTGTGTCATGCCTACAAGAAACGCAAGACATGGAATGCTCTTTACAAGCGAAGGAATTATTAACATCAAAAACAAGAAATGGGAATGTGATTATTCGCCACTTGATCCAAATGGAACTTCCGTTGTGGATAGTTTTTACACCAAAGCTTACTTAAGGCATTTAATAAAATCAAAAGAGTTTCTTGGTGCTCAGATAGCGTCAATTCACAACTTAGCATTTTATTTAAACCTAGTAAAAGAGGCAAGAAAACGCATTATTGATGGTACATTTTCGAGTTGGAAAGACGAAACAGTAAAAAAACTCGTTACGAGACTTTAGAGCATGCTAAAAATTTTAGATAGATATATCATTTCAAAGTTTCTAGTTACATTCTTCTTTATGTTGGGTGTAATTATGATTCTTGCCATGGTTTTTGATTTATCTGAACGATTAGGCGATTTCATTCAAAAAGAAGCACCTGTAAAAGCGATTATCTTCGATTACTACCTGAGCTTTATTATTCACTTCGGAAACTTATTTTCACCTTTAATCACTTTTGTTTCAGTCATTTGGTTTACCGCCAAAATGGCTCAAAATACGGAGATTATACCCATGTTAAACAGTGGCAAGCCGTTTAGTAGAATACTTCGACCATACATGATTGGAGCAACAATATTAATGCTTATTTCATTGGTCATGAACCACTTTATACTGCCAATAACAAACCAGAGAAAACTAGACTTCGAAGAGAAATATTACCGAAATGTACGTTCAATTTCTAATTATTACGCAGAATATCCTAATAATCAAATCGTATATTTTGATTCTTATCGCTCAGATTTGGGACGTGTACTTGGATTCGTACTTGAACAACGTAACGATAATGACGAAATTGTTTCACTTTTAAGAGCTAAAGAAGCAAGAAACGAAGCAGGTTCTTTTACGTGGGAGTTAAAAGACTATTTTATACGCTATTTTGGACATCCAAATGATAGTATAATTGTTGGAAGTACAGGTATTGCCATGGACACCACCTTGCTTTTTGAATTAAAAGAACTTGCCCAACGGGAAAGCGTTGTAATGACAATGGGATACAACAAAATAAAGGACTTCATTGCACTAGAAAAGAAAAAAGGTTCTGCTAATATTCCTTTATATGAAATAGAACTCTATCAACGTACTTCTTTTCCTTTCGCAAATTATGTGCTTACATTAATAGGAATGGCAATTGCATCTCGAAAAACCCGAGGTGGAATAGGTGCGAACATTGCCGCCGGATTAGGATTAGCATTCATTTATATTTTTGCAATGAAAGTAACTTCTGTAGCCGCGGAAAATGTTGGTTTCCCAAGTTACATTGCTGTTTGGATTCCGAATGTCTTGTTTGGGATTTTGGGAATATTCATTTATAAAATGGCTCCTAAATAATGATTATTGGTGTCAATACACGTTTTTTGCTAACTTCCAAAATGGAAGGTTTTGGCTGGTTTACGTATGAAACAATGAAACGGATTACAAGAAATCATCCAGAGCATACTTTCATCTTTTTCTTTGATAGGCCTTTTGATAAAAAGTTCATTTTTTCAGAAAATATAATTCCAGTAGTTGTCCCTCCTCCTACTCGACATCCGAAACTAATCCTATTTTGGTTTGATTACTCTATTCCGTATTACCTAAAGAAATACAAATGTGAAGCTTTTATTTCTCCTGATGGATTCCTTTCGAAACGAACAAAGCTGCCGCAATTAGCAGTAATGCATGACTTGAATTTCGAACACAACCCAGGAGATTTTCCTAAAAATATTCTAAAACTATATAAGGACAACTTTCCTAAATATGCGAAAATTGCAGCTCGGATTTGCACCGTTTCAGCATATAGTAAAAACGATATTTGCACAACATACAGAATTGATGAAAATAAAGTTGATATCGCTTATAATGGCGTTTCAGACTTTTTCAAACCTTTAGAAGAAACTCAAAAAATAGCAGTACGACAAAAATATACAGTCGGAAAGCCCTATATATTATTTGTTGGAGCACTGCACAAACGAAAAAATTTACATCGACTTTTCGAAGCTTTTGAATTAGTAAAAAGAAAAAAGCTTAGTGAACATCAACTGCTAATTGTTGGAGAGAATCTTTTTTCAAGTCAAAAAATCAAACCATCCAACGAAATTATCAATGAAGTAAAATTTACAGGACATGTCGATTTAATGGATTTAGCTAAGATAACAGCTGCTGCCGATTTAATGGCTTTTGTCAGTTACTTT
>SKGS01000256.1 GCA_007117355.1 Lishizhenia sp. | reverse complement strand
TTGCAAGAAGGTTTGGGAGAAGTTCAGGAAATGATTGATATCTGTGATTTTGCAGTTGGTCTTTCTCGTCAGTTACATGGTTTAACCATGCACTCTGAGCGACCAGGTCACCGCATGTATGAGCAATACCATCCGCTTGGTGTCGTAGGTATTATTTCCGCATTTAATTTTCCGGTTGCCGTTTGGAGTTGGAATACTGCTTTGGCTTGGGTTTGTGGAGACGCTTGTGTATGGAAGCCTTCGGAGAAAACACCTTTAACGGCTATTGCATGTCAGAAAATTACAGCAAAAATATTTGCAGCAAACAACGTTCCTGAAGGAATTTCTTCTTTGGTAATTGGCGGAGCTGAACTCGGAAAAGCAATGGCTGAGGATAAACGCGTTCCGTTGGTTTCTGCAACTGGTTCAACGCGCATGGGTAAATCAGTAGCGCAAAGTGTTGCTGCAAGACTTGGTAAATCGTTGTTAGAATTAGGAGGAAACAATGCAATAATCATTACGCCAAGTTCTAATTTAAAAATTGTTGTGCCAGGTGCTGTATTTGGCGCAGTTGGAACAGCTGGACAGCGATGTACTTCCACGAGAAGACTAATTATTCATGAATCGGTTTATGATACTGTGGTTAATGCTTTGGTTAATGCTTATGCACAGTTGCGTATTGGAAATCCGTTGGATGAAAATAATCACGTTGGGCCAATTATCGATGCAGATGCAGTTAAAATGTATTCTTCCGCTATAGAAAAAGCAAAGGCAGAAGGAGGAAAAGTATTGGTTGAAGGTGGTGTATTACAAGGCGAAGGTTATGAGTCTGGATGTTATGTAAAACCAGCGATTATTGAAGTAGAAAATCATTTTGAAATTGTTCAGAATGAAACTTTTGCACCAATTCTTTATGTAATGAAGTATTCAGGAGATGTGAAAGAAGCGTTAGCATTACAAAATGGAGTTGCTCAAGGCTTGTCTTCTGCCATCATGACTAATGATTTGATAGAAGCAGAAACTTTCTTATCGGCGGAAGGTAGTGATTGTGGAATTGCAAATGTAAACATTGGTACTTCAGGTGCTGAAATTGGCGGTGCCTTTGGCGGTGAAAAAGAAACTGGAGGAGGACGAGAATCGGGTTCAGATGCTTGGAAAATTTACATGCGTCGTCAAACTAATACAATTAATTATACAACAAATCTTCCTTTAGCACAAGGGATTAAGTTTGATTTGTAAGCAAGGAGTTTTTGTATAGGCGTGTGATTGACTACACGCCTATACAACTCTGTTCTTTACCTTGACATTTGAAGCTGTAGGTAGAGAATTGATGTTCAGCAGAATTACATGATACATAGACTTGTAATCTTAACAACGGTATCTGAATGTTATCCTTTTTCCCTAACTATCATCGTTTTGCACCTAACAAAATAGAAACTTGTCTTCTCTAAAACAATCCTATTATTAAACCATACTGCGTTTTAGTTGTTGTTTTTGCATTATGCAACGAATTAAGCTAGCAATTATACTTTCCTTTATCTACCTCGGGATATATATTCTTTCCGCTGCATCAACCTTTTTTCCTGTCTGGCTTCCTGTTTCACTTTTCATTTTAAGTCCAATAATTATTTTATATGTAGTTTTCACTATACTCTTAAATGGTAATCCTTCGGATAGAAAGTTCGACGAAGGTCATTGGTATGAGGATAGACAGAAAATGGAATGAATAATTTTCTGATTCGCTTATTGGTTACTTATAGGAAATAGATGAATAGTCATAAGAAGAGGCTCCATTTTCAAAACTATGTTTACTGTTTCGATTTTAAACTAGACAAATCTGCTGAAGAAGCCATTCAGCAAATCAACGAACGCGGCTATTTAGATAAATATGCTGGTTCAAATAAAACCTTGCATAAAATTGGAATTAACTTTAGTTCGAAGGACAAAAAGGTTGAAAATATCAAATGGATAGAGATTTAGATGGATGAATTCAACTAATACATTATGCTTTCCGATTAGCTAATAAAGAAATAACAATATAAAGGATAACAATTACCGGCACAGCCCAAACCCATAAAATCGAAAGTAGAAATAGCGATAAAAGTAGAAAGCTCAACTTTACTTCATTTCCTCTCCATCCAAACGACTTAAATTTTAAAGAAAACAAAGGTATTTCAGACACTAAAAGAACGGAAAACACAATGACAAAAGTCATTAAAACTTGGTCTTTAATTAATGTTAGTGATAAGGCGGATTTCCAATTTTCAGCACCAAAACCATCCCAAAGCATTAAGGCAAAAGAGGCAAAAAAGATACTGTTTGCAGGAGTAGGCAAACCAATGAATGACTCCGATTGTCTTGTGTCAATATTAAACTTTGCCAATCGAAATAAACTGAAAAAAGGAATTAGCAAAGCACCAAAAGGTAAAACAAGTTGCCAAAGAGAGAAAAAAGCTGGGTATTCGGGATGTTGGTTTCCAGCAATTTGATTCAAAAAAACAGCAACCCAATACTGAACTGAATACCCCATTGTTCCCTCTTTCCATAGTTCAGAGATAGGTAATTCTAGCACTAGTAATTGGTCAACAACAC
>SKGS01000225.1 GCA_007117355.1 Lishizhenia sp. | reverse complement strand
GTCACTTGACAATTTCAGAAAGAAATAACTTATTCAAAGCGCAATTCAAACAAACCTATGGTATAGACTATACCCTGCCTGAAAATTATAATTCAGTAATCAATGTCAATAAATTAGGTTCACCTGTAGAAGTAGTAAATCTAATCATACAGCAACTTAGCGCCTAAACGAGAATCACGGTTTACCAAATTCTCCAGATAATATTGGCGCCAATACTGAAGGGCGGAAGTGAAGGTTCATAAAATAATGTTCAACATGGGAAAATCTCAAATGACAAAAGCTGCTGCGGTTAGAATTCAATCTGCATCAGCGAAAAGCGGAACAGTTACTAAAGGCAGTTTTGCGGCAAGAGCTCAGCGTGCTGCAAGTAAAAACAAGTAATGTTTAACCTTAAATTGTATTCCGAGAGGGATAAACGCTCTCTCGGAATCATTTACTTAAAAATTAGATTATGGAAAGAAAGATTTTGGAATATAAAAAAACCGATCACTTTTTATATCGGCAATGGGAAAGAAAGATTAGTGACTTATTGTTGTATAGGGCATTACCATTTGTTTCTAGTCAACCTGAAGAAGAATTAATAATAGTTATCAAATCTGAAAGATTGAAATTAAATCAGCTTCATCAACATTGGAATCAATTTTTAGCAATTGTGGTAAAGCGAAAAATACTCATCACCTGTTTTTGGTGTGATGAGCTTCAAAAAATAAGGAGGAAAAACAGAAAAGTATTAATCATCAAATAATTAAACAAAAATGGAAAGCGTTAAGATTTTAGAAAAAGACATAGTGTACTTCGATATGGACGGAGTACTAGTGGAGTTAGGAAACAAACCTGAGGAATGGAATACATGTAAAAATGAAAAGGGTTATTTTTTAAAACAAAAACCTATCAATGGAGCCATTCAAGCATTTCACACATTAGCTAATCATTGCGAGGTGTATATTCTTTCAACTCCTGTATGGTCTAATCCAGATTGTTGGAAAGAAAAAAGAATTTGGGTTGAAAAACATCTTGGAGAAAAAGCAAAAAAACGGTTGATTTTAACACATAATAAAAGTTTAAATAGAGGAAAAATTCTTATTGATGACTCGTTAAATCATGGAGTATCTGAATTTTCAGGAATCCACATTCATTTTGGAACACCTCAATTTTCAACATGGGATGAAATAATGAAAAAGCTTGAATTAGTTCATTCACATTGCGATAATCGCAAAAAACCAACGAAAAATGCCTTTTAATAAAAAATTACTAGAAGTAGTTTTGTCGAACATCAATCAAATGGAGTTATACAACAAAATCAAATTTATTCGCTTGAGCAAAAACCTAACCCAAGGTTATATTGCCGATGAATTGGGTATTGATGTTGCTAACTACAGCAGATTAGAAAGAGGTGAAACCAGTATTACTTTAGATAGACTTCAAAAAATTGCAAGTCTCTTAGAAGTTAATATAGCAGAATTAATTCTAGAAGACGATGTCACATCTGAAGATTTACAACTAGAAAGTTATTTGAAGGAAATTCTAATGGAATTAAAAAGTATAAACAATAAATTAAATTAATCTAAATGTAAAACTATGAAAATTAAAGTCTTAAATCATGCATTTTTGCTAGTACTTTTATTTAGTACTTTTATCGGTTGTCGTAAAGAGATAAACACAACTGGAGATCTGGAAGTTTATGTTGAGGATATTAATGGCACTGCAATAGTAGGTGAAACCGTGTATCTTTACAACAATCAAGCTGATTTCAACAATGTAATTTATTCTGAAACCAAGACCACAAACAATTCGGGAAGAGTAATTTTCTTGAATCTAAAGCCTGGTGTTTATTATGTGGACTGTGATTTCAACAATGCAGCTGGTGGCGTTACTACTGTCACAGGGAATGGTTCTGTTTCTGCTGGTTTTGTAACAACCATAACCATTCGTCCATAACATATACAAACTGAAATAAATCATGAAATATTTAATTATTCTTTTCGTCCTATTTTCATTTTCAAGTTGCTATGTTCGTATTGGCGAATTGACTATGATTTCAACTCGAAACGTTGACAGTAAAACAGATTATAAACTTATCGAAAAATATGTTGTAGGTAAAGCAAAATCCAATTCAGGAAACGCGTTACAAATAGCTATTGATAATGCCGTTAGGTCAGTACCAGAAGGAGAATTTTTACAGAATGTTCGAATTTCGATTAGTCAGAACGGACGAAAAGTAAAAGTAGAGGGTGATGTTTGGGGAATTCCTAACGTGAACAAACAAGTTACAAAATCAGTTAAAAAAGAAGTTGAATTTAAAACAGGTGATAAAGTGACTTTCAGAAATGCATTTGGAAAAATTGTAGAAGGTGAAATACTTGGTTTAAACCAACATACGGCAATTATTGAGTTTACGAATGCATTTGGAAAAAAAGCCAAAACAGAGGTAAAGTATGAAGAAATAACTCAAATTGGAACTAATTAATTTGAATAAGCTGAAGTGGTTTAATAATCACTTCAGTATTTTTTCTCAATCAATCCAAACCTTTTTCCAACAAATGCTCAAGCGCTTCCGAAATCAAGCTCGCTTCATAACCTTTCTGATATAAGAAAAGACTTACTTTTTGACGCTTGGAGTAGCCATCTCCTTTTTTTTCGTGCCACTTTCTTGTTGCCAAGTGAATAAGGTTGTCCCAATAAACTGTTTCATCAATGGTCGTTAAGGCTTTCTTGATTAATGTTTCTGAGATTCGTTTTTGTTTTAAATGAGCCTTGATTTTAGATTTACCCCATTTTTTAATAGAGACCTTACCAGACACGTATGCCTCAGCGA
Organism: Lishizhenia sp.; assembly: GCA_007117355.1. Taxonomy (GTDB): domain Bacteria; phylum Bacteroidota; class Bacteroidia; order Flavobacteriales_D; family Crocinitomicaceae; genus CSBr16-161. The sequence continues at coordinate 26,591 of SKGS01000225.1, read as the reverse complement.
AGCGCTGCTCATTGAGAAAATTATTGGTAATTAAGTCGGCAATTAGTGTATTGGTATCTTCTTCATCTATATTCCAAGTACGTAACTTAGTCCACACTTCAAAATGACATCTTTCCTGATAGGCACACCAAGCTTCTATTTTGGCTTTCGCCTCTAAAAAAGAGTATTTACGCTCCGATGAATTCATCAGAGCGTAATTTCTTCATTTTGCTTGTTTTTAAACGAATATTGTAAAAAATGATGGTCAGTAATACCTCGAACAGGAACCCATTTTTTGTATTTTAACCACCACTTCATTTGTCGAGAAAGGACTCCTTTTTTGAAAAAAGATTCTAAGTAAGGATGTACATGAAGTTCAACATACTTTTCTCTTTTATCTTCAAGTAAAAATGCTAGGTTATTTTCTATCTCATCTGCAAACAAAATACTTGCAGTGATTTCGCCAGTCCCATCACAAACTGGACATTTTTCAGTTGTTTTGATGTCAGTTTCAGGACGAACACGTTGACGAGTAATTTCTACTACACCAAATTTAGAAGGAGGTAGAATATTATGTTTTGCACGATCAGATTTCATAAACTCCCTCATTTTTTCATAAAGGATTTTATTATTTTCTTTTTGGTGCATATCAATAAAATCTACCGCAATAATACCACCCATGTCACGCAATTGAAGTACCCTAGCAAGTTCTTCAGCTGCCTCTAAATTTGTAGCTAGTGCATTACTTTCTTGACCTGATGCGTCTTTCCTGTTTCCACTATTTACATCCACCACATGCATGGCTTCGGTATGCTCAATGATGAGGTAACCGCCGCTCGGCATAGGAACTTTTTTACCAAACAGGGCTTTGATTTGTTTATTGATACCAAATTTCTCGAATATGTCAAGGCGTCCAGTGTAATGCTTAACGATTTTTTCTCTATCTGGTGCAATTGACGAAACGTATGACTTCATTTGCTCATACAAGGTATCGTCATTCACATGAATATTTGTGAAATCGCCGTTTAGCAAATCTCGTAATAACGAAGAAGCCTTGTTTATTTCACCTAGCACCCTTCTAGGAGGTTCAGAGTTCATGAGATTCGAGTGCATCTTCTTCCACTTGTTAAGAAGTGCTTTCAGGTCATTATCCAGTTCTTCAATTTTCTTTTCTCGAGCAACTGTTCTAATTATCACACCAAAATTCTTTGGTTTGATATCACGCATAATATCGCGCAACCTTTCTCTTTCTTCTGGTTCCTTAATTTTTTGAGAAATAGAAACTTTCTCAGAAAAAGGAACTAAAACAAGATATCGTCCAGCAAGAGTTACTTCAGCACTTAAACGAGGTCCTTTACTCGAAATTGGCTCTTTAGCAACTTGTACCAAAATGTTTTGAGAGGAAGAAACAACCTCTGTTATCTTTCCATCTTTTGGAATATCTACCTCTGTTTTAAAATAAAGAAGGTCTGCAACGTTTTGTTTACCTTGCAATGTATGTTGGGCAAACTTATTGAGTGAATTAAATTGAGGACCAAGATCTAAATAATGTAAAAAGGCGTCTTTTTCATAGCCAACATCTACAAAACAAGCATTTAAACTTGGAACTACTTTCCTAACTTTACCGTGGTAAATATCACCTACTGCAAAGTCAGTATTTCCTCTTTCTTCGTGTAACTCAATAAGCTTTCCATCTTTTAGTAGTGCAAGCCATACGCTGCCCCCTCGGGAGTCAACTACTAATTCGTAATTCACGGAAGCCGTTTTTAATATGAATAAATGCGAAAAGCTCAGTAAATCCTTACTAAGTCTATCCGCCTAACTAAGTCAACGAAGTATTATTTCTTCTTCTTGTGACGATTTTTTCTAAGACGCTTTTTACGCTTGTGCGTAGCCATTTTATGTCTCTTTCTTTTTTTACCACTTGGCATAACTATATATATTTAATGTTAATATTCTGTCAATTTTGCTTAAAAAAAAGCACCCCTGTTAAACAGGAGTGCAAAGATACAAATAAGTTTTAACTTTTGTTAAGCTAAAGCAAATTTATTTTACCGCAACTTTAGTTTTTACATCTTCAACAAAAGTCTTTGCAGGCTTAAATGAAGGAATATTGTGAGCTGGAATAATAATTGTAGTGTTCTTAGAAATGTTTCTACCAGTTTTCTCAGCTCTTTCCTTTACTACAAACGAACCAAATCCTCTAAGGTAAACATTCTCACCTTTTGTTAAAGAATCTTTGATTGTCGCCATAAAGGCTTCAACAGTTTTTTGAACTTCATTTCTCTCTAGCCCAGTCTCTTCGGCAATTACAGCAACGATATCTGCTTTTGTCATGTCTTAAAAATATTAAATTAACAACATTGTGATTTTCAAGGACAAAGATAATTAACTAAACATATTAACTTTACATTTATTTAATAAACTTACTAAATTTTTACCTGAATGGTCAATTTTACGCTATTAATACGCCAATGGTTTCGACAAAACAAAAGATTACTACCTTGGAGGACAACAAATAACCCCTATTTTATATGGCTTTCTGAAATATTGTTGCAACAAACAAGAGTAGAACAAGGACTACCGTATTATTTAGACTTTACAGAAAGTTATCCAACGGTTTCTGATTTGGCTAATGCTTCAGAACAAGAGGTTCTTAGAAAATGGCAAGGTTTAGGTTATTACAGCAGGGCGAGAAACTTGCATGCAGCAGCGAAATTTATACATGTTGAGTTAAATGACGAGTTTCCAAAGACATTCAAAGAAATAAAAAAGCTGAAAGGGGTTGGAGATTACACAGCGGCTGCAATAAGCTCTTTTGCCTTTAATTTACCTCATGCTGTAGTTGATGGAAACGTTTTTCGTGTTTTATCTCGCTATTTTAATGATGAAACACCGATTGATTCAACCCAAGGGAAGAAAGTTTTTTCTCAATATGCACAAGAATTAATTGATTTAGAAGAACCCGCCGAGCATAATCAAGCAATAATGGAACTCGGAGCTTTGGTCTGTACTCCAAAAAATCCAAATTGCGATGCTTGTCCTTTACAGGAATCGTGTCTTGCATTTAAAGCTAAAACAATAAACGTACTGCCTGCTAAATCTAAAAAAACAAAGGTTAAAAAACGCTATTTTCATTATTTAGTTGATGCGTCCAATAATTACGTCATCGAAAAACGTGATTTTAAAGATATATGGCAAAACATGTATCAATTTCCTTTGTACGAGACAGACTTTGAGTATCCAAGAAATGAAATATTACACAATATCAAAGATAGTTTCAATGTAGAATTCTTAAATCAAGAACCACTACATGAAGTGAAACATATTCTAAGTCATCAACATATTTACACCTCATTTTGGCTAGTTTCTTTTCATGATTTACCTGAAAACTCAATACAAGTCAAAAGTGAAGAGATAGATGACTATCCATTGCCCAGAGTAATTGACCGTTTTTTAGAGGAAAAAGGAAGTTATTTGAATGAAGCATAAAAATGACAAAAAATCTCAATGCTTCGAAAAATGAATGTTATTGAGTTTGATTAATAATACATGAATAAAGCTGGTTAGCTTTTTTAAAATTATCTTTGCCTTATGGAAATTATAAACAAGTACTTCCCAAATTTAACCGAAGACCAAAAAACAAAATTTGTACAACTACACGAGTTATACGCACATTGGAATGCTCAAATTAATGTTATAAGTCGTAAAGATTTCGATGAATTTTATACGCGCCATGTGTTACACTCATTAGCAATTGCAAAAGTTATACAGTTTTCACCTTCAACTCGTATTCTTGATATTGGCACAGGTGGTGGCTTCCCGGGAATTCCACTGGCTATACTTTTTCCCGACTGTGAATTTCATTTAGTTGATTCCATTGGCAAAAAGATTAAAGTTATTAAGGAGGTAGCTAACTCTTTACATTTAAATAATGTTATAGCTAGTCACGAGAGAGCGGAAAACATTCATGAAAAATTTGATTTTGTGGTAAGTAGAGCTGTAACTCAAATGCCAGTATTTATGACTTGGCTTAAGGGGAAGTTTAAAAGGGAGCAAACAAATGCATTACCAAATGGAATTTTGTATTTGAAGGGAGGAGATTTGACAGAGGAAATGAAAACAATTAGAAATTATCACACTTATTACCAAATTAACGACTATTTTAAAGAAGATTTTTTTGAAACCAAAAAAGTAGTTTATGTTCAATGGTGATGAAAAAAATAGGACTTAACTTAACCTGTCAGCTAGAATCCTCATCTCAATTACGGGTGAAATCTTTTCGTGAATAATATTGTTAACCGCCTCTACGATAGGTAACTCAACTTGAAACTTTTTATTTATCTCCATAACAGACCGAACAGCATAAAAACCTTCTGCTATCATGTCCATTTCCATTTGAGCTGTTTTAACAGAGTACCCCTTCCCTATCATAAATCCAAATGTTCTATTTCTAGAGAATTTCGAGTAAGCAGTTACCAATAAATCACCTAAGTAGGCACTAGTCTTAACATCTCTATGTATAGGGCTAACCTCATCAATAAAATTCTCTATTTCTTGGATAGCATTAGCGATTAAAACAGATTGAAAATTATCTCCATAACCCAACCCTGCACAAATACCAGATGCGATGGCATATACATTTTTCAAGACCGCAGATAATTCCGTTCCAAATAAATCGTCAGAGACAGTAGTTTTAATGTATCGACAAGTAAATATTTTGGCTACATCCTCAGCTAAGTCTTCATTCTGACAAGCAATTGTGAGGTAAGACAAACGCTCTAAAGCTACCTCTTCTGCATGACAAGGACCGCAAATAATTCCAATCTCATCATAAGGTGTACCAAATGTTTTGTGTATAAAACGTGCTGGTATAGCATGGTATTCGGGAACGATACCTTTAACAGCCGAAAAAACTGATTTTCCTTCAAAAAGTTCTTTAGGAACACTTTCAAAAAGCTTATTTAAAAAAGCAGAAGGCGTAGCAATAATAACTATGGAAGAATTTTTAATTACTTCTTCAATATCTGTGGTAACATTGATTTTAGATAAGTCAAATTCTACGGACTGAAGATAACGAGGATTGTGTTTATATTGCTTAATATAATCAACGGTTTCTTCTTTTCGAACGTACCAGTTTACAGAATCTAAATTGTTGCAAAGTATCTTAATAAGAGCTGTTGCCCAACTTCCGCCACCAATAACTCCTATTTTATACTGCTCATTTTCCATATCAACTTCGGCAAAAATAACGATTTGATTCAATTAGTAACAAAAATCAATAATTTACTATTCTAATTGAATCAAAATCTATACTTGTGAAATGTTAATACACTTCAAAAAGAATTTAAAAGCCTTACATCAATTGACTTTTGATGCACTAAAATGAATTCAGTTTTTCAATCCAACTTTCTGCTTGCTCCTCGCATTCCTTTACAATTTGTCTGTATTCCTCTTTTGATTTAGCCGAGTTGATTTTACTAATCATTGCATTTAAAAAAACTACAGCTTCCTCAATAAATTTATCAGTTACTTCTGTTTTTGACTCATCAAAAAGTTGAATACTGTAACATTCTTCAACAACATCAAATACCATGTCGTTTACTTCTTTCTTAAGCTTTCTTACGCTTGCCATACACTTATTATTTTGGTGGAAAGATAAAAATAATACACAAAAATTCTTTTAAATTTTTTGGTTAAATTTAAAAAGTCAATTATTTCGATTCAAAAATTAGTGCTCAAAACACTATCTAACCAAACTAATATTACCTGAAAGCTCAAAATCAGAACCATCAATTAGCTTACCATTTAGTTTGTATGCCACAACTCCAGCATTCATCTTTTGTCCTTTAAACGTTCCGTCCCAGCAATCTTCTTGTGCTTTAGATTCAAAAACAACTTCCCCCCAACGATTAAAAATTACTATTTCCATTTGTTGGATGCATTCACCTTTAACACATAACCAATCATTCAATCCATCGTCATTTGGCGAGAAAATCGTTGGCACAAAAGGTTCTTTACATTCTTCTTTTACTATTACTAGCGCTGTATCTGAATAAACACAGCCTTCTGGGGTAGTAAAAGTAGCTATAAAAGTAGTGGTTTCGCTTGGTGAAACTGAGTTAGAAAAACAATCTGTACAAGAACTACTTGATGCTGGAACCCAATTCACTTCTCCTTCTATTTCTGGAGAAATTGTAGCATTCAACGTAGTGCTCTGTCCTTGAATTATTTCGTCTAGGTTGGGCTGAACAGAAAAACTTGCCAATGGATCTTGTTCAATAGTTGCAGGGCCAAATGTAACTGAACAACCATTTTGATCTTCCACCACTAAAGTATAGATTCCTGATTCAGCATTTATTAAATCAATAGATGGTTGTTCTATCCCATTCCAAAAGAATCTTAGACCACTTCCCGAAGCAATTAAACCAGAAATTGCCCCATCATTTTCTAGGCATGTTTCATTGGAAATACTAACATTTTGACTATTCAATGTTGGACCAGGGTTAAATTCTATCTCAAACGGACCTGCCGAGGATTGACAACCATTAGTATCTATTACCTCAATAAGGTATGTTCCCGCTTCAACATCTGTCAAATCCAAATTTGTTGATAATCCATCATTCCAGTTGAAACTTAAGCCATTACCCTCAGCAGAAATTCCAGTGATAGCACCGTCATTTTCAAAACAGCTTTCCTCCTGAATCACAATTGAAGAAATGTCAAGCGTTGGACTTGCTAAGTTTTGTACTTCAATCGGGCCAATGATACGCTCACAGCCAATATCATCAGTTATTGTAAGTGTGTAACTGCCTGCCGAAAGTCCTTCGAGGTTTAGATTATCAGAAAAACCATCATTCCAAGAAAGCGTTTGAAATGGAGAAATAATAACTATTCCAGAGATTTCTCCGTCATTACCTTCACATATTTCTGGTAAAATGATTAAACCAGTAGTATCAACTTCGGGACCATCATTTAAACCAATAGTGTAAGGCCCTAACACTGTTTGGCATCCATCTTCGTCAAAAACTATTAATGAATATTCACCTTCTGTGGCATCATTTAAATCAATTGTTCCACTTTCTTCTCCATTCCACTCAAATGTTAAACCAGATCCGGATGCTGTTATTCCTGAAATTGAACCATCATTTCCAAAACATGTTTCATCTTGCACTTGAACCAGAGAAGCATCGACCGTTGGCCCTCCCTCCGAGGGAACTTGGAAAGGTCCAGCAAATTGAGTACATTCATTTTCATCCGTAACCACCAAAGTATATTCTCCAGCGCTTATTCCTGAAATAGAAGCATCAGGTGTACTTTCATTATTCCATTCGTAGGATAATCCATCACCTGAAACAGATATCCCTGAAATAGCTCCATCATTTCCTAAGCAGGTTTCAGGAGAAATAGCAATTTGAGAAAAATCAATGGAGGGTCCAGGTGAATCTCCAACTGTAAAAGATCCTTCGGTAATAGAACAACCATTTTCATCTGATACCTCCAAGAAGTAATCACCACCCACTAAGTTTTCAGCATCGATTGTTGTTTCATTACTATTGCTCCAAGAAAAAGACAGAATTCCTTCTCCTCCAGAAGCTACTAGGCCAGTAATACTTCCATCATTTCCAGCACAAGATTCATTGACTATGTTAGGAGTTCCAGAAACAATTATTTCAGGAGAAAAATTAATTTGTATTTCTTTACGAAAAGAAGAAGGACATGTACCAACAAAATAGGATGTACTCTCATTAATTACAGGCGTAGTAAAGGAAGTACCTGTATTTACAGGAGTTCCACCGTATGGAGTTTCAAACCATTGAACAACTGAACCACTGGGTAAATTACCGACAACCACAACAGTTAAATTAACATTTTCTTCTCCACAAACAAGAACATCTTCTACTAAAATATCAAACATGGTAGTTGATAAATCACTCATTCCTTGTGCGCCACCTGTTGCTCCGTTTAAATTAAAGTTCGGAACAAAACTAGAGTTTGTTATTCCACCTTGTCCCCCACTAACATTTTGTTGAGGATTACCATCTGAAAATGCAATCATACCACCTGCTCCGCCGCCACCTGGCCCTTCGCAACTCATGCTACCAAAATTACCTATTTGTACATTTTGATCTCCCCCATCGCCACCTCTAGCAAAAAGCCTTACAGTAGATGGAATTGGTTGTATATTTTGAATAATTACAGCTCCTCCGCCGCCACCTCCGCCGGCGCCATCATCTCCCGTTCTAGCTGTCGAGAAAGTTGGTGGTGTTGCACCTGATGCATTTCCCCCTTTCTGACCATCTGCACGAATAGAACCATTCCCTTCAATATTTCCATAAACCTTTAAGAATACTGCTCCTCCACCTCTACCGCCAACTCCAGCATAGCCATCATTTCCATCTCCAGCTCCTCCGCCACCACCAAAAAACACTCTGTTTTCATCGTACACCAAAGGGTGTCCGCCTATTCCGCCAGATTGTCTTCGGAAATCTCCTTGCCACGCAGCTTGATTCGGACCAACAACTAAAGGGTTATTATTTGATGCTCCATGAGAATACCCTCCTCTTCCTCCTCCACTACTAGGATTATTTAGCATGTTTGGATCTTCAAGATTCCATGCAGCTACAAACGCATTATTAGCTCCGGGATTTGGAACACCTTTTCCAGTAAACTGTCCAACACCTATATTGGAACCGCCGCCGCCGCCGCCATTGTGATAGTTTGAACCGCCACCACCATTAGCTATAGCGCCTCGACAGAAACGAGACCAGATTGCGTCATATTCTGTGTGGTAACCATATATTCCTTCTCCTTTTTCCGCGCCTTCGTTTGGCGCAAAAGACCCTAAAAAACCAAGACTTCCACCTGGAGCATCAGACAGCGCTGACTGATTATTTTGCTCGCCCCCTCTAAATCCAATCTCTGAAGCATTTATTTCAGCAGTTCCATTTAAGCTTAAATCTTGGTTTACTTCAATTGCTATCAAACCACCAGTTACACCATTCCACATAGGGGCTGAAATACTAGCGTTATTCTCTACAACTAAATTTTCAAACCTTGGTACTCTGATTACTTGCACGCTCCTATCCGAAATATAGGAATGTGTAAGGGAACAATTAAGCACTATTGTTTGACTTCCTTGCACTGTTTCAACTTCAACAAATTCATAAAAACCAGCAGATTCATAATCCAATACTTGACCATATTCTGTTTCGTCCCAATCGGGATTTGTCCCACCAAAACCATTCCAGCTATTTTGAGCAGTGTAATTTCCTCCAAAGTCTTCAACGGCTAGAGTGTTAACATCTACTTGACCACCTTGAGTTTGGTAGATCAACAATAAGTCACCTGCCTCTAAGTCACTTACAAAGTAATTGCTTGATAAACTATTGTTTTGCACTATTATCGTGTTAGAGCCTGATGAAGCATCCGATGTCAAAAAAGTGTAAGCATTCAACCACTCATTTTGACCATTTACGGAATAATCACCATCTTTCCCTCTTTGAGACAAGGCCAATAGACTTTGAAACAATATTAAGATTATACATATCGAAGCTCTAAAGCTGGTAGAGATAAATAGTTTCATTAATTCAGTAATTTTATCATTTAAACACAAGCAATTGAAAAACAATTATTTCAATTACAAATTATCAATCTTTTGTCACACTCTTGAGTTAACTTAATTAGAATGAATCCACTAAATTAAACAATGTTAAAGGAACAAATTTAATTAATTTGATAATCGGTTGAGAGGGAAAACTTGACTTTATATAGTTATTAAAAACAGAAAGGAGCAAAACAGGCGTTTTGCTCCTTTCAACCTAACCTACCTTTTACAACTAAACCGAAACAAATATAATTCAGGTTTTTTTTGTAGCCAAGAGAAAAAATAAAGAAATCAAAAGCGTTTGACAAGTGATGAGTTTTAATTAATAAGTGAGTAAAAACCGATTTACAAACGATTAAATCGTTGAAAACCATCTATTAATCTAATCTTTCACTATAAATGAATTTCTTCTGAGATGATTCAAAAGGTCTGTAGATATAATAGACTTGATTATCAAAAAGGAGTATTTTCTCTGCATATCTAAAAAACAATTCTATACTTGGCTTGGTGCTTCCATCTTCAACATTTAATTCTTCCAGCCATGTTCTACCGACATAATTATACCGAACATATACTTTTTCAGTTATTGGATCTTGCAGTAATTCTCTTGCCCATTTTCTTTTTCCATTTTTTTTATGGTAAGAAATTGGTACAACCTGCGTCATAGAGTCCTCATAAACATCACAAAATATTAATTGATTAGTATAATGATTTGCCACGTAAACATTTTCATTCTGCACGAACATTGGAGCAAAAACAGACTCATAATATAAAGAATTAGTAAAACTGCTCGCTCCGACCCAAATTTCTCTATCTATTCCCGTCTCTCTTTCCATATCCCAAGCCCACAACTTCGTGCGAACATCTACATATTTGAATTCGGCAAGGTATAACTCCATTATTTCATCGTCACATACATGTGTTAAATGATTGTATATTGTATCATAATCCTGTATATCCACGGAAAAATAATCCACTGCTGGATACCACTCATTAAAATTACTGTAGTAAATTTTTGATTCAAACGTATCGATAATTGGAGCAATTTGGTTATTGTAATCAAAAATATCTACTTCAACAAGTCTAAAATCTCCGTTTTCCATCCAAACGTATGAGGCGTTTTCTTCTCCCATTATTACAATGCGTCCCTTGTAATCTTTTTCGAGATGTGTTGCTTTAAAAGGCACTTTTATCCTTCTTTGAATTCTTTTGTCTTTGTAATGAATAATAAAAGCTTCTTTTTCTAATCGCTTTTCGTAAATCAATATTAGCAGTTCGCCATTTTTATCAATTTGGAAATCTGCCGCACTAAACTGTTCTGAGGAAAAAACTATTTCTGGATGATAAGTAGCATAAACATCAACTCCCTCAACATATTGACCTGCATATTTAATGTCAAAATGAAAATCTAATTTATTTCTTCTTTTAGGGTTTAATACTGATGTAGGAACAGTTACAGTCGTATCTAAGATTTCAAATGCAGGATGAGAAAACTTAATTCGTAACCGATATTCTTCCGCTGATGCAAAACTTAAATAGATAGTTTTTTGTGAAAAATCCGATTCATTATATAGGGTGTCATTATTTATTGCAAGTAATAATTCCCCGCCAGAGATATGCTCATTTGTTCTTAGGTCAGAAAAGAATAAATTCAATTCAACCCTGTATTGCGACATAACATTAAAGAATGTTAAGCAGGAAATAAGAACAATTAAATATTTAATCAGCATCTGTTTAACTTTACCGTGTTTGTATTGACTTCATAAATAGTGATGCAAATATCATTTGTTTTCCATAAAAGTTGAAAAACTTTTTAATTGAATTACTAATTTCCACTTTTAATTGAACTTAGATAAGCTGTTCAAAGGGAATAAAAGCGAAGTTATCATTTGAAAAAAACCACTTTTACAAAAATGCAAAAAGGTGTAAATTGATTTTAAAAATTATACCTTTGCAGCTTAATTTGTACGAAAAAAAATATGATTCAATTATCTGAGAGGTTGTTGACAATGGAAGAGTCTGCAACCATTGCAATGTCGAGAAAGAGCCGAGAATTAAAAGCGGCCGGTAAAGATGTAATCTCTTTAAGCTTAGGTGAACCAGACTTTCACACACCTGACTTTATAAAACAAGCAGCTGTTGAGGGAATGGAGCAAAACTACACCACATACACGCCAGTTCCTGGTTACGATGATTTGAGAGAAGCTATTTGCGAAAAATTCAAACGAGATAATGGACTTAAATATACGAAAGATCAAATAGTGGTCTCAACTGGTGCAAAACAATCCATTGCTAATGTTGTTTTAAGTCTCATTAATCCTGGCGATGAAGTATTAATACCAGCTCCATATTGGGTTTCGTACGTTGAAATAGTAAAAGTTGCTGGCGGTATTCCTGTTATAGTATCTGCGGATATTCATTCCAATTTTAAAATCACTGGAAAACAATTAGCACCTCATTTAAACGAAAAAGTAAAAATGATTATATTCTCTTCACCTTGTAACCCAACGGGTTCCGTTTACAACAAAGAAGAGTTGAAAGATTTAGCGTCGGTTATTTCAAAACATAAACATATCACCGTTATTTCAGATGAGATTTATGAACACATTAACTTTGTGGGTAAACACGAAAGTTTAGCTCAATTTGAAGAGGTTTATGATCAAGTGGTTACTATAAATGGAATGTCAAAAGCTTGGGCTATGACTGGATGGAGGTTAGGTTACATCGGTGCACCTAAGGCTATAGCTGATGCTTGTAGCAAAATTCAAGGTCAGTTTACAAGTGGTACTTCTTCCATTACACAGAGAGCGTCTATTCCTGCATTAAAAAAGGATCCAGCATTTTTGAATGATATGTTAGCTGCTTTCAAATCGAGAAGAGCTTTGGTTTTAAAAGCATTGCAAGAAATGGATGGTGTAATAGTTAACGAACCAGAAGGTGCGTTTTATTTCTTCCCTGATATTTCTTCCTTCTTCGGAAAGTCATTTAATGGAACAACCATTAACAATGCTAATGATATGAGCTTGTATCTGTTAGAAGAAGCATTAGTGGCACTTGTAACGGGCGAAGCATTTGGTGCCCCTAATTGCATCAGAATTTCTTATGCTACGGATGAAAAAACGTTAACTGAAGCGATGAGAAGAATAGCAGAAGCATTGAAAAAATTAAACTAATGGATATAAACGCTCTTTTCGAGAATTTCAAACAACAGCGAATTGCAGTAATTGGTGATGTTATGATTGATGCATACCTTTCTGGTAAAGTATCAAGAATAAGTCCTGAAGCTCCAGTTCCGATTGTTAATTTTGAGTCCCGAGAAGAGCGTTTAGGCGGTGCTGCTAATGTTGCCTTGAATTTATTAAGTTTAGGCGCAAAAGTTACCATTTGTTCTGTTGTTGGTAAAGACCAAGCTGGTCAAACAATGCAGAAGTTAATGGAAAACGAATCTATTGATACATCAGGTATTGTTTATTCAGTGCAACGAATGACTACGGTTAAAACACGAGTTGTTGGCAACAAGCAGCAGTTATTGCGTGTCGATCAGGAACAAACAACTGACTTGAACAAAGAAGAAGAAAATGAACTTCTTTTAAAAATTGAAAAAATTGTTCTTTCTGGCATAGATGCGCTCATTTTTGAAGATTATAATAAAGGAGTCTTAACTGAAAAGGTCATTCGAGAAGCTATAAAATTAGCAAATAACCACGATGTAATAACAACTGTTGACCCAAAGTTAAAGAACTTTCTAGCCTATCAAGAGGTTTCTTTATTCAAACCTAACTTTAAAGAATTACAAGAAGGGTTGAAAAAAACGGTTAACATCCAAAATGAAAGTGAACTAAAAAGCAGTGTATTAGCTTTAAAAAATGTATTAAAAGCAGAAAATATTTTTGTAACATTGAGTGAGCACGGAGTTGTAATGATGACTGATTCATCTTTTTATCACTATCCTGCTCATTTGCGCAATATTGCTGATGTTTCTGGCGCAGGTGACACTGTGATAAGTGTTGCTACGCTTTGTTTGGTCGCAGGTGTAACACCAGAAATTATAGCCCAGATTGCTAATTTAGCTGGAGGTTTAGTTTGTGAAAAACTTGGAGTTGTTGCTATTCAAAAAGAATTGCTTCATCAAGAAATAGAGAAATTAATAGCAACATGCTAAGAGATTTTAGGGAACGGGTTAACTTACGGCTATACGACTCTAAAGAACTCGTTCTGAAACTATTGCGAATAACCCACATCGTTGTTGCAATTTTAATGGTTGCTGTTTTGGTAAATTATTATGGTTTTCCTCAAACAGAAGAATCAGGAAATACACTTATGCGACTCGTTGAATACAGTTTCGCTTTTTACATTTTTAGGTTTCTTGTAAAGTTTGCATTCGATTTCAATCCCCGGAAATATATTAGCGACAACAAGTTTGAGACCATTTTAATTGCGTTTTTATTGGTCGAAGGAATTTCGTACAATTTTTTTGGAGAATTGATATTGTCACGTTTTTTCAAATGGATAGGCTTTCAAAGTTTCTCTGATATTTCAACTGTTTTTGTTCAAGGATTTTTTATCACTTATATCATCACTGATTTATTCAAAAAACGAGATTTTCGCTTATGGTTTAATATTCATCCCGGCTTACTTTTTACTTTTTCAATTTTGGGAATCATGCTTGTTGGAACAGGCTTGTTATTGCTTCCTGAGATGACTATACCAACGTATGATATTGCATTTACCGATGCAGTTTTCATGTCGCTTTCAGCAACAAGTGTAACCGGATTGGCCACAGTAGATATCAGTGAAATTTTGACATTTAAAGGACAGTTAATCGTTTTATTTCTTATTCAAATCGGAGGTTTGAACACCATTGCATTTGCAGCACTATATTTATTTCTTTCTAAATTTGGAATTGGGGTTAAACAACACGAAGTATTGGAGGATTTTCTGAATAAAGATAGTTTTATAGATACTGGAAATGTTTTTTTGAAAATTGTTAAGTGGGTCATTGTTATCCAATTTATAGGTTTTTGTCTGATGTTTATTCTATTTCCAGCTGAAGGTATTTTTGCAGAAACGAATAATCGAATTTATTTCAGTATTTTCCATGCAGTTTCTGCATTTAATAACGCTGGACTATCCGTATTACCTGGTGGAACAATGAACCCTTTAATTGTCGATAATTACTTTTTACATTTGGTGTTTTTACTACTGTGGTTTGTTGGTGGATTCGGAATGATATACTTGTTCGACATGTTTGAATTAAAAAAAATGAGGGAACGCATGAAATTTCCTTGGAAACAATTGCAATTTGGTACCAAAATCACTTTGTATTTTACCGTTTTTCTTTTATTTCTTGGGGCTATCATCTTCTTTCTATTTGAAAATTCGCGCAGTTTGGAAGGTCAATCCACACTAGGAAAAGTTATCACTTCTCTTTTTCAATCCATGACTCCAAGAAGTGCAGGTTTTAACACCGTTGATACTGGCGGTTTAACAATGCCAGTTCTTATAATGTTTCTTTTCTTAATGTTTGTGGGTGCAGGATCTGGGTCAACAGGTGGAGGTATTCGTGTTTCAACGTTTGCAGTAATGTTGGCCTCTGTTCTTTCCACTATTCGTGGTAAAATGAATGTTGAGCTATTCAAACGAACTATTTCCAAGGATTTGGTTTTAAAAGCATATTCCATTTTTATATTTTACATAGTAGGAAACTTAATTGGAATTTTCGTTCTTTCTATAACCGAATTAGAAGCCTTAGAGTCGGGGAAATTTGAGCTAATGGACATTATTTTTGAGCATGTTTCGGCAGCAAGCACAGTAGGACTTTCAACAGGAATAACTCCCGAATTAAGTGAGGCAGGAAAATATGTTATTATTGTAGCCATGTTTATAGGTCGTGTTGGAACATTAACATTAGCCTATTTGTTAGGAAAGAAATTACTGAGTAAAAATTATAAATATCCATCAGGACATACCATGATTGGATAATTATCAATGAATAGATTACAGATAAAAGACTGTTTTTAAGATGAACGATACTGAAAAAAAAGTGGTTAAACCCTACAAAAAAGAAGACAAATCTAAAAAGGAGGAGGTGGCGGAAATGTTCAATAACATTTCAAAAAAATATGATTTTCTCAATCATTTTCTTTCTTTAGGAATAGATAAGTTGTGGCGCAAGAAAGCGGTTAAGCTTTTGAAAGATATTAAACCGAACCGGGTTTTAGATTTGGCCACAGGAACAGGTGACTTTGCAATTGAGTTACTTAAATTGAAGCCAAAAGAAATTATCGGAATGGATATTTCCGATGGAATGCTTGAACAAGGTCGAATAAAAATGAAGAACAAAAAAGTGGATCACATAATTTCCATGCGTAACGGGGATTCAGAAAATTTACCTTTCGAGGATGGTTATTTTGATGCTTTAACTGTTGGCTTTGGAGTTAGAAATTACGAAAATCTTGAAAAGGGATTAGCTGAAATGCTGCGTGTTCTTCGTAAAGAAGGTAAAGCAGTTATTCTTGAATTTTCAAAACCTAAAAGCTTTCCTATCAAACAAGTTTTTGGATTTTACTCAAAAAATGTAATTCCTTTTCTAGGTAAAAAAATTTCCAAAGATGAGGCTGCATATGCTTACTTACCGGAGTCAGTTGAAGCATTCCCCGAGGGTCAAGCATTTATTGATATTTTGGAGAAATTAGGTTACAAACATGTTAAAGCACAAACTGTATCTGGTGGTATAGCAACAATTTATACGGGAACGAAATAATATTCTACATAAACGCACGTTTTCTATACAATGAGAATCCTGATTTTTTTAAGTGTATATCTTTTTTTACTTAGCTCATTTTCTTTTTCTCAAAGAAATGAGGTAACAAAAAACTATCGAAACTTTGATAGAAGAAATATACATTTTGGTTTCATGCTAGGCGTAAACACTGCTGACTTTAGTACAGAATACAAGGGTAATTTATTTTCTGAGTTTGACCTATTAAGTATCGAAAACAGAAGACAGCCAGGCTTTCAACTTGGAATAATTAGCTCGCTGAAACTTGGTCATCCATCATTACGACTGCGATTTATTCCATCACTTTCTTTTCAAGAAAAAGTACTGAATTACACCTATTTCAGAGATGGGGAAACGTCTTTTCATGAAGAACGAACTGGCTCAACCAATCTTGATTTCCCTTTATTATTTAAGTTTCGAACCTTGCGTTATAATAATTTTGCTGCTTACATAATCACCGGAGCTCAATACTCTCTGGACCTACAAACTAAAGAGTTTTCGTCACAAAGTCCAGCAAATCCATTTTTGAAAATTAAACGAGATGACTTTCAAGGTCAAATTGGTGCAGGAGTTGACTTCTTTCTCCCTTTCTTTAAATTCGGTATGGAATTAAAACTATCTCACGGTATAATTAACGCCCTTGTGCCAGATAATACGCGACTTTCAAACCCTATTGAGGCATTATATAACCGTGTATGGTGGTTTTGTTTTACTTTTGAAGGCTAAATGGAGTACGCTGTTCAATTACAAGTTCTTCCAAAGAAGATTGAAGACCTTGAATACATCAAAAGGTTAGCATGTGAAAAAGTGGGAATTAGCCCTGCTGAATTTCTATACCTCAAAATTTCTAAACGTTCAATTGATGCCCGCAAAAAACCTGTAAAGTATAACTTACTTGTTGTTTTAAGTGACTCCCCTATTCCAAAATATTCAGCTTTGTTTAAGGAAAAGGACGTTTCAAATGCTAAAAATATTCATATTATTGGAGCCGGTCCGGCTGGTCTTTGGGCAGCACTTCAGGCTATAGAGCTTGGTTTTAAACCAATCATTTATGAAAGAGGTAAAGATGTTCGTTCTCGGAGAAGAGATTTAGCAAAATTAAATAAAGAAAGTATTGTCAATCCTGAATCCAATTACTGTTTTGGAGAAGGAGGTGCAGGGACTTATTCTGATGGGAAATTATATACCCGAAGTAAAAAACGAGGAAATGTAAAAAAGGCTATGGAATGGCTGGTTTATTTCGGTGCAGATGAAGATATCCTCGTTGATGCTCATCCACATATAGGAACAAATAAACTTCCACAGCTTATCACTGCAATTAGAGAAAAAGTAATTGCTTGTGGTGGAGAGGTTCATTTTGAGAAAAAATTCACAGATATTCTTACTGAAAATCAAAAAGTGAAAGCAATAGAGCTCAATAATAATGAATGGTTTAATGTTGAGAATGTTATTTTAGCAACGGGTCATTCAGCTCGAGATATTTACCATATTTTACACAATAAAAATATTTTGCTCAAAGCTAAAGGTTTTGCAATGGGCGTTCGCATCGAGCACCAGCAAAACTTAATTGATGAAATTCAATATCATGGCGATACGGAAAATCCTAATTTGCCTCCGGCATCTTACAGCTTAGTAACGCAAGTTGATGGTGTTGGTGTCTATTCTTTTTGTATGTGCCCTGGTGGAATAGTAGCTCCGTGTGCTACGAATCAAAATGAGGTAGTTACAAATGGATGGTCGCCTTCAAAAAGGAATAACCCATATTCTAATTCGGGAATAGTGGTGAGTTTGTTGCCTGAAAACTTACCAAATTACTCACCTAATAACCCGTTTGTTGGGTTAGAATTCCAACAAATGGTAGAGCAGCGTTGCTGGGAGGCCGCTGGAAAAACGCAAGCTGTACCTGCGCAAAGAATGATTGATTTTGTCAATGGAAAGAAATCAAGTAATTTACCAAAAAGTTCTTATCAACCTGGAGTTGTATCGGTAGATTTAAATGAAGTTTTACCTAAAGAGCTGAGTAAACCATTGCAAAAAGCTTTTAAAGATTTTGGGAAAAAAATGAAGAGTTACTATACCAACGAAGCAATTCTGCACGCTCCAGAATCTCGTACTTCTTCTCCTGTTTCCATTCCAAGAGACCAAGAGACATTTATGCATGTGGAAGTTGAGGGGCTCTATCCTTGTGGTGAAGGGGCTGGATACGCCGGTGGGATAATATCCGCTGCTGTTGATGGAATGAATTGCGTGCAAGCAATTGCATTAAAATATGGGGATGCTGTTGATTCTGTTGAGGGGTCTTGAGAGAGTTAAAAAGGGTCGAAGAAAAGGTAACTAAGCTGTCTCTTCCTAAAAAAGTTTACATCAAATTAGACAATTTAAGAACAATGGAGAATTTATAATTTTCCTTAAACTTTTATCTTTTTCTGTTGTTTCTGTAATATTATCAATATATTTACCTAGGTAATTAATTTTCGGGGATTATGGAAAAGAAAAATAGAAGACGAGGATTTATCTCTAAGTTATTATATGGAACAGCAGCGGTTGCAGCGGCTCCACTAGTAGTTTCATTTTCAGAAAAAGAACAAAAAAAGAATATTTCTATGACAAAAATTAAACGTGTAAGAGCATTAGGTTTTCAATGGCAAACCTTAGACCCTTTTTTATTTTGTGTTCACCATGAAGACGCTTATCCAAAAGGAAATAAAGAAATGGGACCCGTGAAAGGTTTAGAAGGTAGAAATTTAGGCAACGATTTTCATATTAAAGATGGCTATCGAATGTATCACGGACAAACAGTCCCTGGGTTTCCTGGGCATCCGCATCGTGGATTTGAAACACTCACTGTAGTTCGAAAAGGAATGGTGGATCACGCAGATTCAGCGGGAGGCGCAGGCCGATATGGCAATGGTGATTTACAATGGATGACAGCGGGAAGTGGTTTAATGCATTCCGAGATGTTTCCTTTATTGAAAGAGGATGACAACAATCCATTGGAATTATTTCAAATTTGGTTGAATTTGCCTAAAAAGAGTAAAATGGCAAAACCGGCTTACAAAATGTTTTGGGATGAAACTATTCCGAAAATAAAATACGATAATGGTACATTAGTAGAGGTTTTAGTTGGAAGTTTTAATGGAAGAAAATCTCCTACTCCACCAACTGACTCTTGGGCACATGATCCAAAAAATCATGTAGGGGTTTTTAACATTCATCTTCCTAAAAATGCTTCTTTTCAACTATCTGCTGTTGCAGAAAATGTAAATAGAACAATCTATTTTTATGAAGGAGCAGAACTTAGTGTTGAAGGGAAAAACATTCCTAGCTACCATGCAGTAGATACAGATTCGAATGCGGATTTAGAACTAAAAAGCGGAGAAAGTTCTGTTAAAATCCTTATCCTTCAAGGAAGACCAATAAATGAACCTGTAGTTCAACACGGACCTTTCGTTATGAATTCACGACAAGAAATCCAAGAAGCATTTCAAGATTATCAAAAAACTCAGTTTGGTGGATGGCCTTGGCCTCGATACGATCAAGTTCACGAAAGAAGTAAGGGTAGGTTTGCTGTTTATACTGATGGAACAAGAGAAGAAAAAGGTTAACCCGCTTTATTCACCAATCTGACCTCTTTAATAGAATAAAACATTGATATAAAACACTTTAAATGAAAATGTGGTATTTTATATCATCCCCATTTTTGGGAACACTTCTTTTTGTCAGATTTTGATTTAATTTTGACCCATTTGTCGTTACAACCCCCGTGAAATATGCTTATATTCCTATGGGGCTTGTGCCTAAAATAGCTTCAAAATTAAATTCATGAATAAAGCGGGTTAAATACAATAGCTAAAATTAAATACTAAAAAAAGAGGATGACTAGGAAGCCATCCTCTTTTTTTAATCACTATTAAAAACACTACAAGAAAGTTACTCTGGCCAAAAAATCTTCAAGTTTTTATTGTAGCGCACAGAATATGCTAAAGGCAACTTTTTGCTTTCTTTGGATTTCATTTTCAATTCCCATTCCACTAAGCCTGTTCGTGTATTAATTTTTCCTTTACCAAGCTCATCTACCGAAACTTTAATTGCCTCATCTCTACTTATTGGCACTTGATCTTGAACGATAATTTTAATTTCCTTATTGGTATTATTTGCTACTTCAATTTCATATTCACTTGACTTAATTACATCATTTCCAATAAATTTCTCTTTTTTGTTTTTAGTTACAAAAGTTCTAGAAATGTTAATATTTGGATCTACTCCCAGACTAATGGACATCGTATCATTCATTTGTTGTGGCTGAATATATGTTTCACCAATAAAACCATTTTCAAAGAAAATATTCGCTTTTGCCGGCAATAATTGTTTGTCTTTTAAATCGGAAATTTTAGCTACTAAATAAACATCTAAACTCAACTTGGGAACAGCATAATAATGGTAGTCCGTTTTAATTTTTTCTTTTTTGATAGACACCAAATGCTTCTGATTATTAGATTGAATGGTGTAAGGCAAAGAAATCAAAAACTCCACTGATAATAACTGCTGTTGAACGGTTGTAAAATCCGCAGAAGTAGCATACGCAAAATTTGAGCCTTCATTTTTATCTTTTCTGAATCGTGAATCTACCTCAACTGCTACTTCCTCTAGCTCCATCAATTGATTTCTTTGAGCATTTTTGTAAAACTCTGCTGGTATAATTAGCCATGGTTGTAACTCTGGTTTCGTCTTATTTTGAAAAGGATCATTTGTTGAAACGCCTAATTTAACACCTTCCCAAGCCACTCCAGTATTTTGATGAATGGATGCTTTGTGATGAATTTCTATATCATTCATCGTTGATGAAGCGTGAATGTCGTAAATTGGTTGCCAGCCTGCATTGCCAACAAAATAATTCAATGACAAACTGTTTTTAACTGGTTTTTCCGCCATGACTGTTAAAATTATTCTATGATTTGTCGGAGGATGAGTTTTATCCTTTGCTTTGGAATAATTCAACAACAATTGCAAACGATTATCCATATCAGACTTTTGCTTTTGTAGCTTCTTGACACTTCGCGTTAAAAGAATCTCTTCTTTTTGTAAAGCATTCATTCGTTGTAAATAGTAATCAACAGCAGATTTTAACATCGCAAGGCTATCTTTAATCTTTCCTTCACCTCGCATCATTCCATTTTTTAGAATGATTTGTTTTGCTTGCTGCGTCACCTCTAACTCTGAGCGTCTTAAGGTCAGTTCAAGGTCTTTGTCCAAAATAGAATCTTGCAATGCAGAAATTTTCTTCTGAATATCAAGTGGCAGCTTATTTTTCTGTGCTTCAATTTCCTCAGGAGAAGGAAAATGACGAGAAAACCTTGTGTCCATTAATACCAATTGCCCACCGAAATTTACCTGAATACTTTTTGCATCCACATAAGGACTAACATTGTCTATCACAATCTCATGCAAACCAGCTTTCAAATTAAAATCAGCTGTTCTAGCTATTTTAGCTCCATTTTTATAAACCATCACATCCGTTATTTTACTAGGGATTATTTCCGAAGAAAAAATATGTGAAATCCCAAGAAGGATAAAAATTACGGTTAAACTTTTCTTGATTATCATACACTTCATTTTTTTTGTTAAATAGCTGTTATTCTTAAAGTTAAAACATCTCAGTATCCAACTTTCAATCAACAGTACAGACTTGTTTGATAAAGGTTCATTTGTTGGAACGGTTATGCTTAGATTTTATTTAAATCGTTCGAAAATAGCTTTATCCAATTCTTCTTGATGCGCTTCATTTGCAATATTTCTCAGCGCAATCGCTCTTTCTTTTAGCGTTTTCCCAAATAATTCAGCAATACCATTTTCTGTTACAACATAATGCACATGAGCACGAGTAGTTACCACTCCTGCACCTTGATTTAAAAACGGAGTGATTTTAGAAACTCCTTTTCCAGAAACAGAACTCATCGCAATAATTGGTTTTCCGCCGGGAGATAAAGCTGCTCCACGAATAAAATCCATTTGTCCACCTACGCCAGAATATTGATAAGTACCAATAGAATCAGCACAAATTTGTCCAGTAAGGTCAATTTCTATAGCGCTATTTACAGCGACAACCTTGGGATTAGAACGAATGACATAACCATCATTTACATAACTTGCATTTAGAAAAACAAAAGAAGGATTATCGTCCACAAAATCATACAGTTCTTTATTTCCTATTGCAAATGCTGTCGCAGTTTTAAAACGATGTTTATGCTTGTATTTATTATTAATTACACCTTTTTGCATTAAATTCATAATTCCGTTGGAGAACATTTCGGTATGCACACCTAGGTCTTTGTGGTTTCCTAAACATTCAAGAACAGCATCAGGAATAGTACCAATTCCCAACTGTAAAGTGGAGCCATCATCAATTAATGACGCAACATGATGAGCTATAGATCGCTCACAATCTCCAATTTTTGTTCGGTAATCCACCTCTGGAAGTAACTCGTTACATTGCACTAAATAGTCGATATCTTTTACCGAAATTAGACCATCGCCATGTGTTCTCGGCATATTAGGATTCACCTGTGCAATTACTTTTTTAGCATACTTAACCGCTGAACGTGCAACATCTACTGACATTCCAAGCGAACAAAAACCATGCTTATCTGGTGGAGAAACATGAACCAATGCAACATCTAATTCTATGATTTTGAGCTCAAATAACTGATGAATTTCACTCAAAAACACAGGGATATAATCACCATTCAATCCATTTACATTTTTTCGAATAGGCGGAGAAACGAATAAGCTTCGAAAATAAAAATTAGACTTAAACTTTTCATCATTTATCCCGATGTCACCAAGCATACTCATTGAGATAATTTCAACATCTTTAATATCTTCAGCGCATTTTGTCCATTCATTTAATAAGTATAGCGGTGTCGCTGCCCCTCCTTGAACAAAAACTTTTTGGTTAGATTTTATTTCACGTAAAGCGAATTCTGCGGTTACATCTTTCATTTTTTATTTTTTACAACACTTATTAATTAGCGTCTTTAATATTCAAAAATAATGAAGATTTTAAATAGAATGAGGCAGCGAACAAAGTAGTTCGTAAAACCTAATAAAAGTCAATTTCTAACAAAAAAAACGGCTAAGTTATTTCATATAACTAGCCGTTCATATATTAAAAAGTACAAATGTTAGCAACCTCTAGAAATGCGTCACCAAATTATGTTTTTCAATAAGTTTTCTAAGGTTTATTAGCGCATATCTCATTCTTCCTAATGCCGTATTGATACTTATACCTTCCAATTCCGCAATATCTTTAAAAGACATATCTTTAAAAAGTCGCATCCACAAAATTTCTCTTTGCGTTTCTGGTAAATGGTCAATTAAACTAACCATTTGACTTTCCAACTCTTCTTTTGTAATTACATCCTGAATATTATCTTCAGGCATTTCTAAAAACGAAAAAATATTGAAATCCTCGTTTCTAGAAGATGTTTCAGATATCATTTTAACCTTGTTATTTCTTCTAAAGAAGTCAATAATTAGATTATGAGCAATGCGCATAGCCCAAGGTGAAAATTTACCCTCTTCGTTATAATTTCCTTTTTTGAGCGTCTGAACTATTTTTACAAATGTATCTTGAAAAATATCCTGCGAAGCAGCATGGTCTCTTATTTTCAAATAAATGTAATTGTAAATTCTGTCTTTATGACGATAAAGCAGTGTTTCGAAAGCGTTCTCTTGACCATTAATGTATAGCGACACTAACTCATGGTCTTCCAATTCTAGCATACCCATAGTTACTCTGTTTCAATTGTTAATAATGTACTTTTAAATTCTAGAGTAATCTTTTATCTATAGGCATTTACTTTTTTAAATTGTTAAACACAAATTTACAACAAATTCTTTAATATCAAAATAAAAAAATTTAACGGTGTTTTTTGTTGAGTGAAATGTAGCTCTTGTTTTTTGGGATTATTTCCAAAAAATAGACAAACGTCTAAATAACACCACTTTTGGTAGATAAGAATTCTTTTTCTAAAACTCAGCTTTAATGCAATTCTCTATTGTATCACAATTGTTTGGCATCTTTTAAAAACTGCTCAAGCCCTTTGTCGGTTAGCGGATGATTTAACAGTTGTTTTATTGCTTTTAAAGGTGCTGTCATGACATCTGCTCCAATTTCTGCACAATCAACGATGTGCATAGGATGTCGAACTGATGCTGCTAATATTTTTGTTGGAAATTCATAATTGGAATAAATTCTACGAATTTGAGCAATAAGTCCTATTCCATCTGCACTAATATCATCCAAGCGACCTAAAAAAGGAGACACATAAGAAGCACCAGCTTTTGCAGCTAAAAGCGCTTGTCCTGCGGAAAAAACTAGCGTGCAATTTGTCCTGATTTTTCTATCCGAAAAATAACGAATGGCTTTTATCCCGTCTCCTGTCATTGGAACTTTAACCACAATATTATCATGTAAATCAGCCAATAGTTCACCTTCCGCAACCATACCTTTAAAATCTGTAGCTAAAACTTCTGCACTCACAGGGCCATTTACAATATTACATATTTGTTTGTAATGTTTATTGACTTCTAGTTTTCCAAAAATATTTTCTTTCGCCATAAGAGAAGGGTTTGTGGTAACACCATCTAAAATCCCCATGTTATTGGCTTCTCTTATTTCATCTAAATTTGCTGTATCTATAAAAAACTTCATAACCTTTGATTTTGCTCAAATTTAATTAAACTGTTTAAGATTTAACTTACATCAAATGAAATAAACATTATTTTTCTGTTAATGTAAGACAAATATGGTTGCAAGTCCTACTATTTCTGTACGTTATAATGATATTCATAAACCGAACTCATGTTTAAATTACTTGAATATACCTTCGCTATTCATGTAATTTAATTAACTTTAAACTCTGAAAAAAGTAAGGCATGAAGATATATCCAATAGAAACAGGTAATTTCAAACTAGATGGTGGAGCTATGTTCGGTGTTGTACCAAAATCCTTATGGTCGCGCACCAACCCTGCTGATGAAAATAACATGTGCAGTTGGGCAATGCGAAGCTTACTAATTGAAACAAGCGATAAGTTAATCCTCATTGATACCGGAATTGGAGATAAACAAAGTGAGAAGTTTTTTTCGCATTACCATTTATTCGGTGATGATTCGTTAAAAAAAAGTATTGAAGCACTAGGGTTTGGCATTGATGATATAACTGATGTTATTTTAACCCATCTTCATTTTGACCACTGTGGTGGTGCAATAATTAGAACAGGAGAAAATCAATTTAGACCGTATTTCAAAAATGCAACCTATTGGAGCAATGAGAAACATTGGAAATGGGCTACTTTTCCCAACCCAAGAGAAAAAGCTTCTTTTCTAAAAGAAAATATCCTACCAATTGAAGAAAGTGGACAGTTGAAATTTATTACTCGAGAAAGTGATTTGACAAAAAACTTTATGGGTATCATGGATATTTTATTTGTCGATGGTCATACTGAAAGCCAAATGATTCCAAAAATTCATTACAAGAATAATGTAATCGTTTTTATGGCTGACTTATTGCCTTCTGTTGGACACATTCCTCTACCTTATGTAATGGGTTACGATACACGACCACTGATTACTTTGTCTGAAAAGGAAAAATTCCTTCATGAAGCAGCTTCCAAGCAACATGTTTTATTTTTCGAACACGATTACAACAACCAATGTTGCACTGTTCAACATACCGAAAAAGGAGTTAGACTCTTGGATACTTTTACACTAAATGAGTTAGTTTAATTATTTTTTATAAATTTAGTCAAGATTTAGACAATCAGACAATACTAAAATAAGATATGGATAAATTTGTTTCAGCATTATTAAATAAAGAAAACTCTGTCATTCTTCCTGATTTAGGAGCTATCGTTATAGAAAATGAGAACACTGGTTCGTTAATGTTTAACGAATACCTGCGATTTAATGACCAAAAGTTAGAAAAGCTTGTGTTGTCTGAATCATCAATGTCAGAGCAAGAAGTGGTAAACTCTATCGCTAAATATGTCAGAGAAATCAAATTAACAGTTGAAAAAGGCGAGGATTATACCATTTTCGGCTTAGGAAGATTCTTTAAGAACGAGGATGGTAAAATAGATTTCGAAGGAAATAAATATGGAGATGCAGCTCCGCAAAAAGAAAAGAAGGAGATTATTCCAGACGTCACTCCAAAACAAGAAG
>SKGS01000093.1 GCA_007117355.1 Lishizhenia sp. | reverse complement strand
TTGTCTGTTTCTGGTTTGTTGATGCAAACCCTTTTTCAAAATCCACTAGCAGGGCCCTATGTCTTAGGAATTAATTCAGGTGCAAGTTTGTTGGTAGCGATTAGTACCATGACTGGCTTTACCTTATTTCAGTATGATTTTGGAACAGTTGGAGCTGCTTTTTTAGGGGCTTTACTAACAGGGTTATTTATCTTGCTGTGCGCCATTTATGTGCGAACGAAAGTTTCGTTGTTGCTCATTGGAATCATGTTTGGTAGTTTTGTTGGAGCATTAGTGAATGTGCTTCAATCGTATAGTCACCCGGAAGATTTAAAGTTATTTATGTTGTGGAGTTTTGGATCGCTTCAAAACGTTCAACTTGAAGAATTGTGGTTGTTTTCTGGAACGGTAATGGTAGGTTTGATATTGGCCATTTTTCTGGTAAAACCTTTGAATGCACTAGTGTTGGGGGAGAAAGAGGCAGGTTTGTTAGGAGTGCGTGTTCGCTTAGTTCGTTTTTTAATCATATTAGCTACGGCACTATTGACGGGAGTCAGCACTGCTTTTTGTGGACCTGTTGCATTTGTTGGATTGATTGTTCCCAATGTCGTTAAGTTATTATATCGTACTCAAAATCATTTTACGTTGCTTGTGGGTTCGTTGTTGTTTGGAGGGATTTTAGTTGTAATGTGTGATATTATTATGCAATTGGTTCATCCATTTGTTCATCTACCATTAAATGCATTGACCGCCTTAATGGGAGCACCGATTGTAGTTTGGATTATCCTAAAACGTTTTTAATGCTTCATTGTGAAAATTTACATATCGGTTATGACCAAGTGCTTTTTTCAATTGCTAATTTGCAATTGAAGAAAGGAGAGCTGACGTCTTTGATTGGGCCAAATGGAGGAGGAAAAACCACATTTCTCCAAACTTTACTCGGAAATAACTCACCTTTAAATGGCGCTATTTATTTTCAGGGAAAACCCTTATCTCCAACGGAACGTAAAAAATGGATTGCCAATGTTCCCTCCAAGTTTAATGGGGTAGCTCATTTATCTGTATATGATTACATTTCACTAGGTAGAGCCCCATATACCAATTTCTTACATTTTTTGAGTAACAACGATAAATTCATTGTAGAGGAGGCTATTTCATTATTGGGGCTTAAGGGGATTCAGCATGAAGCCACGGACAGGATAAGTGACGGCCAGCGCCAAATAGCATCTATTGCCCTAGCATTGGTTCAAGAAAAAGAAGTGATATTACTGGATGAGCCAACAGCTTTTTTGGATTATTCCAATCGTCGAAAAATTCTTCATTTATTGAGAGAGCTAGCCATTGAAAAACAAAAAGTAATATTACTTTCTTCTCACGATCTTGACCTGTGTTTGGATTTTAGTCACCAATTAATTGCAGTAGATGCCACAATAAAACAATTGGTCACATTTCCCCCTCAAATTGAAAAATCATCAATTGTAGAACAAATATTTCCGATGCATTAGCGCTCTACTTCTTCCGCAGCTTTCAATACTTTTTCTTTGAGTTGCTCCATGTATTGCTCTAATTTTTGAAGCAGTTCAGGTTGCTGCGCTCCAATAATTTTAGCAGCTAATATGCCAGCATTTTTAGCACCATCTAAGGCTACTGTCGCAACGGGAATTCCACCAGGCATTTGAAGAATGGATAATACAGAGTCCCAACCATCAATAGAGTTTCTAGATTTTACAGGAACACCAATAACGGGTAGCGGTGTCAAAGAAGCAGTCATGCCAGGAAGGTGAGCTGCACCACCAGCACCAGCGATAATGCACTTAATACCACGTTTGTGTGCGTTTTTCGCATAATCAAACATTTTTTCTGGAGTGCGATGAGCGGAAACAATTTTCAACTCATATTGTACACCCAATTCATCCAATATATCTGCTGCTTCTTGCATGATGGGCAAATCAGACGTGCTCCCCATTATAATTCCTACCTCTATCATTTGTTTTTTTTGTCAAATCTACGTAAAAATATTCAGTTTCATTTCCTAATGACTTACCTTGACTCTTTCCGTATAGCTTTGCTTTTCCGTATTGATTTGAATAAGGTAAACTCCCGAAGAGTATGCGGACAAATCTAACAATGTACTATTCTTGTTTAATGAAATGTGCTGAATGATTCTCCCTGTCATATCTAGAATAGAAATAGATGCGATCGTTTCCTCTGCTTCAATGTTCAAAATAGAACGTGTTGGATTAGGGAATAATTTAACGGCTCTTTGTTTATCAAAATTCTCTGTGCTTAATGTGCTGAAACGAGCTGTTAATGCTACGTCATTTGGTGGAACGATAAATTCGAATTCGTCGAGAAAACTAATTGGTTCATTGTTTTCATCCAACCACTCCACAAAATGAAAATCTTGATTTGGAGTAGCGGATAAAGTAACAGTATCCCCATATCGATATGAACTTTGCCAAGGGGATATATTTGTCCACCCACTATTCGCAGGACTCACATTAAGGGTTATTGTATAGGATGCTTCTTGAAAATACAACCAAAAGTTCACATCCTCAGAAGGCATGGTAAATTGAAACTGATGGTCAGAAACTGATATAGGGCCAAGCC
>SKGS01000039.1 GCA_007117355.1 Lishizhenia sp. | reverse complement strand
TCGGCAATCTTTTTATTTCGTCTTTCCATATTTATGTAACTAGTATGTGTGCTGCCATCAAGCGTATTTGTATTCTCACATTTACATACATAGTTCTTCGTGCATGAAGGCAATACAATGATTAAACCAACAACGACAGACAGTAACAAAATTCGCTTCTCTAAAATCATGGCAATAAAATGTTAAACTTTACTGAAAACCTCATTTTCTTTCAAAATTCAAAATCAGAATATCCTCAAAAATAATAAGTTTGGTTAAAACCACAAAAAGAATCCAAATAAAAACAGGAAACAGAAAAAATGAAATAATCGCTAAATAGAGCTTAGTGCGAATGTCGGTTATTTTCTGTTTAATATATTGGGAAATAAGTGCTAGTTGCTATCTTTCTTGAAGTAGGGTGAACGTATCTATTCGCTTTGCAAATCTGTTTTCTGTAAATGGGATTTTGTTTTGAATTAGAAAGTCTCTGTGTTTGTTTATTAGCAGGTTATTCAACGTAGCAACTGTATGGGCGTATAGCTATACGCCTATACAGTTGCTATACGCCCATACAGTAGCTATAAACTCACCAAAACAACCGACGTTATATTCAATGACAAACTCAAAAAAACTCATATAATTCCCCACCTCACACTGCCACCCAATAATCATGCTCCTCTTCAATGATTTGAATTTTCACCTCTTTTGAAAACTGGGAAAAGTTGTTGGCATCTTTCGGGTGAAATAATTGGACTTCTTTTTCTTTCCAAGATTCTTCCTTGTAAATGATTTCACTGTAAGCATTAAGGTAAATCAAATCGTCGAGATTCGTAATTGCTGGATCATCGTGTTGCATGAATTGCCTTACCAAAAGTCGTCGTAAATCAGTGGGTAAGTACAAGGTCAAATCTTTACGAGTAGTGCTAGTTGTATCTTGCATAAAAAGTGTCACCACTAGTACACGTGCATCCATTTTTCTACTGGCCATGTCATAGAAATAATCTTTTTTTAACCCAATTCCGAGCAATTCTACATCTTTTGTCGCTATTTCCTCATCGTCTTCATAAAACTTACTACATTGATCATTTTTATAAACAGTGACTAATCGCTTCATGGACAAATCCTCTTGCAACTCAAACCGATTCAATAACCCCAACCAATCAAAGCCATACAACGTCTCATTGTTTTCAACAGGAAAATAGCTCCACACGCGTTTTGACCAAACAACATCGCCTTCGTAAATATGCTGATAAACGTATTTACCTATACTATCTCTATGCAATCGAAACCTCGGTTTATTTAACAGTTTAATCACTTCATCGTCGGCTGTTTTGGGAACGAGCACTTTTACATGTCCAAGACTATCGTAAAAACGATGCACCAAAAGCGCTCCATTTTCATCGAACACTTTCCAGTCCCCTATTCTTCTGTTGAAATAGAAATTTCCTTGGGCTTTTGTATTTCCATTCTCGTGAAAAGATTCATACGCTCCATGAAAACACCCTGCATATTCTTGAATAATTGGTTTTTTCTGTCCAAAAACAGACAAATTTAACAGCAACAGCAACACAAGTAATGGTCTATTCATAATCGTAAAGTCTTATTATGTTTGAATAAATGGAACTATCCGCTTCATTCGGAATCTCTTTTTTTATCAATCTAAAGCCAACGTAATGATAGCCTTTGTTTTGGTAATACGAGCGAAAGTCATTAATGAATAAGTTCTTTCGTTTAAAATGGAAATTGTTGCCAAGAATTTCTTTTCGCTTCATGGCAAGCGGGTCTTCCTTTTCTCCAAGATAGATATAGCTTAAATAATAAAGTTTAAATTTTCTAGTCACAGTAAACCCCAAAGAAGGCTCATCTTTCGAGTTCATTGACCATTCAGAATAATCCTCTCGAATCAAGTTTAATTCGGGACTTAAACTGTCCTTCTTTCGAATTGCAGCATACTCGGTGAAGTCAGGCAATTGATAGTAAAATCCTTGTTGCATTAAATCGTCCTTTCGTGAGCGCCAAATACAATAACTCATCGCATTTTCCCATGAAACACCCAACACAGGATATTTTTCGTATATCGTATCTGACAAATAAGTAGTATAATCTACTACAGCGAAGCAAATACTAGAATCTGGAAAATAGGAAATCGCCTTGTTTTCATCATATTCTTGTGCTAAAAATGTGAGAAATTCTTTGTACTCCCCAATTGTTATGAGTTGCGTTACCTCAAAAGCATTTTGCTCAATTATGGTATCTGTTTTGATATCGGGAACAATCTCCGAAACTGCTAATTTTGTGGTTGGAATTTTGTACCGTATTGGTTCTTGTGCATTTAGAAATGTAAAACTCAACACGAAAACAGTAAATAATGAAAAACGATAATAGTGCATAATGCTGTAACGTTGAATGATTGATTTGGTTACTTTGAGAACAGAGTAACCTTTCATCATTTTACCGTCGGATTTCGAGTAAACGGTAAAATCAAATACAAATACCGTTTGTTAAATTGAACATCCTTCATATTGGCTAGGTAGTTTTTGATGTATTTGGAAATACGTTCATATGCTGCATTGTGGCGGATAGTAAATCAGAAAACGTGTTTGCGATTCGTTGGGAATGCCTAATCTATTGTTAATTTTGTCGAGGCGTATAATTTATCATAGAGGCGTATGACCAATAAGCCCCTATATCATCCTAAATTATTAATACACCCCAACCTTTCCCTCTAAAAATGTTTAAAACTCTAGAATATTATTTTCGTAATAACTAATTCTAGTTTTAATTTTACGTCGTGCAAAAATTATTGCTGATATACGCATGGTTCTTATACTGTAGTTTTTCTTACGGTCAAGTCATGCGTATTGGCGTCTATACCGCTTACAATTTAAGCAAAATAGAATTTTCCTACCATAACGGCAGTTATCTCATTCACGGAGATACGACAAGCTTCGGTGCTATTCTTCCCAATGAATTTGTTAGTATAAATCATTCTAAAGACGGAAAAGTTGAATTGAGACATGGGGTTAAGTATTTAGGAAAGTTTAAAAAAGTAACCTTAACACCAACAGGAAAATCATTTGCTCTGCGATTAGACCCTAAAAGTTCAAATATTCATGGAAGGAGATATTTAGACGGCTTTGAGATTTTTGCTAATAAAAAAGGACTTTCCATTGTCAATGTTATTGACATGGATAATTATCTTTTGGGGGTTGTGGAATCAGAAGGAGGTGGAGGAAAACATTTAGAATATTATAAAGCACAGGCTGTTATTAGTCGAACTTATGCGCTGAAACACCAACATAAACACAAAAAAGATGGCTACCAACTGTGTGACCAAGTCCATTGTCAAGCTTACCACAACATGATGCGCTT
Organism: Lishizhenia sp.; assembly: GCA_007117355.1. Lineage (GTDB taxonomy): Bacteria > Bacteroidota > Bacteroidia > Flavobacteriales_D > Crocinitomicaceae > CSBr16-161. The sequence goes on along the minus strand of SKGS01000039.1, from coordinate 6,548 downwards.
TACACCAAAAATTGAAGCAGCGGTAAAAGCAACTTCCGGAGAGTTTATGGTAGATACGGTTAGTAACAACTTAGTGGATGGTTATTTTCATGCCAATTGTGGAGGTCAAACGAGCAAAGCAGATTATGTTTGGAATGTTGATGTACCTTACCTGCAACCGTTTAAAGATACGTTTTGTATTCACACCGTTCAAGCCACATGGACTAAGCGGATTCCAAAAACGGAGTGGAGAAATTACTTAGTTAACAACTTTCATTATCCCATTCAAGATTCGTTGTATCGAGAAATGATTTACACTTTCGAACAAGATGAACGAAAAGCTTTTTATCTATCTCCGCAACTTGGAATTCCACTTAGAGATATTCGTTATCATTTTAAATTACGTTCAACTTTTTTCTCCTGCTATCCTGATGGTGAGGACGTTGTATTAGTGGGGAAAGGTTACGGTCACGGTATTGGAATGTGTCAAGAAGGCGCTATGGGGATGGCCAATCAAGGATTAAATTACGTACAAATATTATCCTATTATTTTGATGGAATCAGAATTGAAAATAAGATGAGGGCTATTTTTTATAACCAAAAAGTACGCAATCCATTCGATTTTTAGTCAACTTACGAAACTATTTTTTTAACTTTGAAAAAAATCCAAAGATGCAGTTTAAAAGATTTTCAAGAGCTTCATTAAAAGTTAGTTTTCTAAGTTCTTTATTGTGTTTTCTAATAAGTTCTTGCAATTCAGAAGACAGTAAAACGTATGAAGAACTCCTCGAAGGAAGGTGGAAAATCATTCAGCATAATGAAGAGGAAGTAATAACAAAAGAAGGGATAATTTTTGCTCCCAATCACCAGTATTTTAATGTTGATTCACAAGGCAAAGCTATTCCTCGACTTATAGAAAAAATGTGGAAAATTAATTCTGATACATTGATTATGATTGATTATAATTGGGAGCCAGAATTCGTAGAAAAAAATGGTACGCAAGAATTTCTGATAGAACTTTTGGATGAAAATAAATTGCATTTGAAAGCACTAAGAGTTAAAGAGGAAATTATTTACGAGAAAATTTAACAAGCTTTATTTGAATAAAAAAAGTTGAAAATTTATTCATAAAAAATGTTCGTCTAAACAATTTTAATACATTTACCCCGAATTTGCAATAAAAGAAATAAATCATGAGTAAGCCAAGAGTTGTTAAGGATTATGACAAGCTCGATCCATCTGTAATTAAGCTAATAAAACTGAATTATCCAGAAGGATTTCAAAATCATCTAGTTCAGTTTCAGAACAAAGAAGGTAAAACTGTAAGTGCTCTTCCATTTGAAACAGACGAGGTGTATTACCTCATACGAATGACAATTTTAGAAGCTCGTGAAATTATTGAAGACGATGAGGATTACGACGATGACGGGTTCTTAAAAGAAGAGGTCAAAGAGGAATACGAAGACCAATTTGACGAGGACAATGACATCGACGATGAAGATGATGTGTAAGTTTCAATAAACAAATCCCTTTTATTGACTGTTAAAGTCAATCATGAAAGACAGTGAAGTCATTACGAACCCAAAAATACAACAGCGGAGGGAAATAGTTTTTCTAATTTTAGCTGGTGTTTTTTTGGGTTCTTTAGTCATGTTAAATATCTTAGGCGTGACTCGTTTCATTGACCTTTCCCATTTAGTAGGATTGAATGAGAACAGCACAATAACTTTTTCTATCGCTGTCGGGGTTCTTCCTTATCCCATCACCTTTCTCTGTACCGATTTTATTTCTGAAATTTATGGCAGAAAGCGCGCAAATAGAGTCGTTTGGGTTGGGTTACTGCTCAATGTTTGGGTACTTCTAATTTTATGGATAGGTGGACTTATTCAAGCTCCCGAGGGATTACTTCCGAATGGTAAACTTCCAATTGAAGTAGTGGATGGAGAACCAATTGTACCACATGGTTATTTGTTTTATGGGATTAGAAGCCTTGCATTTGGAGCAACCTTAGCCTCGATGATAGCCTATTTGACTGCACAATTTTGCGACGTCCATATTTTTCATTATTTGAAAAAACGCACAAAAGGAAAAATGCTTTGGCTTCGAAATAATGGCTCAACTTTGATTAGTCAATTGGTGGATTCAACAGCGGTTATTTTGATAACGCACTATTTTGCAAATGGTTTACCAATTGCCGAAGATAAAAGCCTTTACACGCAATTAATCTCTTTTATCATCAGTGCTTATTTATTCAAGGTAGTCGTGGCATTGCTCGATACTATTCCATTTTATTTTGGCACAAAAGCACTAAGAAAATATTTGCATGTTAAAGATGAAGTGTGAGTTTGATATTATTTATCCCCTGATATGAACATCATTATGTCGCTCTTCGATTTCATCTTTTACTTTTTGAATAGATTTAGTAAGTAGAAAAATATCCTGTGTCGCATGACGCTTCAACCATTCAAACCCTTCATTTTCATGGTCAATTGCTAAGGCCATATTGTAAAAAACATCCATTTTATTTAATTGCAGCCACTTCAAGGCTTCTGCATTTCCTTCTGCTGCATTAATCATAGCAAAAACATGAGGATAACCATTTTTCATAAGCCAGTCACGCGCTTCATCTTTTAAACGAATTGCATGTGTAGCCATCACTAACTCTTTATATCCATTATCGTTGAGAAAGTTTAATATTTCTGTGTTTCCCTCTATTGCCTTAGCCCAAGCTAAAATAATTTTCGGAGGATAGCTAAATGGTTTAACAATTGCTTTCTGCGGTCTATCTGTTTCATTTGACAATTTTAATTTTCTTCTACGAAATAAACCCAATCCTTTCATGTTAAAATTTTAATGATAAATATAACTAATAATATGAATAAGGAAAATAGGGCTTGCTAAAATAGTTTGGTTAATCAAATTAAGCTAAATACGCTCGTGGGTAGTTTTTAATATTATTAGTTACTATAATATTTGCATTGGTTTTAATCGCTGCTGCAAGTACATGACTATCTTTTGGGTCAGGGAGATTTAAATTTTCAATTAATCCAAGATTAGTAGATAAAAAAGAAAAGACTTTACCGAAGAGCCAAAATGCAAAAGATTATAAGCCTCTAGCTGCAGTTTGTTGGGATATAGGTAGAGGTTTGAACCATATCGGAATTGTGTCAAATATAAAATCGAATGACGGCAATCGTTACATGATTATTCACAATATTGGTTCAGGGCAGGTTATAGAGGACTGCTTATTCAACTTTAAAATAATTGGTCATTATCATTTTACTGGTGTTTAACTCAATCCAACTATTCAATTATTTTCGTTGCCCTCAACATTTCCCTTTTCCCCGGAGGACCGGGGATTTTTTCAACGCTAAAACCTACCTCTATTAAATCTCGACGAACTTGTCCTTTTGCACAATAAGTAACTAAAACGCCGTTGTTATGCATCGCACTAAAAATTTTCTGAAAAACTCTGATATCCCATAGTTCAGGCTGAACCCGTGGGCCAAAAGCATCGAAATACACAAGATTATACCGTTCCTTTTCTGGTTGAAAATCGAGTAAAAATGCTTGGGTTTTTAATAAGCGAAAATACGTATTGACTGGTGTTTTTTTACCCCATTCGGAAACGTGCATTTTTTCATATTCTTTTTCAAATCCAATGACTTCTCTTAATGAATCATACCCTAAAGATTCAACTTCTTCTAATGATAAAGGATAAGCTTCAAGTCCTTCGTATTCGATTTTTAGATTGTTGTTATTGGCTTCTATAAGTGTCAAAATAGCGTTCAATCCAGAACCAAATCCCACCTCCAAAATCGAAATAGGCAAAGTGGGATTATTCATAACATGATTTAAACCACTTTTAATAAAGACATGCACCGCTTCTTGAACTGCACCATGGTGTGAATGATAGTTCTCATTCCACTCAGGAAGATGAATAGTTTTAGAGCCATCTTTTGTTGTAATTATCTGTCGTTTCATGCCAACAGTTAAAAGCTTTATTTATGCGCTGCAAATGTACAATTTATATATAAACCTTAATTCTTCACGGTTCAAGAAATAGAAAACTAAAACATACAAACAACCATACCTACCCCACCAGTTCGTTTACTTTTTCAATAATCTCATCCTAAATAGCGGTTAAAAAAACTGGAGTATTCAATATGCTGAATGTTCTCAATTATTTTTTTTTGGAGATTAATGCAAATTATCATAAATTTAGGGATTATAAACAGTTAAATATGAGACATATTCTTTTTCTATTTCTCTTAGGTTTCTTCAATAATTTAGGAGCCAATGATAATTTTTTCGACAGATTATATGTTATAAATAAAGAATGGGTGCATTACGAGGATTACAGTCCCAAAGGATCTGTTGAATTTGAAACTGATAGTGATGCCATTCAAGCTCATTTACTTTTGGTGTGTAAATATTTGAAAGAAAATCCGTCTAAATCATTTGACGAGAATCAATTATCACATAGAACTCACCTAATCGAAAGATTAGAGGAATATGCAATAAATAAAGTTTTTCCAACGAATTCATTTCATTCAGTAAGAACTCCTTATTTTGTAGATATTTTTGGTGCTCATTGTGCCGTTGGCTATTTGATGAAGGAATCTGGATATACAGAGCTTGTAGCTAAAATCAAAGAAAAAGAAAATTTTAATTACATCAAAGACATTCAGACGGAAGGTGTAACTGAATGGGCAGAAGAATATGGTTTCACATTAAAAGAATTAAAATGGATTCAGCCAAGCTATGCGCCCTCACCTGATTTAATCCAAGCATTAGAAAAGGGAACAAATGGTCCTGTTCATAGGGTGAGTCGAAGCTCTAATCTAAATGGATTAATTATTGCTGGAGACTTTGATTCTTTAAACCTTGAACCTTGTCTGAACATCGGTATTTATCAGAATAATCAGCTTTCATGTATAGGAGGCGGTGTGTCTGGGAAAATTAATGATATGTCTGCTAGTTATTTAAGAACGGTTTTATTTGGTCACTTTGATTTTGAGGGAGACAAATACACCATGGCAATTTACGATGAAGGTAATTGGAGTTATCTGAATATTCCAACAAGAGAAGGTTATGTTGCAACAGCTGGTTTTGATAGCGGTCAGCGACTAGAAGTTGCTATTCATCATCCTGACTCAATAGAAAAGCAGGAAATATGGATTCAGCCCGGACCGAATTCTTGGAACAAAGAATTGGAAATAAATGGTTTTGTCAGGCAGATTGGTCCATCAGTGCAAGGAAGGATTTTCGCAGGACATTTCAGTCAAGGGATAACTTTTGATGACCAAGGCACGCACCAAGATACGGTTTACACAAAAAATGTTATATTTAGAGGTAATCATGGTAATAACCCATGGCTGCCCATAAACGGTACAGAACTGAGTGATACAGTAAATGCGTTTGTACGAATTAACAATCAAATCTATTTTGCTGGCTCCTCTTCTGGTCTTTCCTCTTCAAATAATATCATTTTGACACGTTATATGAATAATACATTTCAACCTATACTTTTCTCAACTTGGTTTGGGGCAGAAGAATTTGTTTCTATAGATGCAGTTGAGGTAAATTACAATGATAACTCTTTGATTATTGGAGGAGATTTCATCTATTACCCCATGATTGGAACAGGTGGTCGCAACTTAGCGTATTACAATATATTCAGCAATTCCTTATCTTTAATTGGCTATTTAAACAACAAGGTAAATACAATTGCAACAACAAATAACGATATTTATTTTGGTGGCGACTTTACAAAAAATCTTTCTTTTATAGATATGAATCATATCGGAAGAGTGAATACAACTTTGAATGCACAAGATGAATCTGCTAAAGAGGTTACCATAAATATATATCCTAATCCTTTTACAAGTTTTATTAATGTAGAAAATGCAAATGCGGATGAGCATTATAAAATCCTTGATTCAAAGGGTAAATTAATTGAAGAAGGAAAGCTCGGTTATGATTTAAAAATAGATTTATCGAGTTTGCCCAAAGGTGTATATTTTTTAAACTTAAGAAGAGAACAAGATATTATTCATAAGAAAATTGTGAAAGATTGAGTTGTTTTATTTTTTCTAACTAGGGTCGTATTTGTTTTTTTCTCAGAATGTGCCAATTTGGTTGTAATTCTTTTTCTCGATTGTAAAATTTCGTCATCGGTTATTTTAACGCAATACTTATTACTGTAATCTCCGTTGCGTTACACATATATGTTAAATATTTTGTTTTGGAAAAATACTGGACTTCTTTGGTTATCGTTTTTTGGATTCCCCACGAATAAACAAATCATGAAAACGTGTTTGCGTTCCGTTGGGCAGGTCCAATCCATTCAACAATCAAAATAATCCAAAATTTTGAATTTAAAAGCGATTTTAATAAAATCTAATCCTTTCCGCTAAATCGTGAAAATACTCAGAAGACCAAATATTAATTTTATCTTCGTCAGCAATAAAGCGAATGACATCCTTTTTAGCTTGTTCTATAGAAATACTATCAATTTTTTCATGCAGTAAATCTTTGAATTGCGCTGGAGTTATGGATGCCTTATT
>SKGS01000075.1 GCA_007117355.1 Lishizhenia sp. | reverse complement strand
GCAGAGTTAACGCAATACCTCATACCAGTAGGATTAGGACCGTCTTCAAAAACGTGCCCCAAGTGTGCGCCACAAGTTGAACAAACGACCTCTACTCTATCTATATTAAGCGAATTATCCACTCTCTCTTCAATGTTATCATCATTTGCAGGAGCATAAAAACTAGGCCATCCTGAACCAGAGTTATATTTTGTTTCTGAATCAAAAAGAACAGCATGACAACAAACACAATGATACGTGCCCTTTTCTTTGTTGTTAAGGTAAACTCCGGTAAATGCTCTTTCAGTACCTTTTTGTCTGGTTATTCTATATTGCTCTGGTGTAAGTACATTCTTCCAATATTCATCAGATTTTATAACTTTTTTTAGCGAATCCTCTTGTTGTTTTATACGCTCGAGTTCCTCGGTGCTTCTATTATTTTCATATGGCATTTTAGCTGTAAAGGAAACCGCTGTCCATACTATGGAAATACTAAATAAGACAACGAGCGAAAAATAAAATTTGATCTTCATAGTAATATTGTTTTTAATCATTTCGAAGCACAATTTTCAAATTGCACTTAATATATAACTAAACAATATTACCTCTCGAAAGTTCGATTATGTAGCTCAAATTATAGCGGTTCTAACGTGAGTTTAATAGAAAAGCAATTTTAAAGATGCTCCTTTTTTTTAACCGAATCAAGAGTTTCGAAAAGAGCACCAAAGGATTGTTATTTTTCGACCACCTCTACTAAATTCTTTTTAAGTTTGGTAAATCCTTAGCGGACAAGCAAGGCGTGGTATAAACCACTAAGGATTTGTAAACATCTAATGTCTAACGTCTATTGTCTAACGTCTTACCGTCTTAACATCTTACCGTCTTAAAGTCTCCTCCCCTCTCTCCTATCCCAACAAATAACCACCAATTTCACACCTCAAGCAATTTTTATTTTTGCAAAGCGAATCATATAATTCCAGTGCACCTTGCGTTGATTTAGCATTTGAGAATTTCACTCCGTGACTGGAAAACTTTTTTGTAATTGAGTTCTTTTCAGCAGTTAAAATTTCAGCTAACTCTTCGACCAGATCTAAATAACCCATTTTCTCTGTTGTTTGATGCAAATAGACTAAATATGGTAGAATTCCATTAATGATTAATAATTCTTTCGTTGGCTTTGATAATTTAAACAAATGTTGTTTCGAGATTTTTCCAAATGAATAATGATAAGACCAATAAATATGTTTATCAGGAAGTTGCAAACTTTGTTTTAGATTTTCCAGTACCATATCTGAACTTGAGTCTTCTGAAATTAAGAAGTTCCAATTTTTTACTAAAATAACCAGTTGCGCAATTCTAAAGGAAGGGAAATTTGGAGGTCGAACACCTCCAAACTTCCAAGTTGAAACTTGCATCTCTGAAAGTTTGTATTTATGCTTCAAAAACTGCCAATCCATATGTAATTGTTTTTGATAAGCATCTTCAATCGGTAAACTTAAAAAACCAGAAATTCCAAAAAACAATGCTTCCAATAGGTTTTGATTCCATTTTATTTGTTCGATTATTCTAAAGTTTAGGCGTTTTGATAATTCTTGAAAAGGGTGTTTATTAACTTTCCCACCGATTGCTTGAATCAAAGCAGCAAAAAGAATTTCTTTCGGATGATTTGATTTGTCATTTCCAAATAAGTCTAATGCTTTATTTTGAAGTCGTTGAAAGAATGAAATATCCAATTGCTTTTGAAAAACCTCATTTGAAACACTTGAAATAGATTTATGACAAGGAATTTCTCCTAGAGATTTATGTAATTTCAAATAACTTTCATAATGATTGTATTCTATATGGTTTTGTAACTCTAATGTTGGAAGCGTTCTTCCCTGCACATTTACCTCTTTATCATGCTTTAATACCACATGAAGTACAACATTATCATAACTACGATCTAAGTGATGTTTATGATTATACCAATCAGAAGAATTAATATGAATTTCAATATTACCGCTCCATTTGATGCCATCAATTATTACGCTACCATTGAAAAAGTCTGGTCCTGAAAAAGAATTTAGCCAACCAACATCCTCAATAATTAATTCTCTTCCATCCACTAAAAAGAGCTGGTTGGGAATGACTTTCTTATTTTGCCATAAAAATTGCAGATAATCCTCTTGCATAATTATTTAGATTTCTAGGTTACGCCAACTAAAATACTAAAAATATTTCAATTTTAAAATTTAAGGTTAAATCCAATAGCGAAAATCCCAACTTAAAATCAAGTGATTATAAAATAAAAAAGTATTAATTATTTGTTAATTCATAGAAATAATCTATTTTTGTTAAAACAACTTATTTAGCTGTGAAACTGAACAAATCTATCATAATCATTTTTGTCCTTTTTCTTCTTATTGGAAGTGAAGCGGCAATAGCACAATGGGGAGCGAGAACACCTAAATACAGGGCGAGAGATTCAAAACCTTACATTTTTGCAATTCATGTTAATTGGAATGCTATGGACGACGATGGACGTCAATATGAAATATATCGAATTTCGGACGGTTGGCACATGCCTGCTTTCCCATCAAGTATAGGGTTTGATTATTATTATAAAAATGGATTCAAATTCGATGGCCATGCAAACATTAATATCTTTAATGGTGAAAACATGGTTAACGGTAAATTTGGTGTAGAAGGTTTTGCCATGTCCATTGATGCCAATATGGTTTATGCTTTTGAAAATTTAATGAATCAAGGTAGGTTTGAGCCATTCATATTTCTTGGTATGAGTTATACAAGACGACCAGAAAAGTCAAGATTAGATATGCTTTCACCTTCCTTTGGTGGAGGATTCAACTTTATGTTCACACCGAATATCGGAGCTCATGTTCGCTTATCTGCTAAACCATCGGTGTTGCCTAAATTCTTTGTTGGAGGAAATTACATGCAGCATCATTTTGGTCTAGTTTATCGTTTTGGTGTTGACCCAAATCATAACTCCTTTGTGCGAAGTCAGAGATATAGAATTCGACAGAAAAGAACAATTCGATTTTAACAACAATTTGAATTCTCATTTCACACATATCACCGAAGGGCTTCTTGAATCATCGAGTATTTCAAAACAAAGGTCGAAAGATTTAATTTATAACGATGAAAAGCTACAAGCTGCGTTAACATATCTTATTCCCAACGATCAATTCGGTATTGATTATACAGGAATACATATTGAATGTAATTCAGCCCTCAATGATATTCGTTACATCAATCAGTTTTTAATTAAAAAAAATAAAGAAGTTAAAATTGGTGAGTATTTTGTCGGCCGAGTTGAAGTTTTATCAGATTGGGCAAAAAAAAGAAATTCTCGAAGAATTCCAGTCCTTGGAATGTTAGTTAAAACATATCATTTTCTTATTTACAGAGCTTCACCCAAAATTTGGGGTATAAGAAAGATTTATTTTGGAATAACTCAAGGTAAAGGAAGAGTTGTCTCTAAAGCCGAGATTCTTGGAAGACTTGTAAGCTGTGGATTTGAACCTGTACAATTTAAAGAAATTGATGGCCAACACTTTTTTGTGGCAAAAAAAATAAGTGACCCTATAGAAAACAAAGGGAGTTATGGCCCTGTTTTTAAAATGGAACGTATCGGAAAAGGCGGAAAAATTATTGGAGTTTATAAACTCCGAACAATGTATCCATATTCTGAATTTCTTCAAGAATACATGATAAATAATTTGGGGTATGATAAAACAGGGAAAATAAAAGATGATTTCCGTAAACCTTCTTGGTCAAAGTTCATACGTAAACATTGGCTTGACGAAATCCCACAATTACTGAATGTTTTAAAAGGTGAAATGAATTTAGTTGGCGTTCGTCCTGTTACCAAAGTTTATTTTGACAAAATGCCTGAAGATTTAAAGCAGATGAGAATAAAGTACAAACCTGGCTGTATCCCTCCTTATGTTGCATTTAATACTGAAACGGGATTGGAAAGCGCTTTAGAAAGTGAAAGGCGTTTTCTTGAGATGAAAAAGAAATATCCAAAAACTACAGAAATTAGGTTGTTTTTCTCTGCTATTTATAATATTGTGATTAGAGGAAAAAGAAGTGCATAAGTTTGGTATAACTATTTCATTTCTACTTGTTGTCCTTTTTACCAAATTTTAATCAAATTTTCTTGATTTTTATAGTTAGATTTCCCTAATGATACTAACTTTGAAGCATACAAACGTTGCATGAAAGTTTTTAATTCTCTCCAGTTAATTAATGAGTTAATACAGATTACCGAGTCAAACCAAGATTTGGTGAAAAAGAAATGCTTTTATCTTAATGAAAATCAATTAAACTGGAGGCACTCACATGGTAGTTGGAATATATTGGAAATATTAGCCCACTTAAATGATTATGCAAATTACTATCAACCAATAATTAAAGATAAACTCAGTAAAACTTCGCACAATGACTTTAAAGAAACTTTTGTTTCCTCTCCATTGGGAAGAAGTGCATGGAAATCAATGAAGCTAGGAAGAGCTAATAACGTGAAAAGAAAGTTCAAAGCTCCTAAAAACACAAATCCTACACTTGAGCCTTCATTGGTTAAAGGGGATGATGTGCAGCAATTCATGACGAACCAAAAAGACTTGATAGAATTACTTGAAAATGTAAAGAACTTTAATTTGAGAAAAATTAAAGTTCCAATTGCAATTAGCAGGCTAGTAAGACTTCGACTTGGTGATGCTTTAATGTTTCATATTTATCATAATGAAAGACATATTCAACAAGTAACAAACATCTTAATTCATCCCAAATTCCCAAAAAAATGACAGAAAAACAAGCATTTTATTGGGTTAGAGTTGCAATAGCACCGGTTCGCTCTACTTATAAAGACAGCGCTGAAATGGTTACGCAATTACTTTTCGGAGAATTAGTTGAATCCATTGAAGGGTACAATAATTGGATAAAAGTAAAATCATTACATGATGAATATGAGGGTTGGATTGATATGAAACAAGTCATCCCAATATCTGAAGAACGAAAATCGAAGTTGCTAAAAAATGGTTACAGACAGCAATTTTTGCTGCTTCAGCTCAATAGCCCTTGGGGACCAATGAATACGGTAAAAGGAAGCTGGTTACCATTAAACGAAACTCGATTCTCAATCAATGATAAAAATTTCGAATTGACGAATAACTCTAGTGTTTACAATTCAAAAGATATAAGCTCCATTGCATTGGAATTCTTAAATGCTCCATATTTATGGGGAGGACGAACACCATTTGGAATAGATTGCTCAGGATTTACTCAAGCGGTATTTAGTTTTTTAGGAGTTCAATTGCTCAGAGATGCCTCACAACAAGTTTATCAGGGCAAAGATATTTCGTTCGATGAATTGCAGGATGGTGATTTAGCTTTCTTCAAAAGTGAAAAAGGAAAAGTTACACATGTTGGTATAGCGTTAGGTGCTAATAAAATTATACACGCAAGCGGAGTTGTTCGGATTGATAAATTAAAAAAAGAAGGAATTTGGAATGATGAAATGAATATGTTAACGCATATTTGTCATTCTTTCAAACGAATAATATAACTATTAATAAAATAAATAAACCATAACTACATGAAAATTTTAATTACAGGAGGTGCTGGATTTATCGGCAGTAATTTAACAGAAAGACTAGTTCAAGACGGACACGAAATCATCGTACTTGACAATCTATTGAGGGGTAACAAAATTGATAAAGATACGTTCTCAAAAATAAAATTCGTGAATGGGGATGTGCGAAATTTTGATGTCGTAAATGAGTTAGCTTCTGGTTGTGATGTAATCTACCATTTCGCTGCGGTTTTAGGCGTTGATGTTGTTGCTGACAACCCTGTAGAGACAATGGATGTAGAGGTGATTGGTACAAGAAATGTTGTGCAGGCAGCAGAAAACAATGGTGTTAGAAAAATATTATACGCCTCAACTTCTGGAATTTATGGACATTCTGCCATCGAATCTGCTCTTACCGAAGAGGTGCTTGTTGACCCAAGAACTTCTTATGCTATGGCAAAGAGATACAACGAAATTTACCTTGCTTCACATCATGAAGAAAAAGGCCTAAATGCAATTGCACTAAGATTCTTCAACGTTTACGGAAGAAATCAAGATAACCGAATGGTGGTACCAAGGTTCTTCGAGCAAGCTACAGAAAACAAAAATATAACCGTTTTTGGTTCTGGAATGCAAACACGTGACTTCACTTACATAGACGATACAATTGAGGCTTGTGTGAGACTCATGGATGTTAATGGCTACCACATTGTAAACATTGCAAATGAGGCGGAATGGAACATCAAACGATTGGCAGAAGAAATTAAAGAATTAACAAATTCTTCTTCTGAAATTTCTTTTATCGAAGCTCCAAAAAAACGCTATGATTACGAAGTGGAAAGAAGAGTAGGAAGTTCTGATAAATTAATGAAATTAATTAACTATAAGCCTGAAACCACTTTGCAAAATGGATTAAAGTTAATTTATGAATCAAAATATAAAAAATGATTAGAGATAAAGAAATCTTCGACTTGATTCAAAAAGAGGAATCTCGTCAACTTAACGGAATTGAGTTGATTGCCTCTGAAAACTTTGTAAGTAAGGAGGTTATGCAGGCAATGGGTTCTGTCTTAACGAATAAATATGCTGAAGGACTTCCAAACAAAAGATATTACGGAGGTTGTGAAATAGTTGATCAAGTCGAGCAATTGGCAATAGATAGATTATGTAAACTTTTTGGTGCAACTTGGGCTAATGTTCAGCCTCACTCTGGCGCTCAAGCAAATGCAGCGGTGATGCTTGCTTGTCTTCAACCGGGAGATAAAATTCTCGGTTTTGACTTATCTCATGGAGGTCATCTAACACACGGTTCTCCTGTGAACTTCTCAGGAAGGTTATACCAACCACATTTTTATGGTGTTGATAAAGCAACTGGTGTTGTTGACTACAACCAATTAGAAGAAGTTGCTAAAAAAGAACAGCCGAAAATGATTATTTGCGGTGCTTCTGCCTACAGTAGAGATTGGGATTATGCAAAAATTCGGGCAATAGCAGACGAAATTGGTGCGCTTGTTTTGGCAGATATTTCTCATCCTTCTGGATTAATAGCTAAAGGTTTACTGAATGACCCGCTCGAACATTGTCATATAATTACTTCTACTACTCATAAAACACTTCGCGGTCCAAGAGGTGGTATAATTATGATGCGTAACAACTTCGATAATCCATTTGGTATTCGTTGGAAAAATGGAAACCTTCGTTCGATGGCTTCTTTATTAGATGCTGCGGTTTTCCCAGGAACTCAAGGTGGGCCGCTAGAACATGTAATTGCTGCAAAGGCAGTTGCTTTTGGTGAGGCACTAAGTGATTCTTTTTTAGATTATCAAAAACAAGTTATTAGAAATGCTTCTGTAATGGCAGATGCATTTGTCAACAAAGGATATCATATTATATCAGGTGGCACAGATAATCACTCCATGTTAATTGACTTAAGAAATAAAAACATTACTGGAAAAGATGCTGAAATTGCTTTAAACAATGCGCATATTACTGTGAATAAAAACATGGTTCCTTTTGATACTGAGTCGCCTTTTGTAACCTCAGGAATACGTATTGGTACACCAGCAATCACAACAAGAGGAGTTAAGGAAGAAATTATTCCCGTTATTGTCGATTTGATGGATAAAGTTATAACGAATCATACAAACGAATCAATTCTGAATCAAGTAAGTATGGAAGCAAAAGAGCTAATGAAAAATTATCCGTTGTTCTTGGAATAGTTGCAGAATGATTTAATACATTAAAAGAGGTTATATTTTGACCTCTTTTTTTAGTTTTATTCAAATGGTTTTTATACTTTCGGTAAAATTTACAATATGAGTGAAAAGCACATTCTGGTTGTTGATGACGAAGAAGAAATAAGAGATTTAATTGAATATAATCTCCTAAAAGAAGGTTATCTTATAACCGTTGCGTCCAACGGTGAAGAGGCTATGGAAATGCTAAACAAACATAAAATAGACCTTGTTCTTCTCGATGTTATGATGCCAGGAATGGATGGAATTGAGGTATGTAGTTTAATTCGGAAAAACAATGATTTTAACAATGTTATTATTTGTTTTCTTACTGCTCGAAATGAAGACTACAGCCAAATCGCTGGTTTTGATGCTGGTGCCGACGATTATATTGCAAAACCTGTAAAGCCTAGAATATTAAAAAGTCGAATTCAAGCTTTGCTCAGAAGGGTTGAAACTCCTTCGAAAAACGAATCAGATTCACTAAATGAATTGGTGATAGATAGGGATAAATACAAAGTTACGCTTGAAGGTGAAGATGTTCATTTACCGAGGAAAGAATTTGAGCTGCTAGCCTTGTTAGCTTCGCGCCCTGGAAGTGTATTTGAGCGAGATTATATTTTAGAACAAGTTTGGGGCACAGAAATAGTCGTTGGGGACAGAACAATCGATGTGCATGTTAGAAAATTACGAGAAAAAATTGGTTCAGATTATATCAAAACGGTAAAAGGAGTTGGTTACAAGTTTATTACTGAAAAAGACAGTTATTAGGCACCATAGTTTCTAATTTTACGCTCAAAATATGTATGAAAAAGTAAACATAATAGGCTTCTTAGTTCTAATTACACTTTCATTCATTGGTTGTAAAAAAGAAGCCATAGATGCAATTCCTGATCATTGCTTTGAATTAGAAAATGCTTTTTTCAGGGTGAATGAAGAATTGCAGCCCATGGGAGAAACCACTTTGGGAGGTGTCAACGTTGATGTTTTCTTCGGGGCAAAAGGTAATGGAGAATGGGGACTTACTTTTCAAAATGATGACTATTTAATATCTATTACCATGAGTGCTTTCATAAGTAATGAGAATTATAATAACTTATCGAAACAAGAATGGCTGAATAAACTAGAACAACATGGAAACGCTAATCTCAAAACAACACCTCTTCTTAGTCAACTTTTTTTTCAAGATTTGAGTAATGAATTATTATTTCAAAAAGATGATATTGTTTCTGGCAATGCTTTAATAACTTTTCAAGAAAATGGAAATTGCGCATTACTAACCGTTAATTTTGTTTTAGAATTTGAAGTTAATGATGAAGCTGTAAAAGTTGATGGGGAATTTACTGTACCTACCCCACCGAAATTGTGATGTTAGTTTGATTACTTATTGTTAATTGATTTTGATGAACACAACTAATTAACAATTATCGCTTTCAAAGTAAATAGAAATACCTAAAAGACCAGACATATTGAAAGGTATTACTTGTTCAAAACATTATCACATCAAACCAAACTGCTTGAAATGATGGGTTAAATGTTTTTGGTGTAACTTTTTCCATTTTTCAAAATTGAGCATTCCATAAAATGGATGAAGCGTTTCAAGTGATTCATTTTCTGCAAACTTCCCCTCCCAATTAAGCCATTCTTCAGTAAATTCGTCTATGGCTGTTGCGAGTTCGTCATTTCGCAAAACACGCTCTTCTGGTGCAAAAGGAACTTGAATATTACGCATCATTTCTTTATCGGAATCTAAAAACGCTTGCATCTTTGAAACTTTGTCCTCCGGTATTAGAAGTTTATGTTCACCTTTCCCTACTGCCATTTGCAGTGTGTCTGTTAAATGCTCTACCATTCCTTGAGGAGAAAGACTTCCCCAATTTGGTGTGTTATTTTCTTCTAATTGGTCTAAAATTTTTAGAACATTTTCTAAGTCTGGAGTAACAAACATGTAATATTATTTAGGTTACTAAAGTAAAGGTTTTAGTTTAAACCGCATTATTCACCAATCTGAAATCTTTCAAAAAACAAAACATTGATTTAACAGTGTTTTAAATGTAAGTATAGCGTTTTTTTAGCGTCCTCATTTTTGGGGACACTTCTTTTTATCAGATTTTGATTTAATTTTGACCTATTTGTCGTTACAACCCCCTTGAAATATGCTTATATTCCTGCGGGGCTTGTGCCTAAAATAGCTTCAAAATT
>SKGS01000205.1 GCA_007117355.1 Lishizhenia sp. | reverse complement strand
GGTGTAATTGAATTAGTTGATGCTCAAGGAAGAGTCGTGGAGAAAATTTACGAAGGACAATTTGCAAAAGAAGAAAAGCACCATTTTATACAAGCACAAAACTATGCTTCAGGCTCTTACGCGATTCGCATTAAGTCAAACCACAGACATGAGGTACATGCATTAGTAATAATGTAACATGGACAAGAAAAACTCATACCTTCAACAAGGAAGTGCTTTTCCTCCTTCTGGCAAAGGTGTTGGTGTGTTTTTTCTTTTTCTTCCCGTATTTTTAGTGATCGTCTTTAAAGACTACTATTGGATTTTGCTTTTTAGTTATATTTTCTTTTGGATATACTTCGCAAAAGTCAGTTTAAATTTAGGGAATATAAAAAACGGCATTATTACTAAACGAATCGGTTTTTTTCCAATTTACTATTCGGAGAAAATTAACTTATTGGATTACGATAGTGCTATTGTGAAAAGAGTTGATGTTGCTTATCGCACAACGCAAAGCACTGGCATTTTTGTTCTTTCATCTCAGAAAAACAAAGATACTTTTCTATCCATTCAGCTAAAGCGAAAAAATAGTTATGCGTTTACGCAATTACTCAAAGGCAATAGAAAAGAACTTTATGATTTCATTAAAACCAATTTAAAAGACACTCATCTCCGTTTTTACAAAGGTGTCCCAAGACCAGAATATGAGTTTAAAATCTAGCAAAAATAGTATCACTCTTTTATCGTTATTTTTTTTCATTTTCTGGAATAGCTTTAATGGTATTGCACAACTTGACTATAAGTCATTTCATAAAATTCGCAAGTCCTTTACTAAGCATTTATTAGCCGGAGAATATGAAAAAATTGATTTCACTAAGCAAATACAATCGCATTATTACATTCTTAGTGAATTTGAACAAGAGCTATTTTGTTTACTAAACAAAAACTACTTTGGATTTTTGGAATTCTATTTTCAACCGTTAAAACATTTTCAAACTGCGAAACAAAAAAAACAGCAATATGAATTAGCAAACAATAGAGATGACGCATTCCACAAAAATTTAGTGTTACTTGTTTTAGAAAACAAAGAAGACATTCTCGAAACATTGGCAAATTCAAGACATGAAAATCACGCAAAAGATTTTATTCGATTTTACTTAGATTGTTTAGAAATTCGAAATAAAGAGAAACGCACAGTTGAATTACAAGTCTCATTAATAAAACGAGCACTAGAATTCACAGAAAAGTATCCATTATCCCCATACACTCCTGAAATGAGAAAAGCAACAATGTTTTACGAACCTGGTGCTTTTGCTTTTGACTTTAATACAGGAATAAGCTCTGGTTTTTATACGAATAACCTAAATAATCATTTAGGTGGATTCTGGGGATTTGACTTGGATTTTCGTTTCTTTCTACATAGCACGTTTTTTGGGTTTAAAGGCCATGTAACATTTAACAAGTCCAAAGAGGCTTTTCTATTCAATGACAATTATGTAATTGCTGATAGAAGAGGGATTGCCATGACCTTTGTGGATTTATATATGGGAAGAAAGTTTTATCTCAATAACCGTTTTTCTGTACTTCCTTATTTCAGTTATTCAGTTACCGAGTTTTCTATTTTTGGAGGTGGAGAACCAATGGATGAAACCAATTGGAACTGGGTTTACACTTGGAATCCTGCCTATTGTCTGGATATTCAATATGATATAGTTGGTCCTCAACAATTTCAACGCACTATTTTTGCAAAGCATTCTCGAAAATTACATTATCCAAATGCGCATTTAAGATTAAGCGTTTCTGTTCATGACCCTAATCTAGCATTATTCAACCCTGACCTCAAAGGAAGAAAAGTAGATATCTTATTTGGTATTGGCGTACACTTAAGACATGTAAAACGTATTGATGCGAAAAAATATCGAGACGCAAGTTTGTTTAATTGAACTTACTGAATTAAAATAATTTTTTAGTATTCCATCAAAATCTCACGGATAAAAAAGAAAACGGTATAGTCTTAAAGTTAAAATAGCTTCGAAATTAAATCGAAATCTGATAAAAAGTAGTGTCCCTAAAAACGGGTGCGCTATAAAGTTTCACGTTTGCATTTAAAACACTTTATTTCATGAAAGGTATCGGATTGGTGAATACGGGTTAATCAACTCAATTCATCATTTAGCACCTTATAGGTTGGGTCTTCAATAATATTTACCTCAATAATTTTATCGGCATTTTTTAATAGTTTTCTACAATCTTTACTCAAATGTTTCAGGTGAACCTTCTTACCATTTTTCAAATACCGTTCTGTTATTGTGTTGAGAGCTTCAATGGCCGACATATCAACAATGCGACTTTCTTTAAAGTCGATAACAATTTCGTCTGGATCGTTTTTTACATCAAACTTTTCATTAAAAACAGTAGTAGAACCAAAAAACAATGGGCCATAAATTTCATAATGTTTCACTCCGTTTTCATCAATTCGTTTTCTCGCTCGAATTCGCTTCGCATTATCCCAAGCAAAAACCAAAGCAGAAATAATTACGCCTATTAAAACAGCAAGTGCTAGGTTATGCAATACAATAGTAATTAAGGTAACAGCAACCATGACAAAAACATCAGATTTCGGCATTTTATTGAATGTTCTTAAGCTTGCCCATTCAAACG
>SKGS01000166.1 GCA_007117355.1 Lishizhenia sp. | reverse complement strand
GAAATGAGTTCCGCTGATGAAAATAATGGCAAGGATAGTATCATTGAATTTGCAGTGGAATATTTGAAGGGCTTGTAGTTTACTATTCTTTCACAAAAAGTAATGTACTATTTGTAATCAACAAAGAAGTAACCCCTCCCCTATAACCGCATTTGATATCCTTGAATATCCAGTAAAAAATCAATATCCTCTTCGATTTTATTACCAATGACAATGACGTTTACTCCAGCATTTTTAAAGCTTTCTATTTCTTCAACAGACTTCACCCCTCCCCCAACGATGATGGGAATAGCTAAT
Organism: Lishizhenia sp.; assembly: GCA_007117355.1. Classification (GTDB taxonomy): domain Bacteria; phylum Bacteroidota; class Bacteroidia; order Flavobacteriales_D; family Crocinitomicaceae; genus CSBr16-161. Next base: position 2,381 of record SKGS01000166.1, on the reverse strand, counting down.
TTTTCTTGAACTTCATGAATTAATTCTATTGGCACGGCGGTTTTTGCACCACTTCCAGCATCAAAAAAAAGTAACTTTTTCCCCATTAAATGACCTGCAATCGCTGTTTTTAATGCAATAGAATGTTGATTGCGTGGAATTGGTGTCGTTTGACTTACGTAAGCAACAGAAGATTGATTTCCCCCGTCAATTAAGATGTAACCAGTGGGAATAATCTCAATGGGCAACTTAAAAACCTCCAATGCACTATCTACATGTTGTCCAATTAAAAATTCAGGGTTGCGACCAGACAATAAACTAATATATAAAAGTGCGTCGGCATTATTGCTCACTTGTCGCCCACTGCCAGGAAAAATCACAACCGGAATTTCTGTTTTGTTGAAAATATAGTTCGTGGTAAATTCAAATTCTGAACGAGAGACTGTGCTACCTCCAATGAAAAAGTAATCAATTTTAGCAAAGTTTGATCGCTCTATTAATTCATCTAAATAATGGCTGTCCTGCGCTTTTTCAGGGTCAATTAATACTGCTATTTGACCTTTTTTTGTCGCTATTTGCTGGAGGATGCTTTCGTTATCTTTCATATATCAAGTGGTGCTATCGTTGAACAAATTATGCTTCCTTTATATTCTATTGATTTCAAAGCTACTGTTTTCCATTGAGAATTGCGTTGAATACGCCCTAAATATATGGTTTTATCCTTAGTTGGCTCAAGTTTCAAATCCTGCGAAAATAAAATTCCCTGCTGCTGAACTAATTTGTACAACGCTTCCTTTGCTGACCAAATTTTGGTTACTTCTACTGGATTATTACAATCGTGCCAGTGCCATTCGTCTTTATGCAAAAATTTATTTTTTACGCGCAACACTTTGGTGCTGATTGGTTCTAAATCAAATCCAATGGAAAAATCCTCACACACTGCTATTCCAATTATATCAGTAGAGTGAGAAATTGAAATGTATTTTTCATTTAAAATAGATGGAGCACCTATTTCGCTATATTGAATAGTTTTTTTACCAAAAAGTTGTGTTCTTAATTTTCGTGTGGCAACAAACTCTTGGCGCCGTTTTTCACTTTTGTATGTTTGGACAAAAGCAATTTCTTCTGGGGTTAAATCATCGAAACAAGTCTGAATATCAAATTCGTGATGGTAATACATTAAATGTATTTGCACATTATCAAATTCCAAATCTTCTCGCTGAAACATGGCTCAAAAGTACAACTTTAACAGACAATGTGCCTGAGGTTTTACCATTTTTAGGAGTTATTTTTTAAAGAAAAAGCATTGTGATTCGCTTAGGTTGAACGAACAAACATTACTTTTGTAGTATGGAAAAACAATGGTACGGGGATAACTTTAAGCTTGGAGTTCTTGGAGGCGGGCAACTTGGTCGCATGATGATACAATCTGCAATTAATTTTGATATTCATATTCATGCAATGGACACTGATAAAAGTTTTCCTTGTGGAAAAATTGCACATTCGTTTACAGAAGGTGGTATCCAAAGCTTTGATGATGTAATGGCTTTCGGAAAAGACAAAGATGTAATTACCGTTGAAATAGAGCATGTGAATGTAGATGCGCTAGAGGAACTCGAAAAGCAAGGAGTAAAGGTTTTTCCACAACCTCGTGTGCTGCGTATTATTCAAGATAAAGGGCTTCAAAAAGAGTTTTATAAAAAACACTCGATTCCAACCGCTCCCTTTACTTTAGTCGAAAATAAAGCGCAATTAATGGAGGTTGCTTCAAAATTTCCGTTTATTCAAAAATTGAGAAAAGGAGGTTACGACGGCAAGGGAGTTGCAAAAATTCAGAATGCCACAGATTTAGAAAAAGCATTTGATGCACCATCCATTTTAGAGGAGTATGTTCCTTTTGAAAAAGAGCTTTCTATCATTGTTGCTAGAAATGAAAAAGGAGAAATTAAAACGTTTCCTTTGGTTGAATGTGAATTTAGTCCAACCTTAAACTTGGTGGAGTTTTTATTTTCCCCTGCAAATGTAAGTCCTGCCATCGAAGAGCAAGCTGAAATTTTAGCAAGAAAAATTATCCAATCCTTAGATTTAATAGGGTTGTTAGCTGTTGAATTATTCCTGACAAAAGACGGAAGTTTATTGGTCAATGAGGTTGCTCCAAGAACACATAACTCTGGGCATCATACCATTGAGTGTAATATTACCTCTCAATTTGAACAGCATTTGAGAGCGATTACTAATCAGCCACTTGGCAGCACTAAAACTCGTGTTCCTGGCGTAATGGTAAATCTTATTGGTGCTGAAGATTTCACTGGAGAAGTCGTATATAAAAACATTGAAAAAGCAACGGCTCAACAAGGTGTTCATGTTCATTTATATGGTAAGTCACATACCAAACCTGGACG
>SKGS01000252.1 GCA_007117355.1 Lishizhenia sp. | reverse complement strand
GCAAACCTTTTAATAAGCGGTCTTTGTCATCAACGTCCAAGTCTTGAATCGCATCCATAGAGCGCTGAATACCGTACAAACGATCGGCAACTTCAACCTGTTTCGCTACCCAATTATCGTAATTGCGGTTGTTTTCAGAAATCTCAGACAAGTAACGTGTTCTTTCTGGTGGAATCACAAAAATCTTTTCTGACATCTCTTTAGTCACCTCAAAATTCGATTCCAAAACAGAACCTGCTTTCGTTTTCAAGGTATCCATCAAGACCTTATATAAGGTATTCATTCCTGGGTCATTGAATTGAGATGCAATCGTACCATAAACGGGCATGTCATCTACTTTTTCTTCCCATAAATTATGGTTGCGTTGGTATTGCTTGCGTACATCTCTCAATGCGTCTAAAGCACCTCTTTTATCGAATTTATTCAATGCGATCACATCAGCAAAATCCAACATGTCAATTTTCTCCAATTGCGTTGCAGCACCGTATTCTGGTGTCATTACGTACAAACTCACATCAGAGTGGTCTAAAATTTCCGTATCAGATTGACCAATACCCGAAGTTTCCAAAATGATTAAATCGTATTGCGCTGCACGTAAAACACTAATCGCTTCCGCCACATGTTTCGACAAGGCCAAATTTGATTGACGTGTTGCCAAGGAGCGCATATAAACACGTGGATTTTTAATCGAATTCATACGGATTCTGTCACCCAATAAAGCTCCGCCCGTTTTACGTTTAGAAGGGTCAACAGAAACAACAGCAATCGTTTTATCCTCAAAGTCAATTAAAAAACGACGCACCAATTCATCCACTAAAGAAGACTTTCCGGCACCACCTGTCCCCGTAATTCCTAACACAGGAATTTTGGTTTCAGCTGCCATTTCATGTACCTTTTCAAAAACTTCTTTTGCTAAATCAGGGAAATTCTCAGCCGCTGAAATAATTCGTGCTATGGTATGTGCATCTTTTTCTTTGATGCGTTCAATTTCACCATGCAATTCATTCCCAACAGGGAAATCAGATTTCTGAACTAAATCGTTGATCATTCCTTGCAAGCCCATTTCACGACCATCATCAGGGTGGTAGATTCGTGTAATTCCATACGCTTGCAATTCTGCTATTTCCTCTGGTAAAATGGTACCTCCACCACCACCAAAAATCTTGATATGTGGCGCTCCTTTTTCCTGCAATAAATCATACATGTACTTGAAGTACTCGGTATGTCCTCCTTGATATGAAGTCATGGCAATTGCCTGTGCATCTTCTTGAATCGCACAATCTACCACTTCTTCCACACTTCTGTCGTGACCCAAGTGAATCACCTCACAACCTGTTGATTGAATAATACGACGCATGATATTTATTGCCGCATCATGCCCATCAAAAAGGGATGCAGCGGTTACAATTCTAACTTTATTTTTGGGTATATAAGGAGCTATTTTTTCCATATTTATTTCATTTTATCGAGGGCAAATATAAGCAATATTTAAGCTTGGAAAGCAGTAAATAATACGATTAGTTTGTATGTTGAATTGAAGAAAAAATCATTAAGCACTAAATGAGACTACTAAGTAATTCACCTATTTTCTCAATCGAATGTACTCAGAATTAACACAACATTCCAACAGCGTTGAAATTCTTGTTCAATATCCAATAATTAACTATTGGTGAATAACAATTTTTGAGAAATCGACTTTTTGGTTTCCTCGATTAATTTGAATGGTATAGGTGCCGGGAGCAAGATGAACTAAAGAAAGCTTTGTGAAATTATTTCCAAACTCAGGAATTATTGAATGATGTTCAAAGACTTTTTTACCAATAGCATCGTGCATAACAACATACAACTGTTCTCCTTTTTCACCGAAGAACTTTATCATTAATTCTTCTTTCGTTGGATTGGGATAGATTTCTATTGCGTCATGGTCGAAGGTTAAATATTCGCTTGTCATAATCAAGCATCCTGATTCATCGTAAAATCGTGCTTCGTAGAGACCATCTAATAACAAAGGAACAGAGTGTCCATTTTCTCCTTCAAGAAGCGTTCCATTGAAGTACCATTCTATATCTTCCGCCCAATCAGGGAGCGTATAACTGAAATCATTTTCTTGAATTACATTGGGAGTATTTTTATAACTTAGGTTATCAACGAAAACAACGCTGTATGTCCTATCTTCTTCATCTAAGTAATAAGGGCGAAGCAATAACTTTCCTACATCCATTAATTCTGGTTGAATAAAAACTTCAAAAGTTTCCCAATCATAATTTGTCAGCGTATCAGTTTCCCAAAGCAATTCAGCAGAAAGATAGTGACTACAATTCGCATTAAAACCAAAAATTTGGAACTTGCAAGGCTTATCAAAATATATTTCATCTGCAAACTGCTTTGCCATGAACTCTTTAGATAAAGATAAGTCGATTTTTAGCGTGTAGCATTTTCCTTGTTCAAAAGGCAATACTAATTTTGACCACGCTGATTCAAAACTTGGCAAAACATCTGTTTCTCTTGTAACCATTGAAATGTAGCTATTTCCTTGACTTGGCGGTTTTTGATTATTAAAGATCCCAGGCTGCGTATCCACTGTAGAATTATGCAAATGACAATTTACCCAACCATCTGGTGGAATATGAATTTGAGGTGGACCTTCAAATCCATCATTTTGTGTAATAATTTGCCCTAAACTTTGAATGCTCAAGGTGCAGAACAAAGCTAAAATGATAACTTTATTTGATTTCCAAAATAACATTTCAGAACAAAAATAGCGGTTTTTCACCTTGGCACAAATTTTTATCCCAAATTAGGTCAATCTTAACTCGTTTTATTCATCCTCCAACACAGCTCTAAGCTTTTGTCGGAGCTGTCTGTTATATGTTTCTAACAAATACTTAAAATAGTTTTTAGTTGACTTTGCAATCAATTTAGTATATTGCTTTAATCGGTGTTCTATATGTTCTTGAATGGCTTCTTGAAGTTCCAGTCCATCATAAAAATCAGTAGCTGTTGAACGAATTGCTTCAAAATGATTCTCTAAGGAATAATCAACAGCTTTTTTACCAGGTTCACCATTATCTACACAATCATCATAGACTTGCTTCATGTTAAAACTATCTAAAACTTCTGTATTGAGGCGTTCACGGATATATTTCGGAAGTTGATATTCTACTTCGAACTCCATGTCCTCCTGCTCTGAAACTCTTGATTCTAAAAATCTATCTGGAAATTTAAAAGCATCTTGCCAATTGATATAATCTTGCCACAATCCGAATCGTCGAACATTATTACCTAAGTCAATTAGTTTAAACATATCTTTATTAGGCAACCTTCTTGAGCCACGCCCTATCATTTGATGGTATAAGGTAAGCGACCGAGTTGCACGATTTAGAATAATGGTTTCCACCGTTGGCTCATCAAAACCAGTGGTTAATATGCCTACTGAGGTCAAAATGGCATCAGGAGTATCTTTAAACCAACTTAGAATATCCTTTCTGTCTTTGTCAGAAAAGGTACTGTCCAAATGTTTTATTTTGAATCCTCTTTTTTCAAAAGTTTCTTTAACACGAACACTTGTTTCAATTCCAGAGTTAAAGATCAATGTTTTAGAACCAATTGCAACTTCCTCGTAAGCAAATAATAACTTTTCTTGCATGAAATAATTTCCATAGACTAACTCAGAGGAACTTACAGTAAAATCTCCATTAGAACCAATTTTTAAACCATGGAGGTTAACGTCATAAGTAAACGTTTCAGCATTAGCTAAATAACCATTTTCAATTAATGATGATATGCTCTCCCCTACTTGTAGCTTATCATAATGATCATTTAAAGGAAGTGCTTTATTTGAACTTAAAGGAGTTGCTGTAACACCAAGAATATTAGCCTGTTGGTAATATTGGAAGATTTTACGAAAACTATTGTAGTGCGCCTCATCGACAATTACTAAACCAACATCCTCGATGAAGTTTTCATTATCTTGCAAACGATTATTCAATGTTTCAACCATTGCAATAAAACAATTGTAGTCATATTGGTCTTCCAATGTCTTAACTTCACTATTAATTATTTTATTGGAAACCCCAATAGCAGAAAGCTGCTTAGATGTTTGTACAGAAAGTTCAATTCTATGTGTTAATATTAGAACCTTTTTCTCCCATTTTTCAATATAGTTTTTAGCTATTTCAGAAAAAATGACAGTTTTTCCACCACCTGTTGGTAATTGAAAAAGTAAGTTGAAGTCGTTTCCGTTTTCTTCTAACTCTTTAATTATCTGATTTACTGTTTTCTCCTGAAAAGGATAAAGTGTTTTTGGTTCAAATAACGCCTCATCTATCATAATCACTCGTCTCAAAAATTGGGCTACAAAAGTACGGTCTTTTTCGACAACATAAAAACTATTTCGCAAAAGATTCCGAAATATTTAGAAATTGACAAGATTTCTAGACTGATTGAAGCAAGTTTTAAAATGACTAAGTACTTAAAAACTTAGTATTCTTTAATGCAATCGAGAGAAAAGGAGCTTGACATGTCAGAGAATGTTAGTTCCGTTTCTATTATTGTAATCCTAAAAACGTGACTTGAACCAGTATTAACACCTCAATTCATAAATTGAAATAAATGTTACAATAATACTCCTTATAAAATGATTATTTTTGTGGTTTTTAATTAAAAATAAAGATTTTTCAAGTTTAAAGATTTATAAATAGTATGAGCAACAAGATAGAAGAAATCGATTGTTTGATAATTGGTTCGGGCCCTGCCGGATATACAGCAGCTATATATGCAGCACGAGCTGATATGAAGCCCGTTTTATATCAAGGTTTACAACCTGGAGGTCAATTAACTACAACGAATGAAGTTGAGAACTTTCCTGGGTATCCAGATGGTATTACTGGTCCAGAAATGATGATAGAATTGCAAAAACAAGCAGAACGATTTGATACTGTTATTCGTCCTGGTTTCATTGAAAAAGTAGATTTCACAGGTCCAATACATAAATGTTGGGCGGATGATGGAACGGAGATTCATACTAAAACGGTAATTATTTCCACCGGAGCATCTGCAAAATATTTAGGTCTTCCGTCTGAGCAAAAATATTTAGAATTAGGCGGTGGTGTTTCGGCGTGTGCTGTTTGCGATGGATTCTTCTATAAGGGTCAAGAAACAGTTATCGTAGGAGCAGGAGATTCAGCTTGTGAAGAAGCGCATTACTTATCAAAACTTTGTACTAAAGTTACAATGCTTGTTCGCCGTGATGAATTCAGAGCGTCTAAAATAATGGCCGATAGGGTTAAAAGAACTCCAAACATAGAGATTTTATATAATACTGAAACAGAAGAGGTTCTCGGAGATGGTCAAGGAGTAACTGGAGTACGAGTAAAAAATAATGTTACGAATGAAGTATCGGAAATTCCATGTACTGGGTTTTTCGTTGCCATTGGTCACAAACCAAATACGGATATATTCAAGGACTATATAAATCTTGATGAAGTTGGCTATATTAAATACGAAAAACCGGGTACTTCATTAACAAATATTCCGGGGGTTTTTGTTTCTGGTGATGCGGCAGATAAAACTTACCGACAAGCCGTAACAGCTGCTGGTACAGGATGTATTGCTGCACTAGATGCGGAGCGTTATTTGTCTGCACTGGAACATTAGAATAAACTGAATTCGAGATTACTTATCCAAAAGCAATCATATTTTCGCAAAAATCACTCCACGAAATGGAGTGATTTTTTTGTGCCAAAATTGTTCTTGCGTTATTCAATTTTTCTGGAATGGCAAATTCCTTAATTACTTCAGAAAATTTTTGTGGGGTTACTGGCTCAACTAGTCTTCCTGTTTTACCATCTTCTATAAATTCATGTAATCCACCAACTTTCGATGCAATAACTGGAACCCCAAAATGTTGTGCTATGGCAACAATGCCGCTTTGCGTTGCTGACTTATATGGTAATACACAACATTCAGCTACTGAGAAAAATAGTTTCACCTGTTGGTCTGGAATGTAATTATTAAACAAGTGCACTCGTTTTTCAAGTTGGTTTTCTTTAATTATTTTCTCGTATTGCTTAAAACTTCCATATACTTCACCTGCAACAATTACTTGGTAGTTGGAAGGTAATAAAGCAATGGATTGAAGTAGTACATCTAACCCCTTGTAACCTCTAATTAAACCGAAAAAAAGCAGGTAATTCGGTGATTCTGGTAAATTTAACTCCAACAAGGCTTCTTTGCGATTTAATAAAGTTCCAAAATGTTCATAAGCTGGATGTCGCAAAGTTGTTGTTTCCAAATTCGGATATGCTAATTTGATTTGCTTTTCAACTGTTTGAGACAAAGCAATAATCTTTTTTGACCGTTTAAAAAAATAATCGCTAAGCACTTTATCTAAACGTGACTTTTCATGAGGTAAAGCGTTATGAACTATTGTTACAACATTCTTATTTTGCTTTAATAGTTTACCTGAAATATAACCAAGCGAAGGCCCCATGAAAGGCATCCAATACCCAATAACAACCATATCTGGATTAAATTCAAGAACCTTTTTTACAGTTTTTTTATAAGACAAAGGAGCAATTGAATCAATAATTCGTTGCGAAGGAATTTCTTCTGCATTATCTTCCTCGGCAATAAACTGCGTTTTTCCTGGAAATAAAATCGATGGGTATTGTCTTGAAAAATTAAAAACCTCTACATCATGTCCAAGCTTCAACAACCCCGAGTAAATGTTGGCATTAAATTGTGCGATACCTCCTCTGAAAGGATAGAAAACAGAAATTAGAGCAATTTTTTTACTACTCTTTTCCATACTCAATTAATTCATAAAGTATTTCTGTTCCGCGCTGAATATCTAGAGTATCGAAATTAGATATACGCAAATCTTTGTAGCTTCTATACACTAAACCAACGTCTTTAGCGTAAATATCTCTTTTCTTTCTAAAATCTACTAAAGATGTAAAATCTTCGAAAGCAACTGTAACAGTAGAATCTAAAAATATACCATTGAGAGTTCTAGGAACACCAACTATTTCATAACGAGCTGTTTCATTATCTTCTGTATTAAATACGTTTATATCCCACGTTTTTCCTTGTCGTACTGCAAAAACAAGTCGAATAATACGTTGATTCTCTTCTACTAACTCACCTCTTGGACCATCGATAATACTCGTCCAAACTCGTTGATCTAATAATTCATTAGTTTCTGGGTGATATCTAAATCGAAAGAACTTTTTAGCTGTTCGTCCTTGATTATCTATTATGTCTTCTCCCACAAGCGTCTTCAAAATATATTTTGTGGTGTCTCTTGCTGGGGATAAAGCGACATCATGAAAAACTTCAGTCACTAAATATTTCACAAAAGTTCCTTCTTCCCATCCAAAATAACTGTAACCAAAATCTATTTCTTCGCTATCTTTATTGCAAGATAACAACCCGATAAAAAGTACAAAAATTAAGCTGATTAAAACTCTCATTCCTAATTAATTATTTGGATTTATACCTAGTTCTTTCATTTTTTGCATGTGTTTTTTTAAATCTTCCCCTTCAAGAGGTTCGCCCATGTAGTAATATACTCTTCCAAGTTCTTTACCTCCTTCGCCATAGGTAATCCACCATCCATGTCTTTTTCGGTTTTTCCAACGCTCCAAGATATGTAAACTTCCACTTGGGTGATACCTTTTCACAATACCATCAAAAGCACCATCTACGTAATTTCCTTCCATTTTTAGCACACCGTCTGGAAAAAACTCCTTAGTTGGTCCATTCGCAACACCGTTTTCAAATGTTTTTTCAGATAAAATTACCAAACTCTTATCATTTGGGTCGTAAGGGACATAAAAAATTGTCTTTTTGCCATGAAGTGTACCTTTTTTATAAGTTTCCTTAAAACTTAAACGTCCGTTTTCTGCATAATGAGTCCAAACACTATCTTTTTCTTGATTTCGGTATATGCCATGCGCAAGTATATTTTTATTTTCATAATACATAAAAGCCTCTGAACTAGCATCTATATGATTATGCTTTACAATCATTTTCACCTTATTGGAAGGGTAATAATATGTAAATTTTCCTGTTGGTTTATCGTCAATAAATTGACCGACATATACTGGTACTTTGGAATTCGGATAAAATTTAACCCATTCTCCTTGCTTCCTTCCTTTGCTATCTATTTGATTATTTTGTGCAAAAGAGATAGAGCAACAGCTAACAAAAAGAATTAAAACAATTCTAAGTTTCATAATCATTATGGTTTTACAACTATTCATATAGCGTATAATATAAATCTAATAAATTTGTTACTTCAAAATCTGCTTTTTCTGAAGTTTTTTCTTCAGAACGAACTAATGCAGTTTTCGTACCAAGATTTTTTCCAAATTGAATATCAGTATCTGTATCACCAACCATAAGCGATTCTTCAAACAATATTGAAGGAAAGTCTTCTTTTGCTTTTCTACCCATAAACGGATTAGGTTTTCTATAATCAGGTTCAGCACCTTTTAAATTCGACGCAAAATAAATAGCATCAATTTTCACCTGCATTTTTTCAAGCTCCGAAAGCATAAATGTATGAACATCATAAAGTTGAGCTTCCGTCATCAAACCTTTCGCTATTCCTTGTTGGTTCGTTATTACAATTATTCGACTAACTTTTTTACTAAACAATTGAAGTGCCTCAATACAATGTGGTAAAAAAGAAAATTCAGATTTATCCATTATATATCCGCCGAAGTTACGTTTATTTATTACGCCGTCACGGTCTAAAAAAAGAGTATCAATAACCATCTACTGTAACTAAATTTCTTTTTCTATTAAATACTGATTTCGAGAAGAAGAACTTCTACCTATTAACTCTGCAAGAAACCCAGCGAGGAAAAATTGCGAACCTATTATCATTGATGCTAGTGAGACATAAAATTCTGCACGCTCGGATAAAAGTCGCGCTGCGTTTCCTTGGTATAAGTGAATGGCCTTATCAATAAATAAATAAAGTGCTAATCCAAAACCAATAATAAATAAAAGTGAACCTATCGCTCCAAAGAAATGCATTGGTTTTTTGCCAAAACGCCCCATAAAAACAACAGTAAGCAAGTCTAATGGTCCATTAACAAAGCGATTTAATCCGAATTTGGAAGTACCGTACTTACGTGCTTGATGTTGCACAACTTTTTCTCCGATTTTAGTAAATCCAGAATATTTTGCTAATACAGGAACGTATCGATGCATATCTCCATAAAGCTCAATGCTTTTCACTACTACTTTTCGATAGGCTTTTAATCCACAATTGAAATCATGGAGGTGAATCCCTGAAAGTCTTCTAGCTGTCCAATTATATAACTTAGTTGGAATAGTTTTCGTCAGAGGGTCATAGCGTTTTTTCTTCCAGCCAGATACAATATCATAGCCTTCGTTTTTGACCATTGCGAATAAATCTGGAATTTCTTCAGGAGAATCTTGTAAATCGGCATCCATTGTGATTACAACTTCGCCGACACATCGTTCAAAGCCTTTTTGAAGTGCAGCAGATTTTCCGTAGTTACGTTGAAATTTTATTGCCTTTACTTCTTTATGTTCGTCAGCCAACTCCACGATTTCGTTCCATGAATTATCTGTACTTCCGTCGTCTATGAATAAAACTTCAAAAGACAATAGATTAGCTTTCATGACATTTAAAATCCAGTTATACAATTCTTTCAAAGATTCCTCTTCGTTATATAATGGAATAACCACTGATACGGCAACCGTTTTAATCATAAATAAATCTTACGGTGTAAAGTTAAAAAGATAAAATCAATTTGAAAGAATGATAAAAGATTAGTTGGTTTTCACAAATAAATGGTTCCACCATGAGTTTAATGGAAAAAGTGTTTTTAATGGTATTTTTAAACACCAAGACTCTGTGTTAAAATCCAAATCTTTAATCGATTGATTTTGAACCATTAAGGCGTGAAAGAAATTAAGAATCACTCCCTTAATGAGCCTTAATTGCTTAATGGTTTCATGTTTTATTATCTGATTTTGAACCATTAATAGTGTGAAGGTTTCTTGCTTTTACCATTAAAATAACAGTAGAACCAAAAAAATAAGAGAGGACAACGGGCGTCATCCTCTCTTACCACATTAACCTAACCTAATCACCTAAATATGGTACAAAATTAATCTGATTTTTCAATCTTCAAAAGAAAAACGATGATTTTTTCAAAAAAAAATTGGCGAATTTAATATGCTATCAGCTTATAATTAATGATAAAGAAGCATTGCATTTTTTTATTTAGAAGCGAATAAGTTATAAGGTTTGACATAATTTTCAGTCATACAAACTCCACGTTTATTTTTTTTGCTATTTTTGACCAAATCATATGAATAGATGAATTTTCAAGTTGACAATCAATCCAACTACAGTGTCGTAGTTTCAGAATCAGAAAAATTAAATGCATTAAATGCTTCTGAACTGAAATCTCTTTTTGTTACCATGAATAAGAATCATGTAACCAACATTATCTTAGATTTAACAAATACATCTTACTGTGATTCTTCAGGTCTAAGTGCAATTCTTACAGCCAATAGACTTTGTAAAGATTCAAGTGGTAAGTTTGTTCTTACAGGATTACAACCTAATGTTGCTAAGATGATTGAAATTGCTCAGTTGCATAGAGTTTTAAATATTGAAGATAATCAAACGGATGCCGTCGCTTTAATTAATAAAGCGGATTAAAATCAATAATGGATTTTTCTGTTACAATTCTAGGGTCTAGCGCAGCAATACCAAAAGTAAACAGAAATACTACTTCTCAATATGTAATTTGTAAAAACAGGCATATCCTTATTGATTGTGGTGAAGGAACTCAGATTCAACTTAGAAAATTTAAACTTAAACTTCAGTCTGTTCAAATTATTCTGATATCCCATTTACACGGTGACCATATCTTGGGATTACCTGGATTGGTTAGCTCAATGCAACTCTTAGGACGTACAAGTTCATTAAGTATTTATGGTCCAAAAGGTATTTCAGATTTTCTTCTACCTATACTTTCAATAATAGGGAAAGGAGTTCAATTTGACTTAAACATTGTAGAACTCGAACCTAATTCTAATTCCATAATTTTTGAAGATAATTGTATCACGATTTCCAACTTTCCATTGCAACATAGAATTCCAACTCATGGGTTCCTTATTAAAGAAAAACCAAACAAAAGAAGGTTGTTAAAAGATGAATTTGACAAAACAGGTGTAAGTGTTGCATACATCCAAAAACTTATTCAAGGGTTTGATATTGAAGACAATAATGGTGTAAAAGTAAAGTATCAAGATGTAACTATGGAAGGAAAACTAAGTAAAAGCTATGCTTATTGCTCCGACACTTGTTTCACTCCAAAAATAATTGAATACATTGCTGATGTTGACTTATTATATCATGAAGCCACCTTTTTAGATAAAGAAGCGGATCGGGCTTCAGAAACGTATCATTCAACGGCGAAACAGGCTGCATCCATAGCACTTAATGCTAATACAAAACGTTTATTATTAGGGCATATTTCTGCAAGATATAATGATTTACTGCAACACGAAATCGAAGCTAAAGAAATTTTTGAAAATGTTTCGGTTGTGAAAGATGGAGATGTTTACAATCTTTGATTAGCCAGTTTTCTTCTTATTCTACTGAGAGACTGAGGTTTTATCCCTAAGTAAGATGCAATTAAATACTGTGGAATTCGCTGCACAAAATCAGGATGTTGTCTGACTAAATTATTATACCTAAATTCCGCACTTGCACTATTTAGTCGTGTCAATCGCTGTTGAATAGCAACAAAAGCATTTTGAATCAAAATTCTAAAAAAATGCTCAACTGTATGATTCGATGCACAAGCTAAATCATGGTTTACTTTCGTTAAACCAAGGACTTTAACTGGTTCAATCGTTTCTGCATAATAAATTCCATTCTTTCCAGAAAAGAAACTATACAAATCAGAAACCCAATAGCCTTCAAGAGAAAATTGAATCACGTTTTTATCTCCATTTTCATTTAAATAGTATAAATAACAAGAGCCAGCCACAACAAAATAGGTAAATGAGCAAAGCTTTCCTGCTTCTATGAAAAGACTTTTTCGAGGAAATTCCTCTTGAAACATTAGTTTTCTGAGGGACTTAAAATCTTCATTAGCAACTGACCTACCGATGGTTCGTTGCATATTATCTAAGAGAAGTTCATCTTCCGAAGACAAAATCATTAGTCGGGAAGTTGATTTTTTCTTGTTCTCAAATGTCTTTCTACTAATTGATCCCAAAGAAAGTACTGCACAGCTGCTTGCTGAGGCGTAAGGTCTTTTAATTCTCCTAAATATGTTCCGTAGAAATCTCTAATTTCACCATATTGATTAATTCTTCCTAGCAATCTTCCTGATGAGCTTCTCACCTCTTCTCCAACTAGAAATCGACCTATAACTTGATTGTGTCTATTTCGATATGAATTTCCGATAACAATAATTATATCATTTCCTTTTTTATCTTTTACAGCTCCAAACTCGTCCATTCTATAAACAATAGACCGCTTTGCGTCTCTGTATGTATCACCTTTCCATGTTCCATCCATTACCAAAAGTTCAACTTCTTCATCTGCATTTTGGGCAAAAGAATCAACAGAAACCACTAGAGTTACTAGAAATACAAAAAACATAAAAAACTTCATAGTGCTAAAGTAATTAAATATTCCATTGGTTGTGCTATTTTTTTTAACTTCTATTAATCTCAAGATACAGAAATTTCTGTAATTGATATTGTCATATACCAATAGGTCTCGTCAAGATAAACGTATGTCATCTTTATATTTCACAACATTTGTAATTCTTTTATGTTAATAATAGTCGTGAACCAATAAATTTATTAATTTTCGATTTTTGCACGCTTTTTGGTGTAAACTCAATTTAAAAATAGATTCATGTATTTAAATTTCTCAAAAATAAGTTTTCAATTTGTAGTATTTACAATACTTCTAGCTGCTGTTAATCCACTCTCTGCTCAATGGAAAGAAGAGCATCCTATGGGGAGAAAAGTTTCTGAAGTTTTTCGGCATATTGACAAAATGTACGTTGACTCTGTTGATTACGAAGGTATCAGTGATGCAGCTATTGTTGCAATGCTAGAAGAATTAGACCCCCACTCAACATACATTCCTGCTGACGAAGTTAAAAGTGCAAATGAAAGAATCGACGGAAGCTTTGTTGGTGTAGGAATTCGTTTTCAAATTCTCAAAGATACTTTAGTAGTAATTAGTTGTGTGCCAACTGGTCCAGCTGAAAAAGTTGGAGTTATGGCTGGAGATAAAATAATTAAAGTTGGTGAAGAAAACATCGCAGGTGTAGGTTTGAAAAATAGTGACGTACGTAAGAAGTTACTTGGTGAAATGGGAACTCGGGTAACTATTACCGTGGAGCGAAAACGAACGGAAAAACCAATAGATTTCGCGATTACAAGAGACAAAATTCCTGTTCATTCTGTAATCTCTTCTTACATGGTTGACGATAAAGTTGGATATATCAAATTGACTAATTTTTCTCGAACCACCGCCGAAGAGGTTAAAGAAGCTATTGTTCAGTTAAAAAAGGAAGGAATGAAAGATTTAATTTTTGACCTTCAAGGAAATACTGGAGGGCTTCTTTTTGCAGCTAAATATGTTTGCGAAGAATTTTTGGGCAATGATAAACTTATCGTTTATTCCGAAGGTAGGTCACAACCTAGAGCAGAATTGAAAGCAGATGGAAATGGGAATTTCGAGAAAGGAAGACTTGTTGTACTCATTGATGAAGGTTCTGCGTCAGCAAGTGAAATCGTTGCAGGTGCTATACAAGACTGGGATAGAGGCTTGGTTGTCGGAAGGCGATCTTTTGGTAAGGGGCTTGTTCAACGACCAATAAATCTATCAGATGGTTCTCAAATTAGATTGACAATAGCTCGCTATTTCACTCCTTCGGGGCGTTTTATTCAAAAGCCATACGACGATTTAGATAGTTACAGAAAAGACTACTATGAACGTTATAAAGGTGGAGAATTAACTCATAAAGATAGTGTTAAAATAAATGAAGACCTTAAGTTTGAAACTAAACTTAAAAAACGAACTGTTTATGGCGGTGGTGGCATTATGCCTGACGAGTTTGTTCCTTTGGATACTTCAGAATACTCCGATTATTACAGAAAACTAAGTAGGTCAGGACTAATAAATTCCTATGCTGTTAACTATGTGAACGATAATAGAGAAAGCTTAAAAGAAAAATATAAAACGTTAGAAGCTTTCAAAAACACCTTTTATCCAGATGATGTTTTTATGGAGACATTCTTTGAATATGTAGTTAAAGAAGATAGTGCTATGCAAGTTGTTGAAGAAGACTATGAAATAAGTAAATCAATATTACAAGTTCGAATTAAAGCTCTAATTGCTCAAAACATTTGGGATTACAGTGCCTACTTTCAAATAATTAATCCTAAAAATGAAATTTTTCAAACTGGATATGAACTACTGAAAAGTAATGATTACAAAAAACACAACTTAAAGATGTAGTTTGAAAAGTTTAATTATTGTTCATCATCTTTTGAGGTGAACTACTAATCCCTTTGTTATTTTCAAGGTTCTGGGTGACTGATTTTATTTTTATTTGAACAAAAAAAATTTATTCGCAAAAAAATATTGCATTATCCTAATCGGAATATTAACTTTGTGCACGTTGATTTAAGCATACAATGGAAGATATTCATAACGTAATAACAGAGATAGAGCATAAAACTGTAAAGTTAAAAACAGAGCTTTCATCCGTTAAAACAACGAATAACGACCTGAATGAAAAGCTGAATGTCCTTCATGCTCGATTGAAAAAGAAAGAAGAAGAAATTTTAGATTTTCAAGCTAAAATCGATGAATTATTGCATCAACAAAAAAACGTGTCAAAAGTAGTTCCAGCGGTGAATTATGATATGGAAATTGATGTCTTAGTTAAGGAAATTGATAGCTGCATAAATCGATTGAAGCAAGTATAATGGAAAAAATATCCATCAAAGTAGTAATAGCAGGTCGCAACTATCCGTTAACCATATTAGCGGATGAAGAAGGTAAAATTCGTAAGGCTGCCGAAATTATTAATACGAGTATTAAACAACTTCAAGAGAATTATGCAGTAAAAGATATGCAAGATTTATTGGCAATGACTGCACTTCAATTGGCTACAAAAGAGAAAGTTACTTCAATAGACAAGGAAGGTCTTAGCTCAGATGAGTCACAGAAAGTTCTCTCAAGATTGAAAAATCTTTCTGAACAATTGGATGTTGTCTAGCTATTTAGCTTGTTATTCAACTAGTTTAATAATCATTTCCTGCTGAGTTATGTAAATATAGCCTAGTGGGATTTTTTTTGTGTAAAATGGAAATAATTATAGGAGGTGTAGTAGGATTGATTGCCGGAGTTGTAATCACCTTTGTAATACAAAATGTATTGCTTAAGAAAAGAACAGAACAATTATTAAAAGATGCTGAAAACGAAGGAGAGGCTCTGAAAAAAGAAAAAATCCTTCAAGCTAAGGAGAAGTTTTTACAACTAAAAGAAAACCACGAAAAGACCATTAAAGATCGCGAGCGAAAATTACAATCTGCTGAGGATAGAACAAAAGCTAAAGAGAAAAATCTATCGCAAAAAATTGAAGAGGTTAATAGAAAAGACAAAGCCCTCAAAACGCAACAGACAGAACTCGAAGAGAAAATTTCTTTAAGTGAAGTAAAACTTCAAGAATTAGATAAAATTCATCAAAAGCGAGTATCAGAACTTTCTAAAATTTCTACTTTAGAAGTGGAAGAAGCTAAGAAAATGCTAATGGAGGCACTTAAAGATGAGGCGCGAACTGAAGCAATGACACATATTAAAGACATTGTTGATGAAGCAAAATTGAATGCCAATAGAGAAGCTAAAAAGATTATTATTCAATCCATTCAAAGGGTTGCACATGAGCAAGCTATTGAAAATGCTGTTTCTGTATTTAACATTGATTCAGATGAAGTTAAAGGTAGAATTATTGGTCGTGAAGGTAGAAACATCAGAGCTTTAGAAGCAGCAACAGGTGTTGAAATAGTAGTAGATGACACACCTGAAGCAATTATCTTATCTTGTTTCGACCCTATCAGAAGAGAGATTGCTCGTTTGGCGATGCATCAATTGGTTTCGGATGGTAGAATTCACCCAGCACGTATTGAAGAAGTGGTTTCTAAAACGAAAAAATCACTTGATGATGAAATCGCTGAAACAGGAAGAAGAACGTGTATTGACTTAGGTATTCATGGCTTACATCCTGAACTTACTAGAATGGTAGGTAGAATGAAATATCGTTCATCGTATGGTCAAAACTTATTACAGCACAGTAGAGAAGTAGCAAATATTTGTGCGATTATGGCGGCGGAGTTAGGTCTTAACGTGAAATTAGCAAAACGAGCTGGACTGTTACACGATATTGGAAAAGTTCCAGACGAAGAACCAGAATTGCCACACGCTATTTTAGGTATGAAGCTGGCAGAGAAGTATGGTGAAAAACCAGATGTTTGTAATGCTATTGGAGCACACCATGACGAAGTAGAAATGATGTCGCTTATCGCACCAATTGTTCAAGTTGCCGATGCTATTTCAGGAGCGCGACCTGGTGCTAGAAGAGAAATTGTGGAATCCTACATCAAAAGAATTAAAGATTTAGAAAATCTTGCTTTGTCGTATGATGGTGTAATAAAAGCCTACGCAATTCAAGCAGGTAGAGAACTTCGTGTACTTGTAGAAAGTGAAGAAGTTTCTGACTTGAAAGCAGATGAACTTTCTTTTGCTATCTCTCAACGAATTCAAACAGAAATGACATATCCAGGTCAAGTTAAGGTAACTTTGATTCGTGAGAAAAGATCAGTAAACTACGCTAAATAAATGCTTTACCGAAGGTTGGAGACTTGTTTTTCGACCTTCGTTTTATCTCCAACACTGTGAAAGAGAACCTTCGAAAGCTATTAAATTTCTTGCATTTGGATTTAACCAAAAATCTAGCTTATGATAGAATGACTAAAGCGATTCTTTCAGAAGTTTTAACGGAAAATTCCAATGCTATTGACATCGGTTGCCATAAAGGTGAAATTCTTTCTATATTTTTAAATAATGCACCAAAAGGAGAACATATTGCGTTTGAACCTATTCCGGTTTTTTTTGAAGGACTAAAGTATAAATTTCAAGACATCAAAAATGTAACTTTTTATCCTTATGCACTGTCAGATAAAAACACTATCACTAGTTTTCAATTTGTAAAAAATGCTCCTGCATACAGTGGTTTAAAAAAACGAAATTACGCCACCAACACACCTGATATTGAAACGATAAACGTTGATGTAAAACAACTTGACGATGTTGTCTCAACAGACTATAAAGTAGATTTAATTAAGATAGATGTTGAAGGTGGTGAATTCGATGTTCTTAAAGGTGGAAGAAGAATACTCGCTACGAATAAACCCATATTAATTTTTGAGTTTGGTCTTGGCGCTAGTGATTTTTATGATGCAACCCCTGAAGGTTTATTCGATTTCTTAGTTGAATATAGTTATGAAGTATATACATTAAAAGGTTTCCTGAAAAAGGAAAAATCATTATCCAAGGAAAAACTGTCTCAACTGTATAATGATAAATTAGAGTATTATTTTATCGCTCGTTAGTTTTAATGATTTCGAAGGTTGTGGCGAAAACAGAAAGAAATATCTGTATAATTCTTTTAAGTGCTATCTAGGTTTTAACTAACTTTCGGTTAATTTCGCACAAGAGTACTATGAAGAAAAAGCCAATAATAGCATCACGCTTCTTACGTTCTGTTTTAGTGTTGACCACTGGAACGGCTCTTGCACAGTTAGTCGGCTATATCATAACCCCTTTACTTACTCGACTTTTTACTCCTGAAGAATTTGGTATTTTTGGAATGTACATGCGTATAGCTACATTTTTAGCAGCAATTGGGACAGCAAGATACGAGCTCTCCTTAGTGCTTCCCAAGCAAGAGCAGCATGCCTTTCAATTATTTCGTTTATCTGTAAGAATCGCATTATCTATTCTAGCTACAACAGCTGTGTTTTCATTTTTCTACTGGTATTTTCTAGCAGATAAATCCCTGTTTTTGTTCTCATTTATACTTTTAACACTCTGTGGATCATTCTTTGTTATATTTAAAAATATTGGAACTAATTGGGCAATTAGAAATGAACATTTTCGCAAAATTTCTAATGCAACAGTTCTTGGAGCAATAACTTCTAATTTTTTAAAGCTATTAGCCGGTTGGCTCAAGTTTGGAGGGTTGGGTTTAGTAGCATCAGCGGTAATCGGTGCATTTGTAGGAACTATCATTTTTATAAAAGATTATTTAGGATTAAAAAAACAACCGCAGCATGAACGGTCAAAATCTAAAATAAAAGCACTCTCTAAAACGTATGTGGAGTTTCCAAAAGTCAACCTACCACACATCCTTGTAGATCAGCTCAAAGAATTACTTATTGCACTTATCATTATTGAAATTTTGGACACGATGGTGTTTGGTTCTTTTGATCACGCTTTTCGTATGTTAAAAGTTCCTTTGGCTTTGGTTGGAACTTCTATAAGTCAAGTTTTTTACCAACGCTGCTCCGAAATCTACAACCAAAACAAACCCATTTTTCAACTTGTTAGAAAAACAGTAGTATCGCTTGCAGGAATTGCACTAATTCCTTTTTTAATTATCGGAATTTGGGGAGAATCACTTTTTGTATTCATTTTTGGTACTGATTGGTCTCTAGCAGGAGAAATGGCTCAAGCGCTAACACCTTGGTTATTTATGAATTTTATTGCTTCGCCAATTTCAACACTCCCCATTGTTATTCAAAAACAAAAAGCATTTTTTATTTTTTCACTCCTAGGCAATTTTATTCAAATAGCTGGCTTTTTAGCTATTCCAGTTTTTTTTGATCAGAACATCATTACCGCTATTTGGTGGCTAAGCGGAGCAATGAGCATCTATTTTTTGATGTTGATTTTATGGAAATTTCATTTAGCTAAAGACATAAATAGGGGGTAAACTTCAAAAAATAATTAATTTCATGCCGCAAAGAAATTAATATATGGCAAACATTCATCCGTTCAAGGCTATTCGACCGACAAGAGATAAAGCGCATTTAGTAGCATCAAGACCCATTGCTTCTTACAAACCATCTATTTTGGCTGCCAAATTAGAAGAAAACCCTTTTACATTTATCCATATTATTCATCCAGAATATTTCGAAGATGAAACGAATAAAACAACCCCAAACACGAGAGAACGTTTTGAAAAAGTAAAAAATAAGTTTAATGAGTTTTGCGGAGATGGCATTTTTACAGAAGATGAAAAGCCGTGTCTTTATGTATATAAGCAAACGAAAGATAATCATGCGTTTTTGGGTATAATCGGTGGGGCTAGCGTGGAAGACTACAAAAACAATACTATCAAAAAGCACGAAGCAACTTTAACATCACGAGAAGAAATGTTTACCAATTATTTGGAAGTTGTTGGGATAAACGCAGAACCCGTATTGCTTTCCTATCCTTCATCGGAAATGATTGACGAGTTACTTTTTTCAAAAATCAAAGAACGTCCAGAATATGAATTTACTACCACAGATAAAGTAAAACACGAACTTTGGATTATTCAAAACGAAGAGTGTGAAGCATTTCAAACAGCATTTCAATCTATTCCTTCTTTATATATCGCAGATGGTCACCATCGTTCTGCTTCCTCTGTTCGATTGAGCGAAAGGTTAAATCAAAAATTCGGAAAGAAAGATGAAGCAAACCACAATCATTTCCTTTCCTTCTTTATCGACGAAAAAAGATTGCAAATTTATGCTTACAATCGTTTGGTAAAGCATCTTGGAGACAAGTCAAAGGAAGAGTTGTTATTAGCATTTTCTCAGGATTTTGAAGTTACAGCGCTAAGCGTAATGCAAGTACCTCAAAAATTGCACGATATTCATTGTTTTTTTGGTGAAAAATGGTACTTGTTACGTTGTAAAGCTCATATAATTGAAAATACTCATTCCGCTGTTGATTCCATTGATGCAGAAATATTGACAAAGTATATTTTACAACCTCATCTGAATATTCAAGATTTGAAAACAGATGACAATATTGACTTTATTAGCGGAGAATCAGGGTTGGAAAAGTTGGAACAAAAAGTATGTTCTGGTAAATTTGCAGTTGGTTTTGCGTTATATCCTGTACTTGTGGAACAAATAAAGCAAGTTGCTGATGAAAATGCAATTATGCCTCCAAAATCAACTTGGGTAGAACCCAAAATGCGAAGTGGTTTAACAATTTATCCCATTCACAATGATTAAAGAAAATTTAGATGAAATACGAAAATCTATTCCTAAAGATGTAACACTTGTTGCTGTATCCAAAACAAAACCAAATAGGGCTATCTTAGAGGCTTATGAGATTGGTCAGCGGATTTTTGGTGAAAATAAAGTGCAGGAGTTAGTAGATAAATACGAAGCACTACCTAAAGATATTGAATGGCACATGATTGGTCATTTACAGCGAAATAAGGTAAAATATATCGCTCCGTTTGTTGGTTTAATTCATGGTGGTGATTCTTTCCGACTTTTAAAAGAAATCAATAAACAAGGGAAAAAAGTAGGTCGAGTAATTCCAGTTTTATTGCAATTTCATATCGCTCAAGAGGATTCCAAGTTTGGCTTTTCCATGGATGAAGTAAAAGACATGCTTGAAAGTAGTGAATTTTTAGAATTAGAAAACATAAACATTAAAGGAGTAATGGGAATGGCAACATTTACCGAAAACAAAGAACAAATTTCCGATGAGTTTAGAACGCTTCATAATTATTTTCAGGTTGTCAAATCACATTATTTCAAATTCAACTCGGAGTTTGAAATTATTTCCATGGGAATGAGTGGAGATTATCCTATTGCTATAGAAGAAGGTAGTACTATGATTCGTGTTGGAAGTTCCATTTTTGGCGAACGTTCGTAATACTTGGTTTTTTATTGACATATCTTTTTTATCTTCGTCCAAAAGTAAATTTATGATGTACCAACGTCCGAGAAGAAATAGAAAATCACAGGCAATACGAAACATGGTTGAAGAAAATAAACTTTCGATTCATGATTTTATTTATCCACTATTTGTTACAGAAAACTCAGATGATAAGATTCCTATAAGCTCCATGCCTAATTGCTTTCGATGGGGACGAGAGCTTATTTTAAAGGAGATTGAATCGTGTGTCGCGCTTGGTATCGAAAACTTTGTTTTATTCCCTGCTGTTGATGATGCTAAAAAAGACGAAGTTGCATCGTACAGTTATGCTTCGGATAATTTCTATTTGGACGTTATTCGCTCTATCAAAGAACGATTTCCGCAAGTGAGTTTAATGAGTGATGTGGCAATGGATCCATACAGTTCTGATGGTCATGATGGATTGGTAAAAAACGGGGAAATATTGAATGACCCAACATTGCCAATTTTGGCAAAAATGAGTGTTGCACAAGCCCAAGCAGGAATTGATATCATTGGCCCATCGGATATGATGGATGGTAGAATTGGCTATATTCGAGAAGCACTTGACGACGAAGGTTTTACCAACACGAGTATCATGTCTTATTCGGCCAAATACGCAAGTGCTTACTATGGCCCTTTTAGAGACGCTCTAGATTCAGCTCCTAAATCTGGAGATAAAAAAACGTATCAAATGAATCCAGCTAACAAACGTGAAGCTATTCTTGAAGCAATGCTAGATGCCGAACAAGGAGCCGATTTTTTAATGGTTAAACCTGCATTGGCGTATTTGGATGTTATTCACGTACTTAAAGAAAATTTCACATTGCCAATAACAGCATACAATGTTTCTGGAGAATACGCAATGATTCATGCCGCAGCTGAGAAAGGATGGTTAAATTACAACGACGTTATGTTAGAAACACTTCTAAGCATAAAAAGAGCTGGAGCTGATGCTATTTTGACGTATTTTGCAAAAGATGCTGCAAGAATTTTAAGATAATGTCATTAAAGATGTTTTTAATAGCAATAAAACCCTGCATCACGGATTAAACACTCTCAAAAAATTAGTCCCATTGTAAAAAGTAGTGTAGAAACGAAGCCCCCAATCGACATCTCCACTGATTATAGAACCATCAAACAAGGAGAATTGTGCATCTGTACATGCATCATTTAAAATTAAAAAATTATCAGGATCAACAGTCAAAGGTGTTGGGCATGTGCCTTCTGGATCAGCAGGAGAATGACGGTCAAATGCAACAAATTCATCAATAGATCTTCTGTAAACAACTATACCACGAGAACCAGCACCGTCAACGTAAGCCCATCCACCTGGTCCAAGCAAACTTTGATACAACGGTAAATCTAAATTGATTGAAATATCAAATTGAAAATATGGCACAGGGTGTAGTTCGTTTCTATTACAACCAGAAAATAGAAATACCATTAATACGCTCAAAGTAAGTACTAATCTC
Organism: Lishizhenia sp.; assembly: GCA_007117355.1. GTDB lineage: Bacteria > Bacteroidota > Bacteroidia > Flavobacteriales_D > Crocinitomicaceae > CSBr16-161. The sequence goes on along the minus strand of SKGS01000252.1, from coordinate 7,805 downwards.
ATATTCGATTTATATTTTTTACTTTATTCTGCCATAAAGATAAACGATTTTAATTCTTTTTTAGTGTTGGAGGTGATGACATTCTTTGAAAATTGTTTAATTTTAGCTCAAGGCTAAATTTATATGTTCCATAAAAAGTTTACCACATTCTGTTTTTGTTGTCTTTATTTCAACATACATTTTACACAAGATTTGTATGAGCCGACTAAAAAATTACCTGAATTAAATGGTAACCTAACTGCAATTGAACATTTTGAACGAGCTTATCCACGACCTATGAATTTCGAGTTTTATGTGAATTTCGGTCATCTTTTCTTAACCAATCAGCTTCGAAAAAATTTCCGAACCTTTTTTGAAGTTCCTTTAGGAGTTTCTCTAGGTTATGAAAGATTCACACTTAATTTTCAATACAACCTTGTCTTTGGAAATGTTCGTGACCCATTTGAGTACGATGCTGTATTATTTGAAGAGAAAACCTCTTATGGATTGATGAATTTAAGTGCTGCTGCTGGATATCGATTTTTTATTACACCTTTGCTTTCTGTTGCTCCCAAGGTTGGAATAATTTCTAGTAACATAAAAGGTATGAACGATGAATTTGATGAAAACCCTATTAGTTATCCAACATTAAAAAGTAATGCACCTGTTTTTATTTTAAATATCGACTTTGATACGATGTATGAAAACGATAGACATCAAACATTCGATGATATTTTTGAAATGAACAGAAGAAAGTATGCGATGTTTAGCCGACTACAATTTTTATACTCCACACCAAATTTTCATCGACTAAGCGAAGACATAGGGAAAGGAAGTATGTTTATGGTCAGTCTTGGATTTGGAATTCATCGACATTTCATGAGGTAATAAGAGAATTCTATTAAACCTTCATTATGAAATAAAAAACAACCAATTTTTCACTGCTAAGGCGTAGATAAACTAACAGGAATAATTTTACCATTCATGTAACGATGGGCAGTTAAAGAAAAGTCATAAATATATTGAGCCATTTCTTGTGCGCTCAAAGGAGCTATATATCCTGGGAAAGCTTCTTCCAACATTTCGGTTTGTGCCGCTCCGAGACAAAGACAGTTCATTTTTAGTTTAGTCTCTTTATACTCCTCTGCAAATAATTCAGTAAAACAAGTTACTGCTGCTTTGGAAGTAGAGTAAGCAGTTAGACCAGCAAACTTCGCAGAACCTTGAAAAGCCCCCATTGTTGAAATATTAACAATGTGTCCACCCGAATCTAACATTTTAGGAACTAGCGCTTGAACGCTTTGAATAACTCCCAAAGCATTCACCTGATAAGAAATAGTAAGATCTTCACTGGTTAAGTCTAAAAAGGGTTTATTCACTAAAGTACCAGCATTATTTATGGCAATATCTATAATGGGATAATTCGTTAATATTTTCTCCAAATCCTCACGGACCGTTTCGCTAGCGAGGTCGAACTTAGCATAAACTACATTTTTGAAACTCTCGAAATACGATAGTGCTTTTTCATTTCTAGCTAAAGCTATGACAGTATTGGATTCTTCTTTAGCAAAATGCAATACCAATTCACGACCAATACCTCTACTCGCTCCAATTACAACAATAGTCTTATTCATCGTATGAAATTACTAATTTTTCACTAGTAGGATGCGCTTGACAAGTCAGGATGTACCCTTCTTTAATCTCACCGTCAGTTAAAGACAAGTTATTTCTCATTCTCGCTGTTCCTGAAAGAATTTTACCTTTACAAGTTGAACAGACACCACCTCTACAAGAATAAGGCGCATCAACACCATATCCTTCTGCCTCGTCTAATACAGTGTCGCCATCTGTTGATAAATCAAATTTAATTTCTTCCTCATCTAGTATAACAGTAACTTCGGAAATACCTTTAAAGTCCTCACTTTCAGAACTTGTTTCATTTACTAAAACAGTGGGGGTTGTAAATAACTCATAATGTATTTTTTCTTCTGCTACACCATAAATTCTCAAAGCCTCTTTAGTTTGAACAATCATTTCTTCTGGTCCACACAAGTAAAAACCGTCAGAACGAAGTAAATCTAAATTTTGTTTTATCAAAGAGGTCACTGATTCTTTTGTTATTCTTCCACTTTTAGCGCCTTCAATATCTGCTTTTTGGGACAAAAAATGAGAAATTCGAATCCTTTCGCATTTTAAACTTTCGATTTCATTAAAAAACATTACCTCGGAAGCACTTTTATTTCCATAAATCAAATCTAATTCTCCAGTGTGATTACCGTGAATCTTTTTCATCATAGAAAGAATAGGAGTAATTCCACTTCCTGCGGCAAAAGCAACGTATTTACCATCAGTATTTTTTAATTGAAAATTACCGGTGGGCACTGCTACCCATAGTTCATCCCCTTCGTTCAACTCATTGAAAAGCCAGTTTGAAACTTTACCCCCGTCCACTTTTTTCACTCCTACTGCTAATATCTCATTTTCTCCACTGCAAATAGAATAGGAACGTCTTTCTTCTTTATCATTGATTTCAACAGAAATGGTGACATATTGTCCAGCAGTAAAAACAAACTCTTTCTTCAAGTTATCTGGAATTTCAAAACCAATTGTAACCGCATTAGTTGTAATTGCTTTTTTATAAGCTACCGTTAATTTATGAAACCCCTTTTTCGAAGATTCTTTTTGCTCAGTTTTTCCAAATATTTTTTTAAACAGTCCCATGATCTAAAGATAAGTGCGCTAATGTAACAATTTTCAGAAAATGATATTTAGATAAAGTGATAAAGGTATTTATCACGACACTGATACTCCTGTGAAAAAATAACTAATTTACGAAAGCAACCCTAAAACACAAGGGGGTGTTTTGAAAAAAAATGCTTTTTCAGGCAATGAACATAAAAAAATAAGGGGGTGTTAATAATTTTTTCATCATTTTTTAATGTGCAATATATTAATTTACCTAATTTTGTCTTGTCTTAAAAATGTAAAACCATGTCAAGTACAAGAAAACAAGCTTATCAGGATGTGTTGCAGAGAAAACCACAACCTATTGAAAAAATTTCCAAAGTATCAGATTTATTTGGAGAGAATGTATTTCATTTAGAAGTAATGCGCGAGTATCTTCCAGATGAAGCTTATAAATCAATTAAAGCAGCTATTTCAAACGGCACTCGAATTGATAGAAGAGTTGCGGATATGGTAGCAACAGCTATGAAAGATTGGGCATTAACAAAAGGTGCTACACATTACACCCATTGGTTTCAACCATTAACAGGTGCAACAGCAGAGAAGCACGATGCATTTTTTAAGCCTGTTGGACCAGGAAGAGCAATTGAGCAATTTAGTGGTGATTTGTTAATTCAGCAAGAGCCTGATGCTTCTTCGTTTCCTAACGGTGGAATAAGAAATACTTTTGAGGCAAGAGGTTACACCGCTTGGGATCCTTCTTCTCCAGCTTTCATTATTTCAAATACACTTTGTATTCCTACGATTTTTATCGCATATACTGGTGAGGCTCTAGATTATAAGATGCCTCTTTTAAAAGCGTTAAACGAAGTAGATAAAGCTGCTGTTGATGTTTGTAAATATTTTGATAAAAATGTTTCTAAAGTAACAGCAACTCTTGGATGGGAGCAAGAATACTTTTTAATTGACAAAGCACTTTATAATGCGCGTCCTGACTTAATGATGACTGGTCGAGTTTTATTTGGACACGCACCTGCTAAAGGTCAACAAATGGATGACCATTATTTTGGTTCCATTCCAGAAAGAGTAACTTCTTTTATGCGTGAGTTTGAACGTGAAGCTATTCGATTAGGAATTCCTGTTACTACTCGACACAACGAGGTTGCACCAAATCAATTCGAGTGTGCACCAATTTTTGAAGAATGTAATCTTGCAAACGACCACAACTTATTGTTGATGGATATAATGGAAAAAATTGCTAGAAAACATGATTTCAGAGTTGTTTTACATGAAAAACCATTTGCAGGTTTAAATGGCTCCGGTAAGCACAACAACTGGTCATTGGCCACAGATACTGGAGTTAACTTATTAGCACCAGGAAAAAATCCTAAAAGCAATTTACAGTTCCTTACTTTTTTCGTAAATACTATAAAGGCAATTTTTGATAATGCAGACTTATTGAGAGCTTCCATTGCAAGTGCTACGAATGACCATCGTTTGGGTGCTAATGAAGCTCCACCAGCAATTATCTCTGTTTTTATTGGTTCTCAATTAACTAAGGTGCTTGATAACCTAGAGAACAATATCAAAGCTGGTAAAATGACTCCAGAAGATAAAACGGAGTTAAAGCTTAACATTGGTAAAATTCCTCAAATTTTATTAGATAACACGGACAGAAACAGAACTTCCCCGTTTGCTTTCACTGGAAATAAATTTGAATTTAGAGCAGTTGGTTCAACCGCTAACTGTGCTCAACCAATGATTGTACTAAATACTATTATGGCGAATCAGTTGAAGAAATTCAAAACTAGTGTTGATACACGTATTGCAAAAGGAAGTTCTAAGGACGAAGCTATTCTTAAAGAGCTTCAACAGCTTATCAAGGACTCTAAAAACATCCGATTTGAAGGAAATGGATATGGTGATGAGTGGGTTAAAGAAGCAGAAAAAAGAGGCTTAAGCAATCATAAAGATACAGCCACAGCACTAAAAATCTGGTCTGATAAAAAGGTACATGATTTATTTGAATCGCTAAATGTACTAACGGCCAGAGAAATTGAGGCGCGTCAAGAAATTGAGTTTGAAAAATACGTAATGAAATTACAAATTGAAGCTCGATTAATTGGAGATTTAACGCAAAACCACATTATTCCTGCTGCAATCGAATATCAAAACAGACTTATTAAAAATGTTCAAGGATTGAAAGATGTTCTTGGTAAAGATGCAAATACTGCTTCATCTGTTCAACTTCAACTACTGAAAGACATCTCAATGCATATGAATAAAATGCAAGATGCGTCAAAAATAATGTTGGAAAACAGAAAAAAAGCAAACAAAATCGAAGACATCGAAAAAAGAGCAGAAGCATACAGAGATACTGTAAAAGTTCATTTTGATGAAATTGCTTATCACGCGAATAAACTAGAAATCTATATAGACGACGAATTATGGCCTTTCCCGAAATTAAGAGAAATGTTGTTTACTAGATAGGGGGGGAAGACTTTAAGATGTTAAGACGCTAAGACGATATAGTCTGAATGTCTTAACATCTTACAACGAAGCGAGTCTTAAAGTCTTACAGCGAAGCGAGTCTCAACCAACATCCCCGTTAATTTTTACAAATAATTCATTTAGCTTCAACAAAATTGATGATAATAAATAGTTTTTTATCAATTTTGCAGTATGAGAGTAGTAGAAGATATTCCGCACCCAAAGTTCAAAATTCAAATTTTGAACTATAACAGCAAATACATTATCAAAATAGAACTTGGGCAGTTTGAACAGATTTATAAAATTAGCGAAACTGATGTCATGGGGCTAGACGACGTAAAAGCGATGATAACGCAACCATTCCTTAGTTCTTGTCTTCATCGGTTCGTAGCAATGAGAGAAGATTGGAACACTTCTTTCCGCAATAAAAATGTAGTTCAAGAATAATTCAATTACCATTTTCAAGAAAAATTTAATAAAAGTACAAGCAAATGAAATTTTATATCCAGTCTTTAAGTATCCTAGCAAGCGCATTAACCTTGTTGTTTGTAAGCTCATGTTCTTCTAATTCTGTTGAAACAAGCGAAGATGATAGTGCAGTTCAACTTACTAGTAGAAAAACAACAAAGGACACTTTAGGTGGTAATTTGACTATCGCCTATTACGTTCAAGATTCTATCGCGAAAGGATTCAACTACTACCGAAGAGTTGATTCCATGTTAAAGGCAAAAGAACGTGTTTATGAAAAACAACTAAGAGGGAAATACGAAAACTATCAGCTATTTAGAGAAAAAATTCAAAAACGATTAGACGCAAACGAAATACCAGTTTACGATTTAGAAGATTTACAGCAAGAAGACATGCGCCGTCAAGAGGCAATTGCAACTTTTGAGCGTCAAAAAGCTGCTGAACTTCAAAAAGAGTCATTTGAATATCAATCTGCTTTGATGAGTAAAATATCTGAAGCAGGTAGAGAGTTTTGTCAGAAAAATGATATTGATATGTTGTTCTTCTATCAGAAAGGAAGCCAAATCACATACATTTCAGAGGCTTTTGATGTAACTAAGGACTTTCTTAAGTTTTTAAACAAACGAGAAAAAGAAATCAGCACTGCCGTAGAAGACGAAATCGAAGAAGGAATTGAGAAAGAAAGTAAATCTGGCTTAAAGCTATAATTTTCAATGCTAGTAGTTGAGGAAAAAAGAAAATCAAACGTTGTTGAGTATGTTATTTTAATGTACCAAATAGAGGATTTAATTCGAGCCTATAATTTCTCCATCACAGAAATTAAACAAAAACTAATTATTCCTCAAACACCAAGTGAGTCACTTATTCCGTCAGTTGAACTATGGTATAAAACCATTATTGATGAAATGATGTCTCAAAAAATTGAAAGAAAAGGGCATTTAAGTAGAATTCAGGAGGTAATTATGGAGTTAATTTATGTCCATAATACGTTATTGAACATGCTTAAAGACCCGAAATACATTGAATTGGTTGAACGAGCAACTAGTAACATCGAAGAGTTCAGAAAAAAAAGTGACCTAGGCGAAATACATCCTGTTGAGGTTGCGCTTCAAGCCATGTATATGAAACTGTTACTTCGCTTGCAAAGAAAAGAAATCTCCGCTGAAACGGAAGATGCCTTTGATTCAATGCGTATTCTTTTAGCATATTTATCGAAGTCGTATAAAGATTTATATGAAGGTAAATTAGGTTCTAGCGACCAATAAAGTTTATTATTACTATTCATCCAATTTATTCTGTCTAAAAGAACTAGGAATTAAATCAGGAATTATTTTTAAAATAATTGGAAGTAATAAAGCTCCTCCTGGCAACATAAAAATAGCCAGAGCTGGCATTGTTTTTATTAAATCAAAGAATTGTGTTTTTACCTTTTCCTTCTCTTCCGGGGAAAGTTCGCGAACCAAAGATTTATTAACTAAAGCTATTAGCTCTTTATTTTGTTTTAGTTCAACAGCTAATTTTTCTTTATTTCTACCAAGTATTTTTATCCATCTCCGTGAAAAACTTGCGTAAATTCTATCATAGGAGCCACGCATTTGTAAAAATGATACTCGGTGGTCATTTTCTAAAATAAATCGTTCAATAAGCATAACTGATTCGTTCAATCGAACATTCGGAATTTTCAAATACTTATATAAGTTGTGAATAAAAGTCAATTCCCTTTCCTCCGCCACTTGGTCAGAATAAATTGCAAGAATTGCTAAATCCAGCAAATAATATTTAAAAAGTCCATCTGTGTCACTACTTAAATTAAGATCTTGAACGGTAAGACTATTATTTTCAGCAGATTGAATAATTTTATCTTTCTCAGAGGAAGACAAACCCGAAGACGCAAAAATCACACTCAACAAAGACTGTTCTTGAGGTTCAATTACTCCATCTGCATGAGTTGCTATAACAATAGTTTTTACCACAGCAGAAGCAAAATTTTGATAGGAAAATGAAGAATTTTCTTTATTTGAAAGAAAGGCTTTAAAACCTATAACATCCAGATAAACGAGTCCGTTACTCAGATAGCTAACCCAAAACATATTGGCAAAAGTTCTTTTCACATGAACGCGGCGAGACAAGATTCCTTCTAGTTTAACAATATCGTTTTCTTTTCTTAAAAACTTAAACGCTTC
>SKGS01000030.1 GCA_007117355.1 Lishizhenia sp. | reverse complement strand
CTAAAGGATAGTAGGGAAAAACATCCCAACGTTCCTGAACATGCAATACCTAATCCCAAATATTCAGATAAGACCGCAAACGGATTAACAAAATGTATTATTGACTTTTTAATGTTGTCGGGTTATCAGGCCGAAAGAATAAATACAATGGGAAGGCCAATTGATAACCGTAAACAGGTAACGGATGTACTTGGAAGGGTTAAAACAATAGGATCAATGACCTGGGGGAAATCTACGGCAAGAAAAGGGAGTGCTGATATATCAGCAACAATTAAAGGAAAATCGGTTAAGATTGAGATTAAAATAGGCAAAGACAAACAATCGGATTTTCAAAAGGAATATCAAAAAGAAGTAGAACGCGCTGGAGGAATTTACATTATCGCAAAGAGCTTTCAGGAATTTTATGATTGGTATTTAAAGAACGAAATATAAATATTACCTATTTGATATTATATAATAAAATTATATATTTGATAAACTAAACAAGACAAGAATGAAAGAGTATTTAGAGTTTTTGGAGCGAAAAAGGCACTCAATAGGTGAGTTTGGTTTTTCAGCTAATTACATTCCTGACATAGCTTTTGATTTTCAAAAGTACATAATTGAAAAATCAATAAGAAAAGGCCGTATAGCTGTTTTTGCAGATACTGGATTAGGAAAAACATTGATTCAATTATCAATTGCAAAAAACATTATTCAGGAAACTAATAAAAATGTATTAATACTTACTCCTTTGGCCGTTGCTTTTCAATTTATTTTAGAAGCTGATAATTTAGGTATTGATGATATTCAATACTCAAAGGATGGAAAGTTTACTAAAAAAATAGTAATATGTAATTATGAAAGATTGCACTACTTTGATTCAAAAGATTTTGTAGGAGTTATTTGTGATGAAAGTTCAATACTTAAAAACTTTGATGGGAAAATTAAAGATCAAGTAACTGCATTTGTAAAGAAAATACCATACAGATTTTTAAGTACTGCAACACCATCACCAAATGACTTTATAGAGCTTGGAACAAGCAGCGAAGCGTTAGGATATATGGGTTACATGGATATGCTAGGGAAGTTCTTTAAAAACAACCAAAACAGCGTTGATTCTACTAATAGAAATATTGGAGAAAAGTTTTACCTAAAACCACACGCAGAAAAAGACTTTTTTTCTTGGGTTAATCAATGGTCTATAATGTGCAAAATGCCAAGTGATTTAGGTTTTTCAAATGAAAGATATCAATTACCAAAACTTATAACCAATAAACACGAAGTAAAAAATCAATCATTCATTGATGTTGATGGGCAAATACAAATGTTTGTACCTATTGCAAAGTCTATGACTGAAGTAAGGCACGAACAAAAAATGACTGAAAAATCAAGATCTGAAAAGGCTGTTGAACTTGCAAATGGTAAGACTTCTGTTTATTGGTGTAATACCAACAATGAAAGTAAGCTACTAAGAGAAATGGATAAAGATGCTGTTGAAATTATAGGTAGTCAATCAATAGAAAAGAAAGAAGAAATACTTTTAGCTTTTGCTAATCAAGAAATTGATAGAATAATTACAAAAGCAAAGATGACTTCTTTTGGGTTAAACTGGCAACATTGTAACCATTCAGTATTTTTCCCTACATGGTCTTACGAGCAATATTACCAGGCTATAAGAAGGTTTTGGAGGTTTGGGCAAAAGAGAGATGTAACAATTGATTTGGTCATATCTGATGGACAAAAAAGGGTTTTAGACGCCTTACAGCAAAAGACCCAAAAAGCAATTGAATTACATGAAAACCTTACCAGAAACGTAAACAGCATTTTTGTAGAAAAGAAAAAAGAATTTAATAAATCAATAATAACTCCAAACTTTATTTAAAATGGATAACGTAGTAAAAGATCAATTAATAACAGATAATTATGCTTTATACAATTCTGATTGCATGTTGGTATTACCGACCTTAAAAGATGAAAGTATAGATTTATCAGTTTATTCCCCACCATTTGCAGGATTATACAATTACAGCTCAAGCGAACACGATTTTAGCAACTGTGAAAGCAAAGAACAGTTTTTATTACAGTATGATTTCTTGATAAAAGAAATGGCTAGGATAACAAAAAGAGGACGTATAAATGCTGTCCACGTTACCGAGGTAGTTCAAAATAGTGGTAGTTCATGGGATTTCCCCAACGAGGTAATTAGACTTCATGAAAAGCATGGATTTGATTACAAAGGTAGGATTACTATTTGGAAAGAGCCTTTAAAAGTTAGAATGCGAACTATGGTAAAATCATTAATGCACAAACTAATAGTTGAAGATGCTACACAATGTTTTCCCGCTCAACCTGACTATCTCTTACTTTTTAAGAAAAGAGGTGAAAGTGAAGTTCCAGTAACACATCCAACAGGATTAAATGAATATTTTGGAGAAACTCCAATATTACCAAACATTTTAAGAGCATGGAATAATGCTAATAGTTCAAACTTAAATGAAGATGAACTTTGGGAACACCTTAAGAAAATAAATGAATCGGACAAAGTTACTAAGTTGAATCATTATGTATGGCAAAGGTATGCTTCAAGCGTTTGGGATGACATTAGAATAGATAATGTATTACCGTTTAGGGATAGCAAAGAGGAAGATGATGAAAAGCATGTACACCCATTACAATTAGATGTTATTGATCGTTGTGTGGATATGTACACTAATTTAGGAGAGGTTGTATTGACTCCTTTTATGGGGGTAGGTAGTGAGG
>SKGS01000011.1 GCA_007117355.1 Lishizhenia sp. | reverse complement strand
TGCTGCGGCAATTAAAACTCAAAGTCTCCAACTTTCAAAGTCAAAAATTCAAAGACACCCGGCAAAAGTGGAGCAATTAAAACGCAAATAAGTGTGAATCATAAGCCAAAAAAAAGAGGTCTTTAATTAAGGACCTCTTTTTTTTGGCTTATGATTATTTAGTCTTTCATAATTTTATTTGTCCATGTTCCATTAGCAGAGGAAACTCTTACTAAATAGTACCCGGTTCTTTTATCACTCATGTCTAATATCACATTCCCAGAGAATGAACCAGACTTCTCCATTACTGTCCTTCCAGTCATATCTAATACCTCAATGTGTTCTACTGATGCGCTTTGAAGTGCAACAATTAATTGATCAGAAACAGGGTTTGGATAAAGCTTGAATGGCGTCCCTTCAATTTCATTTATACTAACAGTTGAATTGTATGTGTATGGAAGTGATTCTGCTGAACACCCATATTCATTTGTAGCAACAACAGTGAATACCCCACTTTCAGTTCCAGAGAAACTTTCAGTGGCAGCATCAGCAATTGGTTGTCCATTATTAAACCATTGATAGTCGTAACCCAAATCTTCTGTGGATAAATCAATAGTTATACCTTGGTCATCTGCATCAATTATAGGAACCTCAGGAACAGGAAAAACAGTAACTGTATCAACAACATTAACAGTGATAGTTGGTTTGTTAATAACATACGTTAAATTAAGCCCACCATTATTTCCAAAATTGGATGTATTACCATAGGCATTTACAGCGGGCATAACGAGAAAAATGCCTTCATCTGAATCTTCATCTCCATCCACACAGTTATCTGGAGCTTGACCAGTTAGTTGGTCATCATCCCAATCCCAAACCATCAATTTATAAGGCGGGTTGTCTAACTTCACGTTCATGCTCCAAGATGTTGGAAGGTCACTATCGTTAGGATTGCTTTCAGTTGTGTAAACGAGCTCATCATCTGCGTCCCATAATTCTAAGTAAAGATCAACATTTCCGTAGAGCCAAGATACATCTGTACATGACACAGAGTTTACAGTTACATTAGACAAGAAAAAACCAAAAGTATCAATAACGGCAGTATAATCTACATGATACTCACCAGCGTCATGATACGTTTGAGGGTTTGGATTTTCTGTATTAGACTGATTTCCGTTTCCAAAGTCCCAAGAATATTTATATCCTTCAGTAAAATCAGCTATGGGTGTGTAATTTGTGCTTGGCAAATTATTTGTGAATTCAACAGTTAGCGGTGCACAACCCATTCCAGGAGACATTCCAAACCCTTCATTGTCTTGAATTGGAGGTAAAACTTCCATAAATACAAAAAACGATGTTTGGTTACCAGACTGTAAAGTCAAATCAGCAATTACCGAAATTTCAATAGTGTATTGGCCGGGCACTGTTGGTGTACCGTAAGCCCTTGCACAGCCATAAGGGTCGTCTTGTGGATCGTAATTACAACCATTCGCTTCATTACTACACTGCCAGTCCATTCCAGGAGGAACAGCAACATCAATAATTTCAAAATTTGTGAAGCTGATACCTAAAGTGTCAGTTGGTAAAACGAATGTGATATCTTCATCATAGAACTCTCCAACTGTTCCTATCGGCAAGGTATCAGGGTAAATTCCTGGCGAGGTGAAGGAATAATCTATGGTACAAATCTGAGATATTGCAGTAAAGACAAAGAGTTGAACTGCAATTAATAGTACTAGTTTTTTCATTAGCTCAATTTTAATTTATCATAAAAATAATAAATTTCTAATAAAAAATTAAACTACGATTAAAATTAAGTCCAAACTTTAGTACCTTCTGAACAATTAGCGCAAATATCAATTTCCTTTCGGTTTGTAAATACTCCTTTTCTAAAACCTTGATATTCTTTTGATTTCCATGTTTTTGTAAGTGGCGAATTTGTTATATCGCCCAAAACATATTTCGCATCTTTATCAAAACAACAAGGTACAACATTTCCATTCCATGTAACTACTAAAGAAGACCACATGCGCCAACAGTGATTTTCTATTTTGTATTTCGGTTTGTATGTTCCGTCTTTTGCTCGTTTATAACGAGCGTATTTTTCATTTTTTGGCATCAAAGGATTTCCGTTTTTGTAATCGTAAAGTTGTGCTGTTTTCAAGCGTACTTCATCGACTTCTAGCTCTTTAGCCAATTCGAAAACTTGAGGTATTTCGTGTTCGTTTGGGGCTACAACCAAAAACTGAAAAATAACGTGTGGTGTGCGAGATTTTAACTTTTTTTTCGCAGAAATGATGTGCTTTGTTCCTTCAATAACTTTTTCAAGTTTACCATGAACACGATATTGCTCGTATGTTTCCTGAGTTAATCCATCAATAGAAATGATTAGTCTATCTAAGCCAGACTCCACTATGTCAAATGCTTTTTTTTCAGTAATAAAATGTGCATTGGTCGAGGTTGCGGTGTATATATTATATCTTTTCGCTGCTTTGATAAGTTCTAAAAATTGTGGATGTAAAAAAGGCTCTCCCTGAAAATAATAGTTGATGTAAAACAATTGTTTTCCGAGATTTTTTAAAATGGATTCATTGTTTTCAAGTGAAAGTCTCCCTGTTGGTCGGGTAAAACTTTTTAATCCACTTGGACATTCAGGGCAGCCAAGATTACAAGCTGTAGTTGGCTCAATACTCGCTGCATAAGGCATTCCGAAAGGTGAAATGATTTTGAAACTTTTGGCTAAACTAAAAGAAAAAGCGAGTTTAAAAACGTTTAAACAACGTTTAAAAGTAAGAACTTTTAATATGGATAAAGCGTCTGACCAAAACATATTTCAAAACTACATAATTTATTCAATTTAATTTTTGAAAGTAGAAATGAAAAGCTTAAGCCGTTTGTTTAGGACAAATGAAACTTAATTTTAGGATAATGCCAATTGATTTTATATGAAATAAGCCATTAAGATAAATCCAAACACCTGCGCAGCAAGCAACGCAGTTAAACACGGATGACTATAAATGGCGATTCCATTACTTGTCCCGATATTTATGTCGGGATGACCATTAAAAAAACAATTATAGACATATGAATCGTTCAAAAAATCCATTTATTCTTCTTTGTTTTCTGAATTTTCTCCCTCTTCTGCAGCCTTCGGAAAATAAACTTTATTTCTTATAATAACGAGGATTACTCCAACAGAAATAGCGGCGTCTGCTAAATTCCAAATGGCTGGAAAAACTTGGTCACCGCCTAACCATGGAACCCAACTTGGCCAACTTACCTGAAATTGAAACATATCAACTACATTACCAAATAAAAAACCAGTGTTTCTTACTTCAACCTGTTCGGAAAATCCGTAATCTGCGTAAACACATTCCATCCAGATTCCACTTCCTTTTAAATGATTGAAATTAAGACAAGGATCGAACTCAAAAAAGAAGTCGTAAAACATTGAATCAATTAAGTTACCTAGAGCACCAGCGAAAACTAATGCACCAACAACTAAAAATTCCATTTTAGCTTTTTGTTTTATTTGCGTTACGATGTAGTAAGCTATTGCGCCTATGGCTACCATTCGAAATACGGAAAGAACTAATTTCCCCCATATTCCTCCGCCTAAGGTCGCACCGAAAGCCATCCCTTGATTTTCAACGTAGTTTAAGTGAAACCAGTCTCCAATTAAAGGAATGCTGTCTGCGTAAGAAAGTGAAGATTTAACCCATATTTTTAACGCTTGGTCTAACAACAAAACGATAAAAACTACAGCTAAAACTATTACATATCGTTGCTTCAAGTTAATTGCTTTGTTGGTTTTTAGCTTCGATACTTAAAGTAGCATGAGGTACTAATCGCAAACGCTCTTTTCGAATCAACTTACCAGATTCTCGACAGATTCCGTATGTTTTATTCTCTATTCTTACCAAAGCATGGTTTAAGTTTTGAATAAATTTCTCCTGCCTTACCGCCAGCTGAGCCATTTCTTCACGAGATAAGGTTTCAGAACCGTCTTCCATCATATTAAATGTGCGACCTGTATCGTCTGTTCCGTGGTCATCTTTGTGAGATAAAGAATTTTTCAGCAACTCCAAATCTTCTTTTGCCTCCTCTAACTTTTTTTGAATTAGCGTCTTGAATTCCTCTAGTTCTTCATCTGAATATCTTGTCTTTTCTTTACTCATGGTATTTTCTTTTTGTAATTAATCTCTTTGTTTTTTGTCGAACAAATATAATTGAATTTCGTTATGAATCAACGCAACAAATAAATTGTGAAAAACTATTTTTGTAATCATAATAACAAGAAAATGGATATTATCAAGGCATTAGAATGGCGCTACGCTGTTAAAAAATACAATCCAAATAAACATCTGTCAGAGGAACAAATTCAGCGTGTTTTAAGGGGATTACAACTTACCGCAACATCTATGGGAATGCAACTCATGCGGTTTTTTGTTGTTGAAAACAAAGATATTAGAGATAGAATTAAAGATGTTGCATACAGTCAATCACAAGTAGTAGATGCTTCACATTTATTGGTTTTGTGCAGAAGAATTGACGTTAAAGAATCTGACATCGATGCGGTTGTGGAACAAACTCAAAAAATTAGAGAAATTCCTGCTGATGCGCCTCAGCTAAGCGGTTATGCAACCATGATGAAAAGCGCTATTTTCATGGAAAAACAAAAACAAGAAAAGTGGTTGGAAAATCAAGTATATTTGGCTATGGGAAACCTTTTGGCTATCTGTGCTGCTGAACAAATAGATGCAACGCCTATGGAAGGCTTTACTCCAGAAAAAGTAGATGAAATACTTGAATTGAACAAGCAAGGCTATGCTTCTGTCCTGTTATGTGCTATAGGATATAGGGCAGATGACGATAAATACAGCGATTTAAAGAAAGTTAGAAAAGACGAAGAACAACTCATTTCATTTATAAAATAGACTCCATCATGTTAAATTTTGACTATTACAACCCTACACGAATCATTTTTGGAAAAGACATTTATAAAAGACTTCCAGAGCAAATTGAATTAGTTACAGCATCAAAAAAAATACTGCTTACCTATGGAGGTGGAAGTATCTTTAAGAATGGTGTTTATGATGAGGTAATAAAAGCACTCGAAGGATTTGAGGTAGTTCTTTTTGGTGGAATTGAACCTAATCCAGAATACGATACATTGATGAAAGCCGTTGAGCTTGTGAAAAAAGAAAATATATCTTTTGTTCTAGCTGTTGGCGGAGGTTCGGTGATAGATGGCACAAAATTTATCGTTTCCGCAGCAAAATACGAAGGCAATCCTTGGGATGTGCTACTTCGAAAAGAAGGCTCTGTATTTACGGATGCCATTCCTTTTGGAACGGTCTTAACTCTTCCTGCAACAGGCTCTGAAATGAATTCTGGAGCTGTTATTTCTAATAGTCCATTGAAAGAAAAAAGAACGATGGGAGGATCTTTTGCCTTTCCAAAGTTCTCGTTTCTTGACCCAAAAGTGATTGAAAGTCTTCCAAAACGACAAATAGCCAACGGAATAACGGATGCTTTTATGCACACTTTAGAACAATATTTAACTTATCCAACAGATAACTTTCTTCAAGAACGCATTGCAGAAGGAATACTTTCAACGCTTATTGAAATTGGCGAAAAAGTTATTGAAAACCCAAAAGACCATGTGCTCGCCTCAAATTTGATGTGGTGTGCTACTATGGCGCTAAATGGAACGTTACGGGCTGGCGTTGTTTATGATTGGTCAACGCATATGATTGCTCATGAACTAACAGCATTATACGGTATTGACCACGCACGAACGCTGGCAATTATTGCTCCTAGTTTATATCGAATAAAGTCAGCGAATAAAAAAGAAAAGCTGATTCAACTTGGACAACGCGTTTTTGGCTTAGAAACCCCAACGGAAGAGATGGTAGTTCAAAAAATCGAATCCTTTTTTCATGCGATTAATATTGCGACGCGATTAAGCGATTATACAGAGGCGTATGAAGGAACAGCTGAAGAAATAAAAAAACGATTTGAAGAGCGCAATTGGTTAGCAATGGGTGAGCGGGGAGATTTAACCCCAGATGAGGTGTTTGAAATTGTTAAGATGAGTTACTAATGATTCGTCCGCCGTTTTATTTAAGAGAAGAGATAACTCCACAAATAGTGGAATTGTTAACCTCTGTTACACTCGGTACAAATGGGGCGAAATATAGACATTTAAACACCGAAGAACGGATTCATCAGCTGTATAAGCCTTTGTTTTTAACGCTTGAAAGAAGAAACAAAGTGCTAGGTACAGTAACTTTTTGTCGAAGGCCAGTCGGTTGGTACATTCGTTATTTTGCTTTTAATCCTCATTTGCAGTCAAAAGGCGCTAAAAAATCTTCAAATCAAGGGTTGTTAAAGCGTCAGCTAACTAATTTTTTCGAACAGCATTTAGGTGAAAAAACGAATGATAAATCAGCAGAGTTAATGTATGCTTACATCGACCCAAGGAATGAGCGTTCACTTTGGATGAGTGAGCAATTTAACTTTAAAACTGTCGCTACCATTGCTACACAAACGTTTAGTAGGGTAGAGCCAAAACACGAGCCAAATGTCAAAAAGCTTTCTGGAAGTTACTTAGAAGAAGCAAAGCAGAAAATTTCCGAGCATTTCACCAAGCATCAATTATTTTTTGAAAAGCATACCTATAATGATAGTCCGATGTATGGTTATTTTGAAGCGGATGAACTTGTTGCGCTAGTTAAAGTGTATCACGCCAATTGGATTATCGAGAGGTTACCCGGACCATCAGGTGGTTTTTTAACTACAGCTATTCCTTATCTTCCTTGGCTGCGAAAAATCATTCAACCTAAGAAGCATAATTTTTTAGTTTTTGAAAGTCTTTGGTATAAACCTAGTCATTCCACGAAAATTGAAAAATTGATGGAAGGAGCGCTCTATTGTGAAAATCGTAATTCAGCTATTTGGTGGGTAGATGAAAAAGATGCTGTGTATAATGATAATAAAGACGTCATTAACTGGGGTCTCCTTCACAAGTTAAATGGGGTTTCGAAAGTAAGTTTGGTTGTTAAATCCAATAAGAAACTAGAAGCATCATCAGCTCCGTATTTCGTTACAGGGTTTGATTTTATTTGATTTTAAAGATGAAGTCCCTTTTAAATCCTTAGCGGATAAGCAGGGTGTGGTATAAACCGCTAAGGATTAATCAACTGTCTAACATCTAACCGCTGTGCCTGAAGCAGGAACATCTTAACATCTAAAAATCAATATTCATCAGGTGTTTCCAAGATAGAAGGCAGATAAATTCTAGAAGTAACAACCAATGCCTCAGGAAAAAGTTCCATCAAATCTGCTTGAGCCTTTTCCGCTTCTAACCTAGTTCTATAATTCCCTAGTAACAGATTGTAGTTTGGTGCTTTGTATTCGATATAGACTTCTGCTTCTTCGTCTTTTTTTAATAATTCCCCTCTTGCTTTGTTCACTTTTTCTTTACTCTGGTCAAAAAAGAGCTGAACGCGAAATCCATCCATCATAGGACCGGCATTTGGATGGATAGTAGCCCCTTTGAACTCCACCAATTTCTCCACTCGTGGGTCAATATGAATTTCTATCTCGCCAAGCTGACCTTGAATAAATGCTTCTTGTTCTCCATTTGGTGTTGAATTTGTCGAAGTGCTTTCTACTTGATTATTTGTCTCAGACTCATTAGATGATTTCCACCAAGGGCTTTCCTGAGCGAAAGATATTGGCACTAAAAACAGCAAGAAAACAATATTAAACAGCTTCATAAAATTGATAATCATACAACAAAAATAATTGTTTTGTTTGTTAAAATAGAGATACATCGTTCAAACAGGTCAAAAATTATTCCAAAATGTAGAAAGTTGGGAGTAAGGGATAGTACTTTCGCTGACAATTTAACCTTTATTCTCGCTATTTACGTATCTTCTTTTGCAAAGCAGGTACACCATCAGAGAGCCAACTTGGAGCGGGTTCTTCCATCAAGTAATGGTCAAAGAATTGCTTCATTTTTACACTTAAATCTTCTCGGTTTGCTGCCTTCATTAAGTTGTGTTCATCCCCGTTGTAATTCAACATCCAAACAGGTTTTCCTAAACGCTTTAAGCCAACAAATAATTCTACCCCTTGATACCATGGAACGGCGCCATCGTTGTCATTGTGCATAATGAGTAAGGGGGTAGAAACATTTGGTAACCCAAACAAAGGAGAGTTTTCTACATATAACTCTGGGGCTTCCCAAATCGTTTTTCCTATTCGACTTTGTGTTCTTTCGTATTGAAATTGGCGATTAAAACCACTGGACCATCTGATTCCGCCATAAGCCGAGAACATATTCGCTACGGGAGCACCAGCCATTGCTGCTTTGTATCTATTTGTCATTGTTATCAATTGTGCTGTTTGATAGCCTCCCCAAGATTGACCTTGTAACCCCATCCGTGTGCTATCAATATTTGGTAAATAATCTAATACAAAATCAGTTCCGCTCATTATGCAATCATAGGCGCTTCTTGCTGGGTATCCTGATTCGTAACGAATGTCAGGCATAAATACCACATAACCAGCCGAAGTATATTCGGTGGCAAAAATGATACTTGCAGTTGGTTTTGGAATGTAGTGTTGGTGTTTTCTGTCGCTATATAATTCGTAAAAATATACGAGCATTGGATAGGATTTTGTGCTATCAAAATCATCTGGTAAATACAACAAACCTTCTAGGTCTTTTCCGTCGTAAGAAGTCCAATTTACCGTTTCTACTGTCGGCCAAACATATTCGTTTTGTTGTGGATTAGTCATTGAGATTTTTTTCAGTACTTCAAAATCGCCTTTGGAATAATATACATCAGGATAGTCTCTCACATTCATTTTTTGAACGATTAAAGGGTTTCCATTTTTAGCTTTGCGTAAATTGACAAACTTATGCGATGATTGATGCAATTCTTTTAATTCTTTAGTGGATGAATCAAAACTGTACCATGATTCATCCTTTGAATCTTGATTAACACCATGAATAAAAATAGTGTTTAGATTTAGAAAGGTTGAATCTTTTTCAAGGTTTTGAATACGTAAAACAGTGTTATTTTTTTCTCCATAAAAATTGGAAATACACTCCACCGATTGATTTTCTAAATCTGCTTTCCAGACATCGTATTTTGAGTAAAATAGCATTTCATTATTTCGTGTAAAACCTTCCAAACGAAAAGCGCCTTCTGGATAAGGCATTCCATTATTATCTCTTGTCCAATGAATTGAATCGGGAGTTGAACAGTTCAAACAAAAAGTATCTTTTGTAATGGTATTGAGTGCAATAATACTAGTGCTCGTTTCGTCGAAATAGACAAAGTGATTAGCATCAGGAGAAATTCCCATATAATAACCAATGGCTGGACGAAGCAGTTCTGTTGTTCCATCTTTCAAATTCACTTTATAAAAATCTGCTTTCCAAGGGTAACTCCATTGATATTCTGCTTGATATTGTGTTCTTGATACGCCAAGCGCAAAATCGGTATTTCCAAAATCCAACGAACGGATGGACAAGGTATCGTCCTCTAGTAGCACAATTTTATTCGAATTTAACTCAATGGACGACCAAAAGGCTTTTTGTTTGTCTTTCTTTAATTCCTTTAATTGTTGCGGTTGAAGTCGTTTATCTTGGTAGTGCCAAACATCTACCATTGCTTTTTCACGTTCTAACAAAGTGTCTTTTTCAGGCAGTTTAGGTAATTCATTCCAACCTAAAAACAACCGTTCATTATTTTTCGAAAAATAGGGTGCAACAAAATTACTTACTTGTAATAGAGTAGAATCTTCAACCATTTCTTCGTGAAGCCATTTTTCTGCTGACCAGTTTTGCACTGTTAAATCAAGTTTGTAAAGGGAAAAACCCTTGTTTTCTTTTATGGTATCGTTTGACGCTAAAAAGACCATTCTTTCTTCTTGTTCGTTAAAAACAACATGTCCTATTTCCGAAAAATTTTCTGATAGAAACAAACGTGCATCTTGAAAATCATATAGCATTAATTGGAACGAGTCTTTCTTTTCAATTTCTCGATGCTTTATAAGGGTCAGGAATCTTCCCTGTGGAGAAAAATTTGCTTTTGTGATATACTCAAAAGTCATATGTTCTTTTTGTGAAGGGTGAATCACCAAAGCGGTTTGACCTATAGAAGTAGGTTTTTTCTCAGGTTTAGGTTGTTTTTTTCGAAACCATGTTTTCTTCGGCTCAGGCTTCTCTTCTTTTTCAGGTGTTTGAAGAACAGCCAGCCACTCACTTTTTGGGTTAGTAGCCAAGTCATGAATGTTAGGAAGGTATTCTTTTTCATTAGTTTCTAAAGAATAAATCAAAACGGAATCTTTTACCCATTTATCTTTTTTCACTTTGTTCAACTCCAGTTTTCGAAGCGTGTCGTAGCCAGGTATAATGCGAGCAGCTATGTAAGTATTGT
>SKGS01000087.1 GCA_007117355.1 Lishizhenia sp. | reverse complement strand
GTTGACGGTTGAAGGTTGACGGTTGACTGTTGACGGTTGACGGTTGACGGTTGACGGTTGACAAGTGTTAATTCGAGGAGACCGAGTGACACGACGATAGGAGTGTTGTATCGAGGGCGACGGTTGACGCATGAACGTTTAGAAGAATACATTTTTAGAAAGACACTTGACATAGCTAAAGGATAAGAGATTTAACAAATCAAAGAATACCAGCCTTTAAGTAAGGCATGGTAGTCTTCAACTTATTGATGGGGTCAATATCTAACATTTCAACAATAACTAGAATGGTAAATCGTCGTCACCTTCATCTATTATAGTCTCAGCTGTACTAGCAGACGCTGGAGCGATATCTTGAGGAGTCGGAGCCGGAGCACCATTTGCAACTTTTTCAACTTTCCAAACATCAAGCGAATTGAAGTATTTAATTTCTCCTTGAGGACTTGTCCATTCTCTTCCTCTGATATTGAAGGTTACTGCAACCATATCGTTTTGCTGTAAAGCATCTAACTGAGCTGTTCTATCTTGAGTAAGTTGAAATAAAATATCCTGAGGATAGTTTCCTGATGCGTCAGTTACAACAAATTCTCTTTTCTGAAACTTATCTGAAATAACTTGTGTGTCATTTTTAACTTTCAAAATTCCATTTAACGTGTACATAATTATTTATTTATTTTTATTGATTATTAAATGCTAGAAGTGTTTTCCAAGCATCTTCTAGTTTATTTTCTTTTAAATATTCTTGCGCTTTTTTATGTAAAGTAATTTCTAATTCAACTGGGCTATCTTCTAAAGATACAAAAATTTCTGATAATTCAATCAATTTAAATTCATTTACGTCTGTTTCATTTGGGAGTTCTTCTATACCTCCAAGTTTGCCAAGGTCATTCGCTGTTAGAATATCACTTGATCTAATATCTTCTGGGATACTATCATAACCTATACCTATTGAAGTTATTGGCTTGGTAATTTCAAACATCGCATGTTCGTTTGCTCGGCAATACCAATTTCCACCCATTCTAGCTACCAAATCAATTTTCTTTTGGTCAATCATTTGATTTTCATCCAAAACAGCCTCATCTATGTGTATTTTTTTAACTTCACAAATGATAAGATTACCTGCTCCTCCCTGATCTCCTAATTCTACTATTTCGTTTACTTGGCACTCAAATTGAACTGGAGCTTCTTTCACCCTAAACGGCTTAACAGTATCAGATGCAAGTTGCGTTAAACCAGTTTTAGTAAATTCATTTACTCCTTTTTCGAAAGGCGAAGATGCTAATGACATTTGCTCAATAATAGCGTAATTTACAATATTGATGACACATTCCTTCACCTCTTTAACATTTTCAAAAGTGTCTTTTGTGGTATTCGTTCTTCCACTTCTCGCTGGAGAAAAGATTAATATTGGAGGATTAGCACTAAAAACGTTGAAAAAACTAAATGGCGCTAAATTTGGATTGCCTTCTTTATCAATTGTCGAAGCAAAAGCAATAGGTCTTGGTCCTACTGCTCCCAATAAATAGTGGTGCAATTTTGGAACAGGAATATCTTGCGGGTTTATGGAAAGCATACTCAATTTTTTCACAAAGTTAAAAGTAAATTACTGTTTAACCAGCATAACTTGTTGCAAGTTTTCAACGAAAGAAAAAGAGTGACTTTTTATTCTATGTAAATGCATAAATAATGGAACACAGAGTCAAATTGTTTAGCTTAACATCACTGCTCTACTGACGCAAGTAAAACCAGCCTTTGATTATCTTACCGCTTTGATTAGACGTTGCTTCGCTCGTTCCTAATTCAATAATATAATAATACGTTCCCTCTGGTAATACATCACCACCAACATTGTATTTACTTTGTGAACGACCATCCCAATCATTTTTATAGTCTGGTGAGAAATATACCTCACTACCCCACCTATTATAAACATGAAGTTTAGTATTAGGGAAAGCTTCCAAATTTTCTATTATGAATACATCATTAATGCCATCTCCATTTGGCGACATTCCTTCGGTTACATTGATATCACAGACTTCAACATCCACCTCAACAATTGTCACCTCACTTTCACAACCATTGACTATTTCAATTACATAATAATTTGAAACTCCAATGATGTCCTCAGGTAAAACCTCATTTCCTTCACCAAATAAATTTTGTAGTTCTTCATCCGTGAACCACAGTAAACTGTCAGCTACGCCTTGACCTATCATAGGTACAAAATCCGTTTTTGAACAATATGGCTCGGCCAAAGTTACCTCAGGCGCATCTGGTGATTCTTTGACCAAAATAGTAACCGATTGATTCAAATCATCTGAACAATTAGCGTCTTCTATTAATTGTATCACGTACTCCCCGGCTTCGTTGCCAAGATTTACTGAAGAACTAGCTGAATTGATAGTATTTTGAACTCCATTTACTGAATATGTCAATGTAAATAAGGGGTCGCCCGTTAGAGAAACCAATATATCATTTGGTGTTTCATAATCACAATAAGCTCCTCCAGAACTAATAATTTGTGCACCTGGTAAGTCATGAATGGTTAATTCAAAACTAATTTCAGCAGAACAGTTTGGATTAGTATTACTTTCATCAAAAATGTAAATTGTTACTGGGAAATCTGTAAAATCGTTGAGAGTTACAGTATTTCCAGCTTCAAAAGACTGACCCTGACCATTCGGTTCTGTAAAATAACTTGCTCCATATAGGTTAGTACCTTCAATTGCTGGAAATTCGAACGTTACACATACTTCTTCATCTTCCAC